>CAMDWT010000004.1 GCA_945877505.1 Crenothrix polyspora
TTCTGGTGCAGTTTTAAGTGGGGTTCTAGTTGCTTCAGTGGGTAAGTGTGATGATAACGTCTGAATATGACCACTCCATGATTCTCCTGGTGTAAAGCTATTCATAATCGTTAAGCCAATCAGCATAGCCACACATAAATTAACACTACAAATGGCTAATAATCGAGCACCATGACGAAAGTTGATGTCGGAGCTAATTATGGAATCTAAAATTGCCAGAAAAATAAGGGGTGTTGCCAGCATTTTCAATAAGCGAATAACCAGCATGCCTAATTGACCTAAGATGTCATTGGTTAACAAGCCACCTAAGTAAGGTTCTTGCCCGAATAGCACTCCCAGTGTTGTTCCAATAGCCGCGCCAATAACTACTTGAAAATAAAGTGGGAGCTTAGATTTTATTAGCATAAGTAATGGGTTTAAAAATAATAGATTTAGAGTATATGAAAAATTATGGGCAATAAAAAAGCCCTTGCCATAAGACAAGGGCTTTATTTACCCCTCAGGTATCAAAATGATTCCAAAGGGGGCCGACATTAAAATGTCTATTTTAACGGTTAAACTTTTAAAAGTTCTTTTGTTTTGGCCATGATGCCTGCTGGATCAATGCCTTGATGTGGGAATTGTTCCCATAGACCACCACAACCTTCTTTATGGGTAGCAATGTGTGCGTATTTTGGTGTCAGGCCACGCTCTAGCAACCAAGAGCCAAAACGACTACCTAATCCCGTCTTTTTATTATAAGACTCAACGATTAAGACCATTGGTGAATTACCAATTTTGGTCATCATATCTTCATCAATAACATTTAATGTAGGTTTGTTGATTAAGCCAACATCAATACCTTCTTGTTTGAGACGTTCTACGGCGTCTAATGCACGATATAATGATTCACCGAAACTAACAATATAACCTTGTGTACCTTCGCGGATAACTTCATCTTTGCCAGAGACAAATTTGTAGTCTCCACCAAAGTAATCTTCACCATCAGTATTTAAAATAGTCGGTACTTTAGAGCGGGTTGAAAAGACAAAACGTAAACCAGGATTAAAGAAGATAGTTTCTAAACACGCTTTCATTTGCAGCGGATCTGCTGGAAAGTAAAGATTGGTTGCAAAGCCATCACTTAAACCGTTGTCGGCAAACATATTGTTTAGACCGAAATGGCATGTGTTGTCCGCCATGTCATCAATGCCAGAATGTGAGAAATGACTCAGTACGTTTGAGTTATTTAAACGTGCCATGGTGATTTCTGAAAGCAACATTTCTAGGAAAGCACTAAAAGTACCAAAAATACCTTGTTTTCCAGCTTCCATACCAAAGCCGGCCGCTGCTGAAAAGTTACCACGCTCCATAATACCGGATGAAATAAAGACTTCAGGGAAGGCGGCGTGAATTTTGAATAGGCCACAAGAGCCTTCAAGATCGCTGTCGATAACTCTTACTTTTTCATAGCGCTCAGCTTCACTTAGGCGGCCTAGAATTTCAACAGCCGCATCACCAAACACGTTGCGGTTGGCGTCCCATTTATCACTTGATCCCAAGAATATAGCATCATTTTTGGGTGCTTTAATTTCTTTAAGGTGATCAGCTGCTGCTTGTTGACCGCGAGATTCTAAGTATTCAACCGCTACTTTTACAGAAATGACGTCATGGCCGTGGGTTGAGCCTTCTAAGCCAACAATACCAGGACACATAGGACGATGATTAATCACAGCAACAGGGCCGTCAGTGTTGATAGCTAGGCAGATACGTTTATATAAATCGTCAAGATCTTCGCCATCGCCTTCCAATACGGTTACGCCTTGACCCGCTAATGTTTTAGCGGTAGTGCAACCAGTTAGATATTTAGAGGGATGGCCGGCAATAGTTACATCATTGTCATCGATGATCAGTTTAACATTGAGGCCTTGAGCAACCGCTAAACGTGCAGCTTCTGCATCATTTCCTTCTTGTTGCGATCCATCAGAGCCTAGGCAAAATACAACTTTACGTGGGTTAGCAATAGCTACACCATTGACATAAGGCCACATGTGACCTAAACGTCCTGAACTAAATTTTACACCAGGTGTAAAGCCTAGTTCAGGGTGGCCTGGTAAATGGGAATGGGCTGCGCGGTATTCCATTAAGCGTTCAGCTGGCAAATCGCCATTAAGCGTAGACATCAGGTATTGAGTGGCTACACGGTGTCCAGCTTCATCAAAAAATATAGGTACAAACCCATTAGCAGAGCCACGAAATAAAGCGTCCATAATCATAACTTCTGGCACTGTATCGTAGGGACCGCCCGTATGTCCGCCAACGCCTCTCGCTGCACCCGTAGCAGTAAAGAATACAATTGCGTCGCGACACAGTTGGATATTAGCTTTAAGGCTATCTCTTTGTTGGGTGGTCAGGGTATTAATGCTGGGATCTAAAGTTATGCGCTGATAGGCGCCAAGATCAATCGGAAAATTAGACATAGTTGACTTCTCATAGTTAAGGATTGTTTATTGCTTTGTATATTATACATGTCAATAAATATAACTGAAAAAGAGGTTTATTAATAAGCCTCTATCAGCCATTTTTTGGTTATATTTGTTTATACTTTTTTAGGCACTGCCTTCTCTGTGATTGGGTAATACTTAAACAGTGTCAGTAGAACATTTAAGAATAGTTTAGGTGATTTTTATTATTTTTTCTAAGCTATCCAAGGTTCAGGGTACACCCTGTCGTTTATTGCCTGCAAGATATATTAATGAGCCAGTAACATAAAAAAATAAAGTTAAAGCGGGATTATGATTATGCAGGGTAAAGTAATTTATTATCAGGTAGTCAGCGCTTTACTGTGCAAGGAAAAGTGCGACAATACCCACTGTTAGCTAATGTTTGGTAATACCCGTTTATTAAAGGAGTGCTGATAAATGGGTGTCGGCGTTGCTTAAATTACTTTATAAAAATAGTAGGTTAAAAGTGTCTAAAGTTATCACTGCTTCTTCGGTTACTCGTATTGCTTTGGCAAGTTTTATTGGAACAGCCATTGAATTCTATGATTTCTATATTTATGGAATGGCGACTGCCCTGGTAATTGGGCCTGTATTTTTCCCTGATGGTAGTCAAGCAACGCAAATGCTTAATGCTTTTCTTACTTTTTCGGTCGCTTTTTTAACGCGTCCGTTGGGCGCGATGTTGTTTGGACATTTCGGTGATCGAATTGGACGAAAAACAACCTTGGTCGTCTCATTAATAGTAATGGGCGTGTCTACAACATTAATTGGCTGTTTGCCTGGATATAGTGATATTGGTGTATGGGCGTCTATATTGTTATGTTGTTGCCGTTTTGGTCAGGGCATAGGGTTGGGGGGTGAGTGGGGTGGCGCCGCGTTGCTGGCAACTGAAAACGCACCGGCAGGTAAACGTGGCTTATATGGAATGTTTCCTCAATTAGGGCCGCCCGTTGGCTTTCTTTTGGCAACAGGTAGTTTTTTTCTGCTGGCGCACTTTTTGACCGAGCAAGCCTTTAAAGATTGGGGTTGGCGGCTTCCGTTTCTTGCAAGCTCAATTTTAGTTATGATTGGTTTGTATGCTCGTCTGGCGCTGTTAGAGACGCCCGTGTTTGTTAAAGTGTTACAGCAGGATCAACTGGTTGTTTTGCCGATCAAAGAAGTTGTTAAGTTTCATTGGGGGGCATTGATTTTAGGCGCTTTGGCAATGGTAGTCTGTTATGCTTTATTTTATATTTCAACGGTTTTTTCTCTGAGCTATGGGACGACTACCTTAAATATACCGCGACAGTATTTTCTTGGGATTTTAAGCGTGGCTGTTATTTTCATGGCAGCAGCTACCCCATTATCTGCTTGGGCAGCTGATCACTTTGGTCGGCGCCCTGTTTTGCTTGTGGCTTGCAGTGGCGCCTTTTTGTCAGGATTTGCCTTGGAACCCATGCTTAACTCAGGGTCGCCATTGATAATTACGATTTTTTTGTCGCTGGAGTTGTTTTTAATGGGGGCGATATTTGCGCCGATGGGCGCCTTGTTGCCTGAGTTGTTCCCACCTCATCTTCGTTATACAGGCTCTGGAACAGCCTATAATCTAGGGGGAATTCTTGGTGCTTCGTTTGCGCCTTATCTGGCTCAACGTTTGGTGGCTTATGGTGGGTTGGATTGGGTAGGGGGTTATGTTTCGTTAGCCGCAGCAATTAGCTGGCTTGCTGTGTATTTAATGAGGGAGACTCGAGACAATCAGTGGATATAAAGTCAGTTTTTTAGAGGACTTTATAATTGAAGGGTTGTGGGACTAAAAGATACGTTCGATTACCAGAATATATTGTTGAAATATATAAGCGTTAATTGGGGGGTGTGTAGCAAAGCCAGATAACTACGGCTAAAATTTAGTGTAGTTATCCTGAGCACCTTGCAAGAAGTTTATCAAAGTCTGGTGACTATTTGATTTTAGCTTCTTTATAAATAACGTGTTTGCGAACAACAGGGTCAAATTTTTTGACCTCCATTTTTTCAGGCATAGTACGTTTGTTTTTTGTAGTAGTGTAAAAGTGACCTGTTCCTTCGGTAGAGATCAGTTTGATTTTATCGCGCATTTTTTATCTCCTTAAACTTTTGTGCCATTTTTACGTAAATCGGCTAAAACTGCATCGATGCCGTTTTTATCGATAATACGCATTGCTTTTGTTGATATTCTAAGACGAACCCAACGATTTTCGCTTTCTACCCAAAATCTGTGATGTTGCAGATTGGGAAGGAAACGTCTTTTCGTTCTGTTGTTTGCGTGTGAAACGTTGTTACCTGTAACGGGTTGTTTGCCTGTTACTTGACATACTCTAGACATAATTAACCTCTTGGTGCGCCTAAATTTAAAAGTTAGCCCGTCTTTATACCAAAAAATCTTTTCAAGGTAAATAACAATCTATAAAATAAGACCAATACACTTCTTCTTAAGTTATTAAACAGGACAAAAATGCCAATTAAACTCGGTATGGTCATGGACTCCATTGATCACATCAACATTAAAAAAGACACCAGTTTTGCTATATTACTCGAGGCTCAGGCTAGGGGGTGGGAGTTGCATTACATGGAGCTTAATGATTTGTTTTTAAGGAATGGCAGGGCCTTTGCCAGAACTAGAACAATAACCGTGCAACGTGATACCCAGAAATGGTATCAGTTTGATACTGAGCAAGACATTCCATTAGATGAGTTGAATGTCATTATGATGCGCAAGGATCCTCCTTTTGATCAGGAGTATATTTATGCGACTTATTTGCTAGAACAAGCTGAAAGTAGGGGTGTTTATGTCGTTAATAAACCGCAATCGTTGCGGGATGCTAATGAAAAGCTTTTTACTGCGTGGTTTCCGCAATGTTGCGCAGAAACATTAGTGACTAGAGAGCCCTCTAGAATTAGAAGTTTTTTGCACGAGCAGGGAGAAATTATTTTAAAGCCCCTTGATGGTATGGGGGGGACGTCAATTTTTCATTTGCGTAAAGATGATCCCAATCTTAGTGTTATTCTTGAAACGATGACGCAGTACAATAGTCGTTATGTTATGGCTCAAAAGTACTTGCCGGAAATTAAAGAGGGGGATAAGCGTATTTTATTGATTAATGGAGAAGCTGTCCCCTATGCGCTGGCTCGTATTCCTTCACAGGGCGAAACACGTGGCAATCTGGCAGCTGGAGGGCGTGCGGAAGGTCGTGAATTAACGGAACAAGATCGGTGGATCGCCAATCAGGTGGGGCCAACGTTACGAGAAAAGGGTTTGATATTTGTAGGGATAGATGTCATTGGTGATAAATTGACCGAAATTAATGTGACCAGTCCAACTTGTGTTCAGGAGTTAGATCAGCAATTTGGTCTTAATATAGCGGGATTGTTGATGGATCATATAGAAAAAAATCTTCAATAATATGGAAAATAAGGCGATTGTCGCTCCTCCTTCGGACTTACCCAATAGTAATAATTTATTGTTGATAGCTATATTGGTAGCGGTTGTTGCTCACATTATTTTTATAATGGGGGTTAATTTTTCCGGCATTCAACCTGTAACAACTAACAAAGCAATAGAAATTACGCTGGTTAATCCGAGTGTAAAAGAGGAGCCGGAAAAAGCGGATTTTTTAGCGCCGGACAATCAGTTGGGCGCTGGTGAGGAAGCTAAAAAATCAGAACCACCGCCGCAAAAACTTCCGAGTAAGGAAAGTCGTCAAGAAAAACAAATTAACAAGATGGCGCCTGAAGTGAGTAAACCTAAAGCGTTAAAAAAGGTAATTACTCATCAAGATGTTAAAAAGTCTGATATGAGCGCTAGTAAAGATGACGTCGTTAGTGAGGTTAAAGAAAGACCACAATTGACGCCGGAATTGTTACAGCAACAATTAGCGCAATTAGGAACAGAAATAAGACAAAGCCAGCCTAGTGCCGATCAAACCAAAATAAAATTTGTTGATTCGGTGAGTGCCCATAAATATGTGGCCGCACAATATATGAAAGATTGGGAAAGCAAGGTTGAGCGAACAGGAAATCTTAATTATCCTGAAGCAGCGGCTAAGAAAAATTTTTCTGGCACCTTAACTATGGACGTTGGTATTAAGGCAGATGGAACTATTTATAGTATTCGTATCAATAAATCCTCAGGAAGTCTTGAACTTGATGACGCGGCTATAAAAATTGTGCGTATGAGTGCGCCTTTCCCACCTTTACCTTTAGAATTAATGAAAGAACTTGATGTTTTGGTGATTACTCGTGTTTGGAAATTCTCCGATGAATCAGGTCTGGTCACACGATAATATAGTTGCGTAACTGGCCATAACCTTTGATACTAGGACCCTATGAATATAGCTACTTACCTCAACAATCAGTTTGTCATTGCAATGCCTGGCTTGTCTGACCCTAACTTTTTTCACTCCGTTACCTACATGTGCCAGCACAATGAAGCAGGCGCTTTAGGTTTAGTGGTCAATAGGTTAACGGATATGAAGTTAGGTGAAATTTTTAGGCAAATGAACATAGCGGTTACCGCACACGACGCATCCGAAGTTTTTGTTTATGCGGGCGGGCCAGTACAACAAGAGCGTGGATTTGTTCTCCATACTCCTTGTGGATCATGGGATAACACGCTGGCTATTTCTGAAGCCGTGTCTTTAACGACGTCGCGTGATGTTATTGAAGCAATTGCTGATGGCAAAGGACCTGAGCAGTATTTAGTGGCTTTAGGTTATGCAGGTTGGGGTGAGGGGCAATTGGAACAGGAAATGTTAGCGAATGCTTGGTTAAACACCCCTTATAATAAAAGCGTTTTGTTTGATACGCCTATTGATCTGCGGTGGCAAAAAGCAGGCGAGCAAATTGGCATTGATATTAATCAGTTAACAATTCAAGCGGGACATGGCTAAGATTCATTTAAGCGTTAAGTAAGTGTTTAGTCTATAAAGAGGGTGTGCTTTTAAAGTGCTCCCAATAAATTGTTTGTTATCTTTCTTTGAATTTTTCATTAAATATCATCCTAGTTATGCAAGATCCATTATTGACAAAAACCAGTGCAGATACCTATTTGGGTTTCGATTTCGGTTATAAAAAAATAGGCGTTGCAGTAGGACAAACTGTTACAGCTTCAGCGAGTCCGTTACAAACTATTCGATCTATTAATCAAAGTCCAGATTGGCAAATCATTACCAAACTCATAGCCGAATGGCGTCCGATCGGCTTAGTCGTTGGTATTTCTAGGCAGGCAGATGGTTCTGATAACCCCGTTACGCCGCGCATTATAAAATTCTGTAACCAATTGGAAGGCCGTTATCAACTGCCTGTTCATAAGCAAGATGAGGCTCTATCAACATTTGAGGCTAAACAAATGTTATTTGATGAAGTTAGTGTTAATGCGGCTAAGCTTTGGGAGGTTCAGGATCAGTTGGCCGCCCAACTTATCTTGCAGTCTTGGCTAAATGATTTTAAAAATAAGGATTAGTAAGTGCTAGAAATACACGATTTACTCAATAAACTAGAAGTCCAGTTAAAGCGTACGATCAGCGAAAGGCAATTAATTGACCCTGTTATGATCGGAATTCGCACAGGGGGCGTTTGGGTTGCTGAGCAAATGTACCAGCGGCTGAAACTAACTGAGCCATTGGGCTTACTCGATATATCTTTTTATCGTGACGATTTTTCGCAAATTGGTGTTAATCCCAATGTTAAACCTAGTCAGTTACCGCCTCATATTGAGGGTCGTGACATTATCTTGATAGACGATGTTTTTTATACAGGAAGAACCATTAGAGCGGCGCTTAACGAGATTTTTGATTACGGCCGGCCTAATCAAATTATTCTGGCGGTGTTAATAGAGCGTGACGGTAGGCAGATACCTTTATCCCCTGATTGTGTTGGGACGAGTATAAAATTGAAGAAGGGGCAGCGGATTAAATTAATTGGCCCTGAACCATTGGCTATTGAGTTACAAACCTTAGATTCGGCAGCATAACATGAGTGAAAATATTCAGTTAAATTCGGAAGGCAAACTTAAGCATTTCTTGACCATTGACGGTCTGCCAAAAAGCTTGTTGACAGAAATTCTGGATGTGGCAGAGTCCTTTATTGGTATCGGAGATCATCAAATTAAAAAAGTACCTCTTTTACGAGGTAAGACTATTGTTAATCTATTTTTTGAAAATAGCACGCGGACGAGAACGACTTTTGAGCTTGCGGCTAATCGCTTATCTGCGGATGTTTTAAGCATGAGTATTTCGACGTCTTCGACGTCTAAAGGCGAAAGCTTGCTTGATACTATTCGAAATTTGGAAGCAATGTTTGTTGATATGTTCATTGTTCGGCATTCAATCAGTGGCGCAGCCCATTTTATTGCGCAACAAACCGCTCCTCATATTAGCGTTATCAATGCAGGAGATGGACAGCATGCGCATCCCACTCAAGCCATGCTGGATATGTTTACTATTAGGCAAATTAAAAAGGACTTCTCGCCTTTAAGGGTGGCTATTATTGGTGATATTTTACATTCAAGGGTTGCTAGATCGCAGATCCAAGCCCTAAATACCTTGGGTGTAGCAGAGGTTAGAGTGATTGCCCCAAAAACTTTATTGCCAGCTCATGTTGAAAGTTTGGGAGTTAATGTTTTTCATAATTTGACGGCAGGACTTAAAGATATTGATGTCGTTATCATGTTGCGTTTACAGAAAGAGCGCATGACTTCGGCATTATTGCCTAGTGAGAGTGAGTATTTTAAATGTTTTGGCTTAACTGAAGAAAAACTAAAAATAGCTAAACCTGATGCTATTGTTATGCACCCAGGCCCTATCAATCGTGGCGTGGAGATTGATTCAAAAGTAGCGGATGGCCCACAATCAGTGATACTTAAGCAAGTAAGTAATGGCATCGCTATTCGTATGGCGATTATGGCGATGGCGATGCAAAAACAGGGAGTTATGTGATGAGTCAAATACATATCAAACAGGGTCAGATTATTGATCCAGTCAATAAAATAAATCGTGTTGGTTCTGTCTATATAGCGGATGGAAAAATAATTTCAGTTAATGAGGAGCCGCCCGGATTTAAGGCGGATCAAATTATTAATGCCCAAAATAAAATAGTCTGTCCCGGTTTTATTGATTTAAGTACGCGTTTACGTGAGCCTGGACAAAGCCGTAAAGCGACGTTTAAAAGTGAAACGGTGGCGGCTGCAAGTGCGGGCGTTACGACCTTATGTCTACAGCCAGATACGAGTCCAGTAGTTGATACCCCCGCTGTCGCCGAACTCATTAAAGAGTTGGCGAAGAAAGCCAATTTTCCACAAATCTATCCAATTGCCGCACTTACTCGTAAGTTAGAGGGGACTGAGCTAACCTCCATGTTAACGCTTAAGCAGGCAGGATGTATTGCCGTTGGTAATGCAAATCAGCCGGTGGGAAACTTATTGATCTTAAGACGGGCGCTGGAATATGCCGCTAGTCATGATTTATTGGTCATGTTTCGCCCCAATGATTATTGGTTGAGTAATAATGGTTGCGCGCATGAAGGCGCGTTTGCCACGCGCTATGGCTTGCCTAGCATTCCAGAAGCGGCAGAAACAATTGCTTTGGCTCAATGTTTAGAATTGGTCGAACTCACCGGCTGTCGAGTACATTTTGGCCAATTAAGTTGTAAGAGTTCAGTGATTAAAATTCATCAAGCTAAAAAATATGGTTTGCAGGTAAGTGCTGATGTGGCCATTCATCAATTGCATTTAACTGAAAATGACATTATTCCTTTCGATAGTAATTACCATGTTTTACCGCCTTTACGGACTGATTCGGATCGCCAGTATCTGAGGCAAGCTTTGGCTAGTGGGACGATTAACAGTATTTGCTCCGATCATCAGCCGCATGATTTAGATGCCAAATTGGGCGCATTTCCTGAGACAGAGCCAGGTGTAGCGTCTTTAGAAACGTTGTTGCCATTAATGCTCAAATTAGTCACTGAAGGTGTTATAAGTTTGGAGCAGGGCATTGCGTCCTTGAGTGGAAATCCAGCGCGTGTTTTGGGAATTAATAGCGGTGCATTAACAGTAGGCTTTGCCGCAGATGTGTGTGTGTTTGATGCTCTGCTAGCGTGGCAAGTTAATTCAGACAACTGGAAAAGTCAGGGCATAAATACACCCTTTTGGGGGCAGACTTTTAAAGGTCGAGTTACCCATACAATTCAAGCGGGTAACCTTATTCATTGTCTAGAAAGCCCCGAGGTTTAGTAATAACTACGGTAAAGTATTGCCGATATGTTCGCCCAATTTCACTATTTTGTCCGCGGTAAAGTCTGGGTTCCATTGCGCTTGGTCTTTGGCAAATAAAACAATAATAGTAGATCCCATATTAAAGCGGCCCATTTCTTCGCCAATTTTTAGCACAGGTGCATTTTCTTGATACAGCCAGCGTCGCACGGAGGTAATGCTGGGCGGCGTAACGACACCATGCCAGACGGTTTCAATACTGGACACAAATATAGCGCCGACCAATATTAAAGCCATTGGGCCTGCATCGGTGTCGAATATTGCAGCTACGCGTTCATTTCTGGCAAATAATCCGGGGACGGAATTTGTAGTAGCCGTATTTACACTGAATAATCGACCGGGAATATGCACCATTTCTCTTAACGTACCCGTCAAAGGCATGTGCAGGCGGTGATAATCTTTAGGTGACAGATAAATAGTGGTAAACACGCCATTATTAAAGGGTTCGGCACGTTCGGCATCGCCACCTAACAAGTCAGTCGCCGTAAAGCTTTTACCTTTGGCTTGAAAGATTTTGCCATTGGTAATATTGCCGGCCTGACTGACCACACCATCAGCAGGACTCGCGATGGCATTTCGCTCAGTCGCCAAAGGTCTGACGTCGGGATTAAGTTCTCGGGTAAAAAAGTGATTAAAACTTTTAAAGGCATTAATGTCTGGTTCAAGTGCCTCATCCATGTTGACACCGTAATGTCTAATGATTTGTCTGATAAACAGATTTTTCCAGGTTTTATTTTCACAATGGGTAAGCTTACTCATCAACTTAGATAAGGCATGATGAGGTAAAATGTATTGGGGCAACGTGGTAAATGCTTCTTTAATAGTCATGAATAATCTTTATTTTTTTTAAGTCGAGTAACCGCTTTTCTTAATGGTTAATGCTTGCAGTAATAAGTCACTTGATTAACACAGTTCGGTCTATTTTTAGTGATACGTAGATTAAGGCAGGTTTACTAATTCTGGCGCTTGCCAGTTCTCGTTTCTATGTTCAACAACAACCGTTGTATAAATACCGCCGCGTACATTAAATTCAGCACGAATTCGCATAAAGTTAGGCGCTATGGCTTTGACAATGTCATTAAGAATTTCATTGGTAATAGCTTCATGAAAGGCACCTTGCTCGCGAAAAGACCACATATAAAGTTTAAGGCCTTTTAATTCAACACACAGTGCAGCAGGCACATATTCGATTTGGATAGTTGCGAAGTCTGGTTGACCTGTCATTGGACAAAGACAAGTGAACTCAGGAATATCAATGCGTATTGTATAATCACGTTCTTGTTGTGGATTGGCGAAAGTAGCTAAGTCTTTAGTGGGTTGTGTTGTCATTGTTTTGGTGGGTTATGGTCAGATTAATAGTGTCGCCTCTGTTCAGGCAATTACAGGGCACATAATGTTTTATTTTAACAGCTTTACGTTAGCGTAGGATATTTACATCAGACCTATTGAAAGGGTCTGATGTAAATAGTTAGCGTGGGCTTTATCTCTGGTAATAGTTAGTGAAATTTATAAGGGCTAATTTAGGAATTTTCGATAGTTGATAGAGACTTTAAGGCCCGCAAATCGACCGCTCATTCGAACGAGTTCTTGTGTTTTTTTATCAAAACTGATTTGTACTTCACTTAAAGCGCGATCTTCATAACCTTCTTCGATACGAGGAGTTTCTAAGAGAAAGTGATAAACATACACTTCTGTTTCGCCCTCATCTTTAATCTCTAGTGGCTCACCTAACTGAGCGATAACGGTCTGTTTTTTGGGTAAATCAGCAGAAATTTTATCCAAAAATTGACTGCTAGCGCGGAGTTGTCTTTTTTCCTCATCAATTTCAGCGCCACCAATTGAGCGTAAAGAAATTTCAAGAAATTTTGGCGGGGCAATTTGTAAGAATAATGAAGAAAATGACCATGCAATGATTCGATTTTCTTTATTAAATTTTAATTCAGAATAAAATTTAATCTCCGGAACAATTAATTTATTGCTAGCATCAACTTTATGGAACCAGTATCGCCATCGTCTGCCTTCTGGAGTAGGAAGGTCTTCAGTAGGATAGAGCTTTGATAAAGAGACGAAGTCTTTGCTATATAAAATAGGTTCTTTAAATTGTAGTGTAAATTCATCAGTTGTGACCGTGCTAAAGTAATGGTCAAATTCACCCATCTGTAAATAGGTTTGATAAGCTCTTATCCAATAAATACAGCCTGATAAACTACAAGCTAGGACTATAAGAAAAAGGCTGCGAAAAATACGCTTTATGGGTGCTTTGTTCATTTTATTTTTTAGCTTAGTAAGGATTGAATGGTTTTTTGTTTTTCGAATGAACTTATTATAGGGTTTACATTATTAATGTAAAAAGCAATTAAGAGATGGTTTAGCTGGATCAGTCATTTGTGTGTTGTAGCACATGGGTAATTTGGAATATTAAAGGAAAATTAACTATGCGCTCAATAAGGTTGCCTTTAAAAAAGGGTGTTGGAGTTTTAAATATAGCGCATCGTGGGGCTAGGGCTTTTGCGCCAGAAAATACGTTGGTTGCCTTTGAAAAAGCTAAATGTTTGGGTTCTCAGATGTTTGAGATAGATGTTCGTTTATCAAAAGATGGCGCTTTAGTGGTTCACCATGATGAGACGTTAAGTCGATGTACGGATGTCCAAACTAAATTTCCTCGTCGAGACAGTTATGATGTTTGGGATTTTACCGTTGATGAGTTGATGCAGTTAGATGCAGGTAGTTGGTACATCAAGCAATTAATGTTGCCCAGTTTACAGCGGCAAGCATTTTTACAAACTCTGACCGAGGAAGAGGCAAGAGAGTTTGTCACTATACAAGCTCGAGATGTTTTCGCATCAGGAAATATAAAAATTCCAACCTTAAAGCAGACGCTGGAATTTGCCGTTGCTGCAGATATGATGGTTAATATTGAGCTTAAACCACAACCAGGAAAACAAGAAGACCTTGTGGCTGAAGTTGTTAAGTTGGTTGAATGGATGAGAATGGAGCATAAAATCTTGATATCATCATTTGATCATCATCTCTTAAGAGAATTACGGCAGTTGAACAAAACGATTGCAATAGGTGTGTTGACAAGTCAGTCGATAATGAATTTGAATGAATATCTGGAATCACTGGATGCAGATGCTTATCATCCTGCTGGGTATAGTGATGGTGATGTGAAGGGTCTGCAAAAATTAAAATTAAATGAGTTTGCTGTGACGCTTGAGGCTGGCTGGCCTGTAAATGTATGGACGTGTAACAACAAAGAAGATATCCGACAGTTGGTAACTTGTGGTGTTAGCGGTGTGATATCAGACTTTCCCAATCGAGTAAAAGAAGTCATTGACGAATTTATTAGTTAATAAATTTAATGCCTGTTTTTATCAAGACTGTAATCCGGTACACTTAAACCATTTTTAGTCGCAGATGTTTTTAAGGCGGCCTATATTCTATAGAGATTTAGACATGGTATTCAAGAAGACGTTTTTTAGCGCATTTATTCTGTTTTTCGTTTTATTGACTAATTTTGCCAGAGCGGATCAAGCTGAGTTAAAACCTTTTGGCGCGGGAAGTTATCAAAAAATACTGGCGAGTAATAGTCATAAGCCCTTTTTGCTTATTGTTTGGTCGATTACGTGTTCTTCTTGTTTAAAAGAGATGCCATTAATAAGTGATATACATCAAAAAAATCCAGCGCTAACCATTGTTATGTTGGCGGCAGATGACATTTCAGAAGCCGATCAAATCCAAATGATATTAAGAAAAAATAAGCTTTCCGATGTCGAAAATTGGAGCTATGCGGATGAAAATACGCAGAAACTTCAATTTGAAATTGATCCTAAATGGTATGGTGAGTTACCAAGAACTTATTTTTTTGATAAAGAGCATCAGCGAGAAGGAATAAGTGGGGTTTTATCCGAAGCGGATTATGGCAATAGAATAACCAAGATTTTAAAATTCAGATAAAACTTACGTTAAAATAACCCTCGTTTTTAGAAGCACTAAGGAAATCATTAATGTTTAAAAATATCGCTACTGTTTTGCTAGCGTCGTCTTTTTTAGCGGGCTGTATTAATAGCCCTACAGGACGAAGCCAATTTATTTTTATGCCCGATGCTCAAGTTAATCAAATGGGCTTAGAGGCATTTGATACCTTAAAGAAACAAAAACAAATCAGTGCTAATGCTCAATATAAGCAATTGGTAAGTTGCATTTCTCAGGCTATTGTTAGTGATCAGCAGGGAAGTTGGGAAGTTGTCGTTTTTGAAGATAAATCACCTAATGCATTTGCTTTGCCAGGAAATAAGCTGGGCATCCATACTGGAATGCTAACCCTAGTTGATAATCAAGATCAATTAGCCGCAGTTATGGGGCATGAAGTCGGGCATGTACTTGCTAAGCATAGTAATGAAAGAGCATCACAAGAAATGGCCGTTAATCAAGGCATGGCGATGATTCAAGCAATGGGCGCCCCTCAATCACCTTTAGGTCAGACTGCTTTTGGCTTGCTGGGTGTTGGGGCAGAATATGGGATACTGATGCCTTACAGCAGAATACAGGAAAGTGAAGCTGATATTATTGGTGTCGATTTAATGGCAAAAGCAGGCTTTGATCCAAGAC
Organism: Crenothrix polyspora; assembly: GCA_945877505.1. Taxonomy (GTDB): domain Bacteria; phylum Pseudomonadota; class Gammaproteobacteria; order Methylococcales; family Methylomonadaceae; genus Methylobacter_C; species Methylobacter_C polyspora_A. The sequence goes on from CAMDWT010000004.1 coordinate 15,373, forward strand.
AAAGCATTGGTTTATGGCAAAAAATGGAACAGGCAACTAAGGGTCAACAACCCTCAGAGTTTTTATCAACCCATCCTGCACATGCAACACGCATACAAAACTTGGAGCAGCATATGCCACAAGCTATGGCGTTATATGAGCATGCTAAAACCCTAGGTAAACAACCGCGATGTAATTAAACCATCTACGTTGGCAATTAATGTCTGCTCATTGTTATAAAAAAGATGGGTAAACGTTTTTATTAGAATGGATTGCCTGCATTTTCTATTTCATGACGCAAGACGTGGGTTTTTCTAAACTCTGGGCCGCATAGCAATGACACCTAACTTAAAAAATTTACACCCGTACCCCTTTGAGAAGTTAGCGCAACTTAAGCAGGGTATTACACCACCCGCAAATAAGTCGCCTATAGTTTTATCGATAGGCGAGCCAACACATGAGACGCCTGCATTTATTGGGGAGGCCTTGTTAAAGCAACTAGCGGGGCTATCTAATTATCCAACAACAAAAGGTATATTGGAGTTACGGCGTGTTATTTCAGAATGGCTGGGAAAGCGCTTTCAAATTCCAAACGAATTTATTAATCCTGAAGCCCATGTTTTACCTGTTAGCGGTACCCGTGAAGCACTATTTTCCTTCGCACAGTGCATCATTGACCCGACTACGCGTCCTGTGGTTATTATGCCTAACCCGTTTTATCAGATATACGAAGGCGCAGCACTATTAGCGGGCGCTGAGCCGTATTTTTTAAATACGCACAAAGAGACCGATTATTTACCTGATTTTGATGCGGTGCCTGAAGCCATTTGGCAGCGCTGCCAATTAATTTATATCTGCTCGCCGGGCAATCCCAGTGGTGCTGTTATGAGTAAAAGTAGCCATGAAAAACTCATTAATTTGGCGGAAAAATATGATTTTATCATTGCTTCCGACGAGTGCTATAGTGAGCTTTATGATGACGAAACTAAGCCGCCACTAGGTTTACTGCAAACCGCTTACAGTATGGGCAACCTTACATTTAAGCGATGTGTTGTTTTTCATAGCTTATCTAAACGGTCCAATGCGCCTGGCTTAAGGTCTGGTTTTGTAGCGGGCGATGCGGATATCTTGCATCAGTATTTTCAATATAGAACCTATCAGGGCTGTGCTATGCCTTTGCCCACGCAACATGCCAGTATTAAAGCATGGCAGGACGAGCAGCATGTGATCGAAAATCGCCGCTTATACCGTGAAAAATTTGCTGCATTTATAGCTATTCTTGCCGATGTTTGCACACTTCAAAAGCCACCTGCTGGTTTTTATATATGGTTGACTACGCCGATTGCTGATACAGCCTTTGCGCAACGGCTTTTTGCCGAAGAAAACGTTACCGTATTACCCGGTAGTTTTTTATCCAGAGAGTTTGCGGGGCAAAATCCAGGCCTCAACCATGTTAGAATTGCACTGGTTGCTTCACTGGATGATTGTATAGAGGCAGCCCACCGAATTAAAAATATCCTTAACACTTTATAGATACCACCATGAATAACACGAAAAATATTATAGAAAGCGCTTTTGAGCAACGAAACGATATTACGCCCGCTAATGTTTCAGCAGAGGTTCGTCAGGCTGTTACTGAAACGCTTAATCATCTTGATAAGGGAACTTTAAGGGTGGCTGAAAAGATTGATGGTGATTGGGTCACGCATCAATGGTTAAAAAAAGCCGTATTACTGTCTTTTAGAATTAACGAAAATCGAATGATGGATGGTGGTAATACCCGTTATTACGATAAAGTGGAGTGTAAATACTCAAAGTATACAGAAGAAGACTTTGCTAAGGCCGGTGTACGTGTAGTGCCAAATGCGGTTGCTCGACATGGTTCTTATATTGCCCCTGGTGCAATATTGATGCCCTCTTACGTTAACATTGGTGCTTATGTAGATAGTGGCACTATGGTTGATACCTGGGTAACGGTTGGTTCTTGTGCACAAATTGGTAAGAATGTTCACCTTTCTGGTGGTGTCGGTATCGGTGGTGTATTAGAACCATTACAGGCAGGTCCTACTATTATTGGTGATAACTGTTTTATTGGCGCACGTTCAGAAATTGTTGAAGGGGTTGTTGTTGAGGATGGTTGTGTTATTTCAATGGGAGTCTATATTGGTCAAAGTACCAAAATTTTCAACCGTATGACCGGTGAAATTAGTTTTGGCCGTATTCCTGCAGGATCGGTGGTGGTATCTGGTAATTTGCCTTCAGCAGATGGTAGTTATAGTTTGTACTGTGCGGTTATTATCAAGCAAGTTGATGAAAGAACACGTAGCAAGACAGGCATTAATGAGTTGTTAAGAGATTAGTCATAAAGTAAGGGGCGCCAAATAAGTGGCCCCCTCTATTAGCGTTGAATTAGGGGAGTAGTCTATGTGGTTTAAGAAACCCATATGGCCATTAGGAAATATAATAGCAGGATACAATCAAGAGTGAATTTATGATTAACAACGATGTACTTCGTCGAGTACGGTATGCTTTGGATCTTAATGATCAAGTCATGATTGATATCTTTGCCTTAAATGACGTGTCCATAAGCCGGGATGAGTTACTTGATCTACTAAAAAAAGATAATCAAGACGGCTATGTTGAGTTGGATAATCAACGGATGGACGTTTTTTTAAAAGGCTTAATTACGCATAGAAGAGGCAAGCTTGAAACGTCGCCTGAGCAACCCAAAAAACCAGATCAGCCATTAACTAACAATGGCATACTGAAAAAGTTAAGAATCGCTTTAGATTTTAAAGAGGAGGACATGCTTCACACGTTAAAATTAGCTGATTTTGAGATATCCAAAGGTGAGTTAAGTGCTTTTTTTAGATTAAAAGGTCACAAAAATTACCGAGATTGCGGAGATCAAATAATTAGAAATTTTTTGCAAGGTCTTACTATTCATTTTAGAAACCCAATCGAATAACTACTTTAAAACCATAATCAGGCACCTACCATGAACGATAAAATATCAAATAATGCAGTTATTTATGCCACATTAGCCCTTAATAGCGAAGTGGATTTACAGCGTGAATATTTGGAATCAGAAGACGTGCCTGACGATGAGCGCGAAAATGAAGAAGAGATTCTGGCAGATTTAGAACAAGCCTTCATGGAATTTGTTGATTTGTATAAAGGCCGTTGCAAGGCTGACAAACAATTGCCTAGTATTGACGAGTTATTAAATAGTCAATTATAAGCGCAGGAATGCACACGTTATACGGAATAAAAAATTGCGATACGGTTAAAAAAGCACGGCAGTGGCTGGATGAAAACAATATAGACTACCAGTTTCATGATTTTCGTGTAGATGGCTTAACACTCGCTCAGCTCAATGATCTTAGTCGTCGAGTTGAGTGGAGTGCATTGCTTAATCGTAGTAGTACTTCATGGCGACAACTCAGTACTGAGCAACAAAATGATTTAACCGCAGAAAAAGCAAAGGCATTAATGCTAGCTAATCCAACACTAATTAAACGCCCGGTTTTAGATGCGGGAGATAAATTGATTATTGGCTTCAAAGTCGATCATTACAAAATTGAATTATTATGAGTGAAACCTTAGCGCTTCTTGAAGATCTTATTAGGCGAGAATCAGTAACACCAGAAGATGCGGGCTGCCAAGATCTTTTGGCGGCTCGCTTGGTTAAATTGGATTTTAAAGAAGAACGTCTTAATTTTAATGATACTCAAAATATTTGGCTTAGACGCGGTAATACAAAGCCATTATTTACCTTTCTGGGTCACACCGATGTAGTACCGCCTGGGCCATTAGACGCGTGGTTGTCACCGCCTTTTATACCAACCCTTCGTGATGGTAAGCTCTATGGCCGAGGTGCGGCTGATATGAAAGGGGGCATCGCGTGTTTTATGACGGCTGTTGATCGTTTTATCACGAAGCATCCTGATCATAAAGGCTCGATTGCGGTTATGTTAACCAGTGATGAGGAAGGTATAGCGACTAATGGCGTGGTTAAGGTCATGGAAGTGCTGGAGCAACGTAATGAGAAAATTGACTGGTGTTTAGTCGGCGAACCCTCCAGTGATAAAAAAATGGGTGATGTGATTCGTGTCGGTCGACGGGGTTCTTTATGCGCTAAATTAACAATTATTGGGGTGCAAGGGCATGTCGCCTACCCAGAATTGGCAGATAATCCAATCCATAGTTTTGCACCAGCTTTAAAAGAATTAACCGAGGAAATATGGGATCATGGAAATCGCTTTTTCCCGCCGACTAGTTTGCAGGTCTCAAATATTAATTCGGGAACGGGAGCTGAAAATATTATTCCAGGTACGGCTGAAATTCAATTTAATCTACGCTTTTGTACCGAATTAGATGAAGTAATCATTAAGCAGCGAACAAGCGCGATCCTGGATAAATATGACTTCAAATATGATATCCAATGGCGATTATCGGGGAATCCCTTCTTAACTGAAAAAGGTGCTTTGATTGATGCAACTCACGCTGCAATTAAAGCAGTGACGGGCTTTGAGACTATTGATGACACAGGTGGTGGTACTTCTGATGGGCGCTTTATTGCACCAACTGGAGCCCAGGTTATTGAATTAGGGCCCTTGAATGAGAGTATTCATAAAATCAATGAAAATGTAGCTGTAGAGGATTTAGAGATTTTAACGGCTATTTATGAACAAATATTGGTCAATTTATTGGTTTAGTTGATCACTTATAAAGGCATTAAATGGTAGAATGTTCAGATTATTTATAATCTGAGTTTTTTAAATTTATCCATGTCTACTACTTTAAAGCTTCCACTCGCGTCACTTAAGCTTAATGTCGATTTGTCTGGCATTAAGCTCCCGGAAGCGCCCAGATTGCAAACGGGAATCTTGGGGCAACCCAGAGCTCAGTCTGCACTGGAATTTGGCATTGCAATGCCAAACCCGGGATACAATATTTTCGTGATGGGAGAAACTGGATTAGGTCGGTTGACGATGGTTACTCGTCATCTAGAAGTAATCTCTCAGACCCTTCCCGCCCCCTCTTCCTATGCGTATGTAGATAATTTTGATAATAGCAGGGAACCTGTTGCTATTGAGCTGCCTGCGGAATATGGACAAGTGTTGTGCAAGGATATTGAAAAATTACTGGATAATTTATTAGCCACGTTTCCAGCTGCTTTTGAAAGTCCCACTTATCAACAAAAAAAGTCTGCTATCGAACGCCAGTTTAGTCAGCGTTATAACGCCGCTATTGATCTTGTTGATAAGAAGGCACAAGCCAATACAATTGCTCTATTCCGTGAAAGTGAGTCGATTACTTTTGCGCCTATTCGGGATAATAAATCTTTAAACGAAGAGCAATTTACTCAATTGCCCCAAGCTGAACGTGAAGCTTTTCATGCGCATGTTGAAAATCTAGAAGAATTTCTAAGTGATGTGTTACTGGAATTACCTCAGTGGCGCAGAACGATGGTTGAAAAAATAAAGCAGCTGGATTCGGATACGATTAGCCAAGCAATAGATCCTTTATTCTTCGAATTGAATGATAAGTATCAAAATATTGATGATGTCATTACTTATCTGGCCGAGATCAAAAAAAACTTGAGTCAGACCATTGCTGATTATTTAATACCTGGGCGCAGCCTAGAACTGAGAGAATCGACAGCAAAACGGTCAGCGCTGAATGAATTGTACGCCCCTAATATTCTGGTTGATAACAAACAGGAAAATGGCGCGCCGGTCATTTATGAACCTCATCCTATTTATCAAAATTTGTTTGGGCGCATTGAGTATGTTAGCGACCAAGGAACATTAGTCACTAATTATCAAAAAATATGTGCAGGCTCATTGCATAAAGCCAATGGCGGTTATTTAATTCTCGATGCTGAAAAGCTGTTGACCTATCCCTTTGTCTGGGAAGGGCTTAAGCGTGCTTTACAATCGGGTCGTATTGAAATTGAATCCCCCTATTCAGAATTAGGTATTAATACCATCACTTTAAAGCCTGAAGTGATACCGTTGAATGTTAAAGTCATCCTGGTAGGTTCACGGGATATTTATTATTTATTGGAAGAAATGGATAGTGAATTCAATGAAATGTTTAGAATTCTTGCCGATTTTGATAACTACATTCCGCTAACGGATGAATCTATACAAGGGTTTGCCCAAGTAATGGTTCGACAAGCTTCTGATTCTGGAGCTAAGCCTTTAACTCGATCAGCTATTGAAGGTCTAATTGAGCATAGTTGCCGACTCTCAGAAAACCAGCATCATTTTTCCGCTCATATTAAAGATTCACTGGATATTATTGCTGAAGCCAATTTATTTTGTAAGCAAGCACAGGCAGATGAGATAGATCGAGTACATATAGATGAAGCTTTAGCCGCTAGAGAGCACCGTAATGGTAGATTGTCTCAGGCTATACTTGAAGAAATGCTCGATGGCACTATTCTCATTGATACGGAAGGCGAGGCCATAGGAAAAATTAACGGTTTAACTGTTTTAGAGATAGGGGGTAGTAGTTTTGGCGCGCCAGCACGTATTACTACGACCGTTTATCCTGGTTCTAGAGGGATAGTAGATATTGAGCGTGAAGCCGAACTTGGACAAGCAATACATTCAAAAGGCGTGATGATTTTAACGGGTTATTTGGGGCATTCTTATGCTCAGCAATTTCCGTTAGCTATTTCTGCAAGTATTGCTATTGAACAATCTTATGGCTATATCGACGGTGATAGTGCGTCGTTGGCTGAATTGTGCTGCCTTATTTCTGCGCTTACTCGTGTTCCGATTATGCAGTCTTTTGCAGTGACGGGTTCAATTAATCAATACGGAGAAGTACAAGCGGTTGGTGGTGTAAATGAGAAGATAGAAGGCTACTTTAGGCTCTGCCAAGCTCGAGGACTTAATGGGCAGCATGCTGCTATTATTCCTGCAGCTAATAAACGTAATTTGATGTTGAAACAAGAAGTAATTGATGCGGTTGAGCAGGGCTTGTTTTCAGTTTATGCGGTTGCTAGCGTCGATGAGACATTAGAGCTATTAACCGGTTGCTTGGCAGGTGAAGCGAATGAAGAAGGTTTATATCCCGATAACAGTATTAATTTCAAAGCTATTTCTCGATTAAAAGAAATTTCTGATATGGCAACGGATGACGATAAGGAAGAGGACGTTTAAGCTTAATGAGAATAGCCTTGTCGACCTGATAATTTAGGTTTCTGGGGCTGTTCTCAATAATTAGAGGACTTAAGTCTGTCTATTCACCTGTTTCTGTAATAATAATATCAATACCATTTTGTCGTAATCGTGCTCTGATAGTATTAACACTTTCAGTTTGCGCGAAAGGCCCCATTTCGACTCGATACCAGTTTACAATGCCCGCTTTTCCTTTTTTAACTTTAGAGTTTATGCCCATAGAGGCAAGCTTAGCTCTTAATTGATCAGCGTCTTTGAAAGTCTTAAAAGACCCTGCTTGCATAATATAATGCGTTTCTTTAGCCTTACCTACACGCTCTTCGCGCGCGCGAGTTTTAATCTCATATTCTGGCACCACAACTTCTTTTTCGGGCAGAATGGTATAAAAATCAAATTGGGGCATTTTGGGCTCTAGTTTAATCTCCGGCTTTTGTTCTGGTTTTACGAGGGTTACATTTTTAGGGTTTGCTTTATTCGGAATGCCTTGGCTAGTTTGTGGCTTAGCAACCAAACCCCACAAATAAACCAAGAAAACGACAAAAGAAATAATGGTTGCCGTTAATAACATCCATTTCCATAAAGAAATTCCAGGCCGGTACTCAGATTTTTGCCTGAATTGCCTCGATTTTCTATCGTCGTTTCTTGGTTTATAGTCTCTGGACATTACATCGACTCAGGTGTGTTGATATTTAATAGGCCTAAGCCGTTTGCCAAGACTTGTTTTACGGCGCTTATTAAATTCAAGCGTGCATCACGAACATCGGCATCTTCAACGAGAAACTGATGGGCATTGTAATAAGTATGAAATTCATGTGCTAAATCACGAAGATAATGAACTAATTGATGAGGCTCATGTTGCATAGCAGCACGCTCAATAGCTTCGGGATAACGAACTAATGTGCCTAACAGTGAGGTTTCATGCTCTTGGTTTAAGCGTGAAAGATTTTCCATACCACGTAATATATTTCTTTCAAGACCCTTTTCATCCAGTTGCCGTAATACACTACAAACTCGTGCGTGAGCGTACTGTACGTAAAATACCGGATTTTCATTAGATTTTGAGGTTGCTAGTTTCAGGTCAAAATCCATGTGCTGTTCAGAACGCCGCATGACATAAAAGAAGCGTGCAGCATCTTTACCGACTTCATTACGTAATTGTCGTAAAGTGACAAATTCACCTGAGCGGGTAGACATTTGTACTCTTTCTTCGCCACGATAAAGAACGGCAAATTGCACCAATAACACTTTTAATTTGGATTCATCTGCACCTAAAGCTTGGATTGCTGCCCTAACTCTGGGAACATAGCCATGATGGTCAGCACCCCAAATATCAATAATTTGATCGAAACCACGATCCAACTTATTCATGTGGTAAGCAATATCTGAAGCAAAATAAGTATAGTGACCATTTTCTCTAACGACTACACGGTCTTTTTCATCCCCTAATTTACTTGATGCAAACCATGTGGCGCCATCTTTTTGGTAAAGGTGGCCACCTATTCGTAAGCGTTCAAGTGCTTTATCGACGGCACCATTGTCCATTAAATCGCGCTCTGAAAACCACTGCTGATAATTAACACCAAACTCTTCTAAGTCAATTTTAATATCATCAAGGATGCTGTCTAAGCCAATTTGAAAAAAATCTCGGTATTGCGACAAACCGAGTAACGTTTTAGTTCTGTCGATAAGAGCGTCAATATGAACATCTTTATCGCCACCTTGTGGTTCATCGGGCGGAATGTTTTCTATGACTAATTCGATGGGTCTGCGGTAGTCATTGTTAGTATTTTTATAAATAGCTTGGGCAATTTCGCGCACATAGTCGCCGCGATAAGCATTACTTGGAAAATTTACAAGCTCACCACAAGCCTCTAGATAACGAAGCCAGACACTAGTGGCAAGTATATCCATTTGTCGGCCGGCATCATTAACGTAATATTCGCGATGCACCTCAAAACCGACGGCTTGAAGTAAATCAGCGACTACGGAACCATAAGCAGCACCGCGGCCATGACCCACATGAAGCGGCCCTGTTGGATTGGCGGAAACAAATTCTACCTGCACCTTTTTTCCGGCACCGATAGTACTCAAGCCAAATTCTCGTCCTTGGTCATGAATTTGATTGATAATTTGAAATTGTGAGTTGGGATTAATAAAGAAATTGATAAAACCGGGGCCAGCTAGCTCAACTTTTAAGATAGCTTCGCTCTCAGGTAATGCCGCAATAATTTTTATCGCCAATTCACGAGGGTTTATTTTTGCTGGCTTTGCCAGAATTAAAGCTAAATTTGAAGCGAAATCGCCATGTTGTGGATCACGGGTGCGTTCTATTGCTATGTGTGGGGTTGTTTCCAGGCCAAGAACTTCCTCTGCTTTGAGGGTTTCAAGGGCTTGCAGGATCAGTTCCTCTATTTTTTGTTTCATTGCTTCACTGCGAGTTAGATCAGATAAATAGTAGCTTATTATCCATTAAAATAAGCTTATTATCCATTCAAACAATATCAATATAAATCTACAGGGTCAACATCCAGAGACCAGCGTACCTTTTTGGCTTGTTTGAGTTTTGCAATTTCAGGAATTAAGCTATTTAGTAAAATATGGAGTTCTTGGCGTTTGTTGCTTTGAAACAATAATTGATATCGATAAAGACCGGCACGTCTAGCCATGGGCGCAGATACAGGCCCTAATACTTGGGTTTGGCCAGTATTTAGTTTTTGCACTAAGATCGCTACTGCTTGGAAAAAAAAAGTGGAATTATTATTGTCTGAAGTTTGTACGCGCATTAAGGCCTGATAACTAAAGGGAGGTAACGACGCTGCTTTGCGTTCAGCTAGGACAGTTTTAGCGAAGCTGCGATAGCCTTCTCTGATTAAAGTGGTTAATAAAGGATGTTCAGGTTGCCGAGTTTGCATAATAACGTTACCTGGTTTTTCTGCTCTTCCTGCTCGACCCGACACTTGAACAATCATTTGGGCCATTTTTTCTGAGGCATGAAAGTCAATGCTAAATAAGCCACTATCAACATCAATAATCGCTACAAGCGTCACATTAGGAAAATGATGTCCTTTAGATAGCATTTGCGTACCAAGAATAATATCGACGTTACCTTGATTGATTTGTTGTAAATAATCTTCGAGTGAACCTTTGCGCTGAGTGGAATCTCTATCTAAGCGAACAATAACTTTATCGTTAAAGCGTTCATTGAGTACTTTTTCGATGCGTTCTGTGCCAAGCCCCAATGGCATTAGCTCGTCTACTTTACAGGCGGGACAGGTTTTAATAAGGATTTGTTCTTGTCCGCAATGATGGCAGCGTAGAGATTGCTTGTCAAAATGGATCACTAAATTAGCATCGCACCGTTGGCATCGTGCTACCCATCCACAACTATAGCAGATTAGTGTGGGTGCGAAACCTCGTCGATTCAGAAAAAGTAAAACCTGCTCATTCTTGGCTAGCGTTTTCTGTATTTCTTGAATCAGTGTTTCAGATAAGCCTTCTTGGACTCTTTTATTTCGTATGTCCATTAATTGCAGCGTGGGGGCGACTGCAATCCCTGCTCGATCCGGTAAATGCAACAACTGGTAACGTTGTTTATCGACATTATGTAAGCTTTCCAAAGAAGGGGTCGCTGAACCTAATAACACGGGGATATGTAGGAGTTTGCCACGGACAACCGCAATATCTCTGGCCGAAAAACGAAAGCCTTCTTGTTGCTTGAAGGATGAATCATGCTCCTCGTCAAGAATAATGAGCCCTGGATTTTGTAATGGCGTAAATAAAGCAGAGCGGGTGCCTAGCAAGATTGAGCAATCCCCCCGTTGCATGTCTAGCCATGCGTTTTGACGTTGATTATCAGTTAATTTTGAATGAAATAAGCCTACGTTTACGGCAAAGCGCTGTTTAAAGCGCTCTTCAAGTTGTGGAGTCAAGGTGATTTCTGGCACCAGTACCAAGACCTGTTGACCCCGTTTTAGTACAGCATTAATAATTTGTAAATAGACCTCTGTTTTGCCACTACCTGTAACACCTTCAAGTAAAAAAACGCCAAATTGCCCAAGGTTAGTAGAGACAGTATCTATCGCTAATTGTTGCGCGGGGTTGCAGTGTAAGGCTGGATTTCTAAGAAGGGTTGTGGGTGCTGTCTGTTTGAGAGGTTTAAGGTCGAGTTGTAATAATTGCTTAGACACTAACTGCTTGACTGCGGGTCGCCAGTTATCATTCCAAGCACTTAAGTCAGCTTCTGAAAGGTAAGTAGGGTGGGCTTGAAATTTTTCTAGGGTATTTTTTTGTTTGGGGCTTCGTTGCAGTTCAGCACTGTCCAAGCCTTTTCCTAAGTCAGTCAGTGAGTAGCATTTTTCAGTTGTGAGGGCAATAGGTTTGCCTTGTCGCAAATCAGCAGGAAAAGCGGTGCTGAAAACTTCTCCTAAAGGATGATGGTAGTAGCGACTGGACCAGTGTAATAAGCGGATATCTTTTGCTGATAATAAGGGCTTATCATCAAGAATTCTGAGTACTTGTTTTAATTTACTTGTTTCTAGTTCACTGTGTTGGGTGACTTCAAGTAGAAAGGCGATTTTTCGTCCTTTTCCAAAAGGCACCTCTAAACGAACACCCGGTTTACAATCTTCTAGGGTAATATTGCTGGGAGCTAGATAGTCAAATAAACGGTAAACAGGTACTGAGATAGCAACTCTGAAAATCAATCTATCGGGTGTGAGGGTGTGGGCCATAGAAATCAAATTAACAGTATGGTTTTATGGCATAAGTGACGAAGTTAGTTAAAATTATCCGTGTTAACCACGGATAGTAAAACAACATCACTTTTTTGTAGTATTCCAAATTTGCATAAGGCTCAATGTCGCTAGGCTTAAAAAAGCGAATAAAGTCCATACAGGCATACTAAGGCCTAATAACGTCCAATCTATTTTGGCGCAATCACCGGTGCCACTTAACATTAACTTCAGGGTGTCAAACAAAGGGAAGTATTGAAACATATAGGCCAGTTCAGGGCCGCATTCAGGCACTTTTTCAGGTGGTAAGTGTTGTAGCCAGATATGTCGTGATGAAATAGAAGCACCCAAAAGTGCGGTAACCGTACCCAGTACAGCATAACGAGTCACACCAATGTGACCTGGGTTGTGTAGTCCTGCGGTTAAAAAAACCAACCCTGTCAATAAAATGGCCAGACGTTGTGAAATACATAAGGGGCAAGGTTCTAAGCCCTCAACAAGTTGAAAATAAGCACCCATAGCCAATAAACTTATACACGCTAAGAAGCCTAATAAGAACCAGATTTTTGCTTTAAACTGCAGTATGTTAAACATATTAAATTTCTTGTTAAGTGAGTGAATTTAGCTATGAAAGGCAACGCCAGTTATTAGTAAGCGTCACAACATCATCGATTATATTCTCAAAACTAAGGCCTTTCGTAAAGTATTCACTGAATGTTATGTCAAATTGCTTATGAGCGGAGGTTTTTGTTGTTAAATATCTGTGTTGCAGAACCACAGTCAGGCTGGTTTATTGCGTTACAATAGCGAAGTGGCTGTTGTGACTTATTTGCCGATTAACGTGAGGATAGCCATTAAATGGGGATCACAAGTAAAGGTCGAAAAGTATAAGAGTGCAATGAAAACAACACTGATAACTAATAGGGTTTGGTTCATTACTTTAAGCTGTTAAAGATCACCTTTTATTATTTAAATTTCAAAGGAAATACAATGCGATTATATTCAGGCTATTTAAAACAAGGGGCAATTTGTTCGGCACTCTTAGGAATAACGGTTGTTATCAATGGCTGTTCTTTTTCAGAAAGCTCAGAAAGTCTATCAGATTCAACCAGTTCTATTATAAGCAGTCCTTCCTCACTCTCTGGAAAAAATAAAAAGTTCCAAAATGAGATTGCTGATTATACCGTTGCTTATATTAAATCTTCGCAGTCATCAGTGGGTTACGATACCTTTTTTAAAGGGATAAGTGAGATTGCGGCTAAAGAAGGTATTACCAATTGGGAGCAAGATTCTTCAACTTATAAGGGTATTGGCAAGGGGTTGAAAAAAGCGGAGGTCGAGGGTGTCGCTTATGAAACGTATAAAAAGAATTTTACCGAGGGTGATGCCGATAAGATGGGCGATGTTCAAAGTGGTTATGATGCTGAAAAGTAGTCTTTTTTTCTCTTAGATTATTTATTCTTTATAAAAGATTTCAGCACGTTGATGTGTTAACCATGCATTTTAAGCGGAAATCTTTTTTTATAGGGCTTGTCTGGATAGTATTATGCCCCAGCTTGGTTTTTGCGGCGTCTTTTGAGTATCTTTATGTGGAGGCGAGCGAGGGTAACTCAAGTGGCGGGCATAGTGCGATAGAATTTGGCGATGAAGTCTATCATTTTCAGCACCATGATTCGGGTTTAATTCGTTTGCTCAAGCAGGATAAGCCTGCTTTTCATTTTCAGTATCGTTTTTTGCAAAATCGCCGTATTCATCTAAATCAAGTTGAGGTTTCTGAAGAGACTTTTAATCAACTTAGAGCCCATTTCAAATTGCAGTTTTTAGCGCAGAGCCAACAGTTTAATCAACTTGATCAGTTGCATAAAGACGCTCTTTTGTTGCGACGCTTATTATACAAGGCGAGCCAAAAGGAAACGTTTTTTGACGCTGACTTTTCAGAAGCGTTACAAATCAATGGTGCAGGGCTTTTTTATACTGAGGAACAATTAAACGCTCAAACTAAAGAGCCAGCCACTCAATACGCACCTATTATTAATATGATGCGTAAGAAGATTGAGCAACGTTACGGTAACGATTACCTTAATATTCGGCGCGAGCAAATCATTGCAAGTATTAAATTATTAACACCCAGCCATTGGCCAATAGTTGGGGACATTCTATCAAAAGATAATTTTCCTGCGACAGTTAATTCATTCGCTGATACTTATAGGGATTATATAACAGGACTGATTGCCCTAAAAACACTGGAAAAAGAACAAAACTTACGTGAGGATGCTTTCTTTATAAGCGATGAGTTAGTCACTAAAAAAGATAGGGTGGTGTTAGCGCGATTAAGGGATCAACTGATGTTAAATTTACTGGCTTCTGTTAATTCGAAGCGACCTGATTGGGGATATGCGACGTTGATTAACGTGGCCAGATTGATGACACTGGATCGTTCATTACAATTGGGACGCTGGGTTTTTCTTGATGATTATTCAAACGATAGTGAATGGTTAAATGTCGAGCAATTTACCCATTATGAAAAACACATGCAAAGACAAATTAATGATGCAAAGATTAATTTGACACGGGCACATAAAGCCTTGTTAAGTGTTGATGGTTTGAGTGAGGCAAGATACAGTCAAGTAGAAATGTCGGCTAACCGATATGCTGAGCTACTTAAAGTTGGTCAGCATAAAAAAATTCGTTACATCGGTGAAAAAGCATTACCTACGAAAAGTATTGGTTTGCCTGATATGCAATTGCCTGAGTTGACGCAACAAAAATTATTGATGTCTTTAAATGAGTTAGACGCTTATGAAGGTCAGTTATTAGCGACACTGAAAGATCGTTATCGTTATGACTTGGTCACTCGAAACTGTGTAACTGAGTTGTTTAAAACAATGGATCAAGCGTTATTAGCCCCCATAAAAGTTGAGGGTCTTAAAGACGAATGGATAAGGAATGACTCGGAAAATAGTTTGGGAGGTCGTATTTCAGGGGCATTTAATTTTATTCCTTTTATATCTTTTCAGGCAGTACAGGAAAGCTATAGAGTAAGCCATAGCCAGTTGTTAGCGTCGTATCGGGATCAGCAATTAGCTAAAATTGATGACCCTATGTTTTCGTTACGCGAAGCAAATACATTGACCAGCACACTTTATAAATATAATTCGGATGACGCTTTTTTTATTTTTTTTACCGACAATAGCCCGATGTTAAGGCCTATTTTTGGGTTATTTAATACGGTCGCAGGAATGGGTCAAAGTGTATTTGGCTTGGTAAGTTGGCCGTATGATTCAGGAAAAAATCTTAAAGCGGGGGCAACCGGTATTTTAATGAGTCTGCCTGAATTACTTTTTTTTAACATGCGTAAAGGCAGTTACCCGTATTTATCTTACAATCAATTTGTGGATGAAGGTCAGTAATAGGTTGTCCTTGTTAGGGTTTAACTTGGTGCTTAGCGCGCATTTTGAATGAACAATAATTATAAAAATAAGAAATTATGAAAGGTAAATATAGAATGTTGTCGAGAATAAAAAAGCGTTTTTTTCTGGTAAGTTTGGCAATTCTTTTATCAGGGTGCGCCAGTTTTGGTAAGGGCATCGCGGAAGCGGTTTTAGAAAAATCTGATACAGAAGATGCGCGTGTTTGTCGCGTTCTTGGAAAACCTTTTTTAGGTATAACTGCTGGTCTTGCTAAGCCAAAAGGCAGAACTAAAGTATTAATGGTGCACGGTGTCGGTGATCGTTTGCCGGGTTACTCCTCAGAGTTTCTGGAAAAATTGTCAAAGGAATTAAAATTAACAGCTAAAGCCAGTTCTTATAAAGATATAGAACTAATGTCTTTTAGTAATGCTGAAAAAAAATTGGGTAATTTACGGGTTTTTAGGCAGCAGAATGAGAACAGTAGTGAGGAGATGTGGTTTTATGAATTAACCTGGTCAGAAATAACGCGAGATCAAAAAGCACTGTTAGCGTTTGATAATTCAGGTGAATATTCATATCGCAGGGCGGAAGTTAATGATATGTTAAAAAAATTCAGTAATGATACCGGCCCTGACCCCATCATTTATTTGGGGGAAAGTAGAGATTTAATACTGAGGTCTTTTGCTCAAGCGGTATGTTGGATGAGTAAAGATAAGTGGGAGCAAATTCCCACAGAAGGCCGACATGGTTGTGATTTTACCAATGCACTAAACGACGATTTTAGTCAGGATGAGCTTGTTTTTATCTCTCATAGCTTAGGCAGTCGTATAACGATTGATGGTTTAACGCGTATGGCTTCTATGCTTGATAAACCAGATAAAAAATCGATTTTAAATACGCTAAATAACGAAAAAAGAATAGCCTTGCAAAAAAAACAAGTGCAAATTTTTATGTTATCTAATCAGTTGCCTATGCTGCAGTTAGGTAGGGAACTTCCAGAGGTGCGCGGGCAAAAAGGCGACTATTGCAGTTCAAGCAGCGCTAGATATAACTCTCGGATGTTTGAGAAAACATCAATTATTGCTTTTAGCGATCCAAATGATTTACTAAGTTATGCGATCCCTCACGATTTTAGTGAGAAATATCTTGATTCAAGGTTGTGCATAAATGTCACTAATGTCGATATTAATATTGCAAAGGTGTTTGATGTCTTTGGCATGGGTAGCGTTGCTAATCCTATGGAGGCTCATGTGGGTTACACTAAAGATGATAGGGTTGTCGCATTGATTGCTGGAGGCATTGGGAATGGACATACGGCGCCATTGATAAAAGATAAATGCCAGTGGACAGAAATCATCGATTAGGCGATTAAGGTTGAAATGATATTAAACTTTAATCGCAATCATACAGGCGAAGTTAAACCATTGAAAATAGGTGCCAATGCGGCCAAAACCTGCTCTTTCTAAGAGTTCGTAGTTTTCATCTAAGCGATATGGAATTAAAACATTTTCTAGTGCTTCACGTTTACGCTGATTTTCGAGGTCTGTATAGCTGCTTTGGGATATTTTAAATTGTAAGTAATGGTCAATATATAGGCGGTTTAATAGGGGATCGTTCACCAGGATTTTTTCAGATAATAATACTATCCCACCAGGTTTTAATGCTTGAAAAACGGCTTTTAGGAGTTGTTCTCTGCCCATGGGTCTTACGAACTGGAGTGTCCAGTTGAGAATGATGATATTGCAACTGGGTAATGGAGGGAGGTCACTGAGATCGGCAGTGATTAAAGACACTTTTCCGGCATTAATTTGTTCAGATAATTTTTCACGCGCTTTATCCAACATGGATGTTGAGTTGTCATAGCCTATAAATTGTGTGCTGTTTGGGCATTTTGGATGTTGAGTAAGGTATTCTAAGGTGGTGCCGGTCGAACAACCCAAATCGCAAACGACTCCCCTATTGTCGGGTAAAAAATCCATAATAAGATCAGATTGGATGCGTTGCACTTCATTATAAAAGGGCACGCTCCTTGAGACCATATTATCAAAAACCTTGGCGACTCGCTCATCAAAGGCAAAGTCTTCTATTCTAGCGGTTTGTTGAAATACTCTATCTTGCTCTGTCATGGGGCGTGTTTTTTAGTTACGGTTGGAGGGTTTGGATTTTATACTGTCGTAATAAAGTAGAATGAGTTGGGCACCCAATTAAACAATATTTTTTATTTTACTCTGAAAATTGCCGTTTGGGCGTGTTTGATAAGAAGTTAATAAAGTGATTTTGTTATTTGTCGGAGCGTTTTAATCCCACTCAGCTTTCTATGGACTTTGTTATCTAGAACTCGTGTTGCTATAAGCGTAATATGGCGTCTATTACTACTCCTAGAACTTAAAATTATGATCCTATTATTTCCCTTACGTGGTGTGCCAGAAGATGAAGCTGATGAGGTTCGTGAGTTATTAACGGCACGAAATATTGATTTTTATGAAACGACCGCAGGGAACTGGGGCATGTCTATGCCGGGATTGTGGCTCAGGGATGCCGCAGACTTAGAGGTAGCGAGAGACATTATTAATGCTTACCAGCAGGAGCGGGTTAGGCATTCACGCGAAGAGTATTTGCAGCGCAAACAGAAAGGGCTACACCAGACTTTTATAAGCGCTTTTATAGGACAACCTGTACGGTATTTCACGTACATTTTTGCAATGGGGCTCGTAGTTTATGCCTCTATTAAATTAGTGTTTGAGTTAGGTCTTTAGGTTGCTGCGTTACCATTAATCCTATTTGCTTAATTAACACGTTAATTTATTGGTGTAATGTTAGCGAAATTAGTCTCGCATACGACCTTTTATGGTCTTGCCATTTTGTACAAAGGTATAGAAGTTCAAGCCCTAAGTACTTTAATTACAGCTACTTCTTTGAAGTTTCAGGAATACTTAATGCAGAAGGTAAGGGCTTTGTTTATCGAGACAGTGCTTTGAATTAAGGTTAAAATAACAAAGATAACATCACGCTTTCTATGGATGCTTGGTGAGTGAACTAAATATAATAAAGGACAACTGAATGATTGAGATAACTGAAGTACCGAGTCCTTTTTGCGGTATTGGCACGGATGATCTGACTATCAGGATTGATGGCGTAGTGCTGAAGGTCATTGAAAATGGCTGTGCAATTAATACACCTGCTTTTGAACAACCGATTACTGATATCAGTGCCAGAGTTGGTGGCAAGGAAGTCAGTCTGGAATTTGCCATTGCCAAAGCCGCAGAATTATTGAAGGAGACTAAGTTGCCCATTATTGGTGGTTGTGCAACGGATGTAAACGGGATGCGCGGATTGTTGGCCTTAGCGGATCGGTGCGGTGCGGTTGTTGATAATATGAATTTTACGGGTGCGCGTAATAACTTTTTGGCGCTACAAGATTCGGGCTGGATGAATACGACACTGGCCGAAGTAAAAAATCGCTGTGATTTGTTATTGGTTGTCGGTACTGATTTGGAAGCGTTTGCGCCACGGTTTTTTGAGCGCTATTTGTGGAATAAGGACTCCATGTTTCTGGATGATACTAGCCAACGCCAGGTTATTTATTTGGGTAAAGCTCCTAGTGGTCATGCATCAACGTCACCTAATGGTCAAAAACCACAAGTTGTAGAATGTGCATCTGAGGATCTACCCGAAGTGATAGCCGTATTGAGGGCTTTGGTTAAAAGCCAAGAAATACGTGCGAACACAGTGTGCGGTTTAGCGATGGACGATTTACAAATGATTGCCAATCAATTAAAAGAGGCAAAATATGGCGTAGTCACTTGGGCGGCGGGGGCTTTAGCCTATGCGCATGCCGAGTTGACCGTTCAGAAACTTTCAGAAATGATCAAAGATATTAATAACTTAAATACCCGTTGCTCTGGTTTACCTTTAGCAGGTAAAGAGGGTGATCAAACGGCTAATCAGGTTTGTGGCTGGACGACAGGTTATCCTGCGCGTACTCGTTTTTCCAGGGGTTATCCAGAATATGATCCTTTTCTAAATGAGACAGCGACTTTGCTGGCGAGTGGCGAAGCAGATGCTTTGGTGTGGGTGCAGGCTTTTAATGTAAATGCGGTTCCACCTGAAAGCACCATTCCGACGATTGTTGTAGGTCGTTCGGGCATGACGTTTACTAAAGAACCGGATGTTTATATCCCTGTGGGCACACCGGGCATCGACCATGCTGGGCATGCTTATCGCATGGATAATGTCGTTGCCATTCGGTTAAAAAAATTACGCGATTCCGGTTTGCCAAGTACCGCACAGGTATTGCATGCCCTTGAACAAGCTTTGTAGGTAAGATAATGTTGATAAAATTAACCGGTGGAACTGTTTATGATCCTGCCAGCGGGATTGATGGAAAGCTACAAGATATTTATATTCAAGACGGACGTATCATAACAAAACCGATTGAAGCGGTCGTTGACAAAGAATACGATTTAACAGGCAAGGTTGTTATGTCAGGGGCCATTGATATGCATACGCATATCGGTGGTGGTAAAGGAAATATTGCCAGAACATTATTACCAGAGGATCATCGGCAAGATCCAGTTCATCGGAGCGATATTACAAGATCCGGTTGTGGACATGCCATGCCCAGTACTTTTGTAACCGGTTATCGTTATGCAGAAATGGGCTACACCGCTGGCTTTGAACCTGCAGTGTTGCCAGTTAATGCACGTCAAGCCCATATGGAAATGGCTGATATCCCTATTTTGGATAAAGGCGGTTATGTGATGTTAGGCAGTGATGATTATTTGCTGCGTATGCTCACCGCCAAAAAAGACCAGAAAGCGATTAACGATTATGTCGCATGGACAATGCATTCTGCTAAAGCCATTGGAGTTAAGGTAGTTAATCCCGGCGGAATTAATGCCTTTAAATTTAATCAGCGCAAACTAGATCTCGATGAGAAAAATAGTCATTACGGTGTCACGCCGCGTGATATTTTGCAGGTGTTGGCAACCGCGGTTAAAGAACTCGGTGTGGTTCATCCATTGCATGTACATGGCTGTAATTTGGGTGTGCCTGGTAATGTTCAAACAACACTCGATACCATTCAGGGTATTGGTGGCTTGCCCATGCATTTAACACATATTCAGTTCCACAGTTATGGTACGGAAGGTGATTTTAAGTTCTCATCGGGTGCCGCACAGATTGCTGAAGCCATTAATAAAAATAAAAATATCACGATAGATGTTGGTCAAATTTTGTTTGGTCAAACCGTTACGGCATCGGGTGATAATATGCGGCAACATGCGAATAATAAATTTGCCAGCCCCAATAAATGGGTAACCATGGATATTGAATGTGATGCGGGTTGTGGCGTCGTGCCTTTTAAATACAAAGATAAAAACTTTGTAAATGCACTTCAGTGGGCAATTGGTCTTGAGACCTTTTTGCTGGTTGATGATCCTTGGCGTATTTTCTTGACGACGGATCACCCCAATGGCGCACCTTTTACCAGTTATCCTCATTTAATACGCTTGTTAATGGATAGAAGTTTCCGTAATGAAGTGTTGTCTACGATTCATCCGGAAGCTCAAAAAATGACAACACTGGCGTCTATTGAACGTGAATATACGTTACAAGAAATTGCTATTATGACGCGTGCCGGAGCCGCTAAATTGATTGGCTTAAAAGATAGGGGCGGATTAAGTGCCGGAAATTGGGCGGATATTACGGTTTATACAAATAATAGTGATAGACAAAAAATGTTTGAAAAGCCTGATTATGTCTTTAAAGATGGTCAGTTAGTCGTGATAAATGGCAAAGTGGTTTCTACAAAATGGGGTACGACCCATGTCGTTAGGCCAGATTTTGATCCTTCGGTAGAAAAAGGCTTGAAAGACTATTTTGATCGTTATATGACAATGAAGTTGGGTAATTTTAAAATCAGTGATGATGAGATTACAGAAGATGGACGTGGCAGTATCACTGTGCATCCCTTGAAAGGAGATGTAGCATGATTATTAATGGAGTATCGATAGATGCAACGTTTGCCGAAGCATTTCCAATGAAAGCTACACGCGCAATTATTACGGCACAAAATGAAAAATGGGCGCTAATTTCTGCCCAAGCTATGACCGGCTTTGCTACTTCAGTCATCGCCTGTGGTTGCGAAGGCAGTATTGAGCGAGTGTTGGCTCCTTCAGAAACACCGGATGGTCGTCCAGGCGTATCAGTTATGATATTTGCTATGGGCGGTAAAGGTTTGGCTAAACAGTTAGAAACTAGAGCAGGGCAGTGTGTATTGACCTCGCCAACCGCGGCATTATTTGCGGGTATTGATGGAGGGATTAGAATTCCGTTGGGTAAAAATCTACGTTATTTCGGTGATGGTTTTCAAGTCTCTAAACAAATTAGCGGCAAGCGATATTGGCGTATTCCAGTGATGGATGGTGAGTTTCTGGCTGAAGCCACTACAGGTCAAGTTGATGCAATTGGGGGGGGTAATTTTTTAGTGCTGGCGGAATCACAGCCGCAGGCTCTTGCTGCTTGCGAGGCCGCGATTGAAGAGATGCGAAAAATTCCTAATGTTATTATGCCTTTCCCCGGTGGCGTTGTTCGTTCAGGTTCTAAAGTAGGTTCAAAATACAAAACACTTGGTGCTTCAACCAATGATGCATTTTGTCCTACATTAAAAGGAATGACTAAGACAGAGTTATCACCTGAAATTGAATCGGTTATGGAAATTGTTATTGATGGCTTAAGCAAAGAGGACATCGAAAAGGCTATGCGGGTAGGCATACAGGCGGTTTGTGATTTGGGCGCTCAGAATGGTATTAAACGTATTAGTGCTGGAAATTACGGTGGAAAGTTAGGGCCTTTCCATTTTCATCTACAGGAGATTATGGCATGAGCGCTTTAACTTTTACATTAAAACATAAACCTAATCAACGTGTTGATATGTCGCCCTTAGTCTGTAATCAGTTAATTGATATGGACTTGGAGGCTATAGCGTCCATTACCTTGCAAAGTGGTAAATGTAAATTGCGAGTTGATGAAATTTTTACCATTGAAGGTTCTGATACGCAAAATATCGTCATAAAAAACAGTATTGATACGCTGGATTTTATTGGTAAAGATCTAATAGGTGGGAGTATTTCGGTTATTGGTGATGCGGGTGCCTATTTGGCATTTGGTTTGAATGCCGGCGAAATTAAAGTTACAGGTGATGTAGGCCTTTATGCTGCCTGTGAAATGAAAAAAGGTTACTTGGAAGTATCGGGCAACGCAGGTGATTTTTTAGGTGCGGCACTACCAGGTAATAAAATGGGTATGAAAGGCGGTACCATTCTAATTAAAGGCAATGTGGGTGCACGTGCGGGTGATCACATGCGTCGCGGTAATATTTTGATTGAAGGTAATGCGGGTGAATATTGTGGTTCAAGAATGACAGCCGGAACCATTGCAGTAATGGGGGATACAGGACGTCATTTAGGCTATGCTATGCGTCGTGGAACCTTGTTATTGTGGAATAATCCGATATTATCAGCTAGTTTTAATGATTGTGGTGCGCATACTTTGGCATTTCTACCGATATTGTTCGCATCATTTAAGTCATTAAATTCGCGATTTTCTGATTCATCTATCAGTTTTAACCGAGTACAGCGTTATTCAGGAGATATGTCAGAAATAGGTCGTGGTGAAGTATTAGTTAAACTTTAAGGTTTGACGCTATAAGGAAACTAAAAGGTAGAAACAAAAAAGCCGATGTTAAACATCGGCTTTTTTGTTGAACAATACTTTAAAACTTATAAAGTATTAACAGCGTTCAATTCTTGAAAGGCTTGTTCTAAACGGGTAACCATACCTTCTTCACCAGCACGTTGCCAAACCCGAGGATCGTAGTATTTTTTGTTAGGCTTGTCGTCTCCATCAGGATTTCCGATTTGACCTTGCAAATAGCCTTCATTTTTCTTGTAAAAACTCATAATACCTTCCCACGTTGCCCATTGGGTATCAGTATCAATGTTCATTTTCACAACGCCATAACCAATTGATTCTTTAATTTCTTCAGCAGAAGAACCTGAACCACCGTGGAAAACAAAGTTTAATGTATTAGCTGGTATACCATATTTTTCAGACACATATTTTTGTGAATTATCTAAAATGGTTGGCGTTAATTTAACGTTACCTGGTTTATAAACACCATGTACATTACCAAATGAAGCGGCGATAGTGAAACGATGACTGATTTTGCTTAATTCTTCATAAGCATAAGCAACATCTTCAGGTTGCGTATAAAGTAATGAATGATCTAAATTACTATTATCAACGCCGTCTTCTTCTCCACCGGTCACACCTAATTCAATTTCAAGCGTCATGTCCATTTTAGACATACGTGCTAAATATTGACCGCAAATTTCGATGTTTTCTACCAAACTTTCTTCAGATAAGTCCAACATGTGTGAGCTGAACAAAGGTTTTCCAGTTGCAGCGAAATGTTTTTCCCCTGCATCTAATAAGCCATCAATCCAAGGCAAAAGTTTTTTTGCTGCGTGGTCAGTATGCAAAATAACGGGTACGCCATAAGCTTCTGCCATTAAATGTACATGTTGTGCACCTGAAATAGCACCTAAAACAGCAGTTTCTTGTCCTTGTAACTTTAGGCCTTTACCAGCGACAAATTGAGCTCCACCATTTGAAAATTGGATAACAACGGGTGACTTGACTTTTGCAGCAGCTTCTAATACAGCGTTGATTGAATCTGTATTAATAACATTAACAGCCGGCATTGCAAATTTGTTTTCTTTGCAAATTGCAAAGATTTTTTGAACATCTTCACCGGTTACGACGCCGGGTTTAACTACGTCTAAAATTTTTTGTGACATTTTGGATCCTGTATCGGTTTATTTCGTTGAAGATTAAAGGTATAACATTTAGAAAGTTGTTAAAGATCAACAACTTTCAATTGATGGTATAGGGATTAACCTTCAAGGCTTGCTAAGCGAGCTGCAAGTAATTGTTCTAGTGCTTCTAAGGCAGTTGCAAAGCCACTAATGCCTTCAGCCAGTTTGTCTGTAGCCATACGGTTTTCAGCATGCATAGCTTCAAAAGTCGCTTTGTCCATTGAGATTTTTTCAATTGACAGCATAGCTGCATTTTCTGGGTCAAGTTTACGAGGTAATTCACCTTCAGTTGCTTGTAATTCAGCCAATAGTGAAGGAGCGATCGTTAATAGATCACTACCCGCTAATTCAGTAATTTCACCAACGTTACGGAAGCTAGCGCCCATAACTTCGGTTTTGTAACCAAATTTTTTGTAGTAGTTATAGATTTCAGTAACAGAAACTACACCTGGATCTTCAGCAGGGGCATACGAATCACGACCAGTATCTTTTTTGTACCAGTCTAGAATACGACCAACAAACGGTGAAATTAAAGTGATGCCATTTTCAGCGCAAGCAATGGCTTGGTGAAGACCAAACAAAAGGGTTAGGTTACAATGAATGCCTTCTTTTTCTAATACTGCAGCAGCTTGGATACCTTCCCAAGTAGCTGCAATTTTAATTAATACTCTATCACGGGTTACATTGTGTGCTTCGTATTGCGCTATCAATTCACGACCTTTAGCGACGGTTGCGGTGGTGTCAAATGATAGACGAGCATCAACTTCAGTTGAAACGCGGCCAGGTATGATTTCAAGAATTTTAAGTCCGAATGAAACAGCAAGACGATCAAACGCTAAAGAAACAACGTCTGCAGCAGATGCCGCCTGACCTAAACTTACACGTGCAGCTTTTAAAGTATCATCAACAATACCTTGGTATTGCGGCATTTGAGCGGCAGCAGTAATTAAAGAAGGATTAGTTGTAGCATCACGTGGTGTGAATGTTTCAATTGCTTGAATGTCGCCAGTATCGGCCACAACAACGGTGATTTCTTTAAGTTGTTCTAGTAAATTTTTTCCCATGATAGGTGCCTTTTATATTTTAATGAAAAATTTGTTTAATCGCTTTTTTTATAGCTATGCGATTGTTTGAGTTGAGATCTAGTGAAAAGGTTAAAATAAGAAAAACTTCTTATCTAATTTTACTCAAATTTGGGAGAAACAAAAACCACAGCTTTTTCAAAAATAGATAAGCTGTGGTTTTTTCTCAGTGACTTGTTAAGCTTGGTGACGCATGTATTTTTCAACACTTGTTACTATTGGAGCAGGTTTTTGCTTTTCAACTAAAGCCTGTCTAACCATATATTTGGCTACTCTACTGATTTGAGGCTGATTTGCTTGCTCATCAAGGTATTTAGCAACACCTGTTAAAATAGTAGGTTGTTCTGCTTTTTTAGCAGTTAGAGCAGCTATTGCCGCTTGTTTTGCCATGTACTTGGCAACTCTACTAGGTTGTGGAAGGTTTTCTTGTGTTTGCAAATATTTTGCAACGCCAGAAATTTCAACTTTAACGGGTTTAACTTGTGTAGCTGATAAGGCGGCTTGCTTTGTAAGGTATCTTGCAACATTACTGGGTTGCGGCAAACTAGCTTGATGTTTCATATATTTTTCAACACCTGTTAGTTCAGGTGCTGGTTTTTTATTTTTCAAGTATTTCTCAACGCCCGTTACTTCAGGTTCGCCACTGAGTTGTCTTAGCTGTTTTTCTGCTATGGATTGTCTCAATACATATTTAGAAACACCACTAGTAGGGGTTTGATCAAGACTTTCAAGGTATTTAGCAACACCACTTACTAATTGATCAGGTTCAATTAAGATGCTTTCGGATAATAATAAAGCATATTTATTGTTTAAATACCTTGAAACTCCAGTTACACCATTTGGATCTTTGGAGTAGACAGGATAAACAGGTTCATCTCTGTATATATCTTCAGATCTAGGCCGATTCATGAAAAAGAACAAACCCGCAACTGCAGGAAAAAAAAAGCCATTCGAGTTATTCTTGTTCATAATTAGCCCCGGTCACGCATGTATTTATCAACACCAGTTGCAGTTTTACTTGCAGTTTCTTTCGAAGATACGGCTTGTTTTGCCATGTATTTGGCTACACCGGTTGCCAATGTTACAGATTTTACATTTGATTCTAAGTATCTTGATACGCCGGTACCTGATACTTTATTTAAGTATTTGGCAACACCCGTATTCAGAGCATAAGATTTTCTAGCTACTACGGGAGCAGAATTTTTAACGGTAGTGCCACTGGTTTTTTTGAATAAATAAAAACCTGCTGCTGCAAGTAATAATAAGCCAATCAAGTAGCTTGACATAGAAGATGAATCTTCAGCGGCTTCACTCACAACAACACTTTGAGTTTCTGTTGAGTTTGAAGTCGAAACTTTTGATACAGTTGACTTTGATGGTTTGTAATTCGGGTCAGAATAAACAACTTCTGGCTTGAAATCAGCCGCAGGATATTTGTCATCATGAGCAGATGCTGCTGAGGAACTCGAAGCGGCTTTAGCGGCGGGAGCTGCCTTAGATGCAGTTGCTGTATTACTCTTAGCCACTATATCGCTATTTTGGTAAAGTACTTCAGGTTGAAAGTCTGCAGCTGGATACTGTTGATCAGCGCTTACTACCGCACTGGATATCAGAAGTATCGCAAACGCTCCTTTTGTCAAATTTTTCTTTTTCACGTTGTTCACCTAAAAGTCGGAAGAAGTGGTTTGAGAGCCCGAGATGCTAAATTGTCTTAGCAGAAAGAAAGGGCTCTCTCTCCAAATTTAATGTGTAAAACTATTCTATATTTTTAAATTAAAGTACTGCTTCAACGTTCTTAACTACGTTTTCAACGGTAAAGCCAAACTCTTTGAAAAGTTGACCCGCTGGAGCAGACTCGCCAAATCGGTCGAGGCCTACAATTTTACCGTTGGTTCCTACATATTTCCACCAACCATCAGTTACACCCGCTTCAACGGCTACACGTTTGGTTACCGCAGAAGGTAATACTGATTCGCGATAGGCTGCATCTTGAGCATCAAAGATATTAGTTGATGGCATCGATACAACACGAATATTTTTACCAGTAGTTCTAATTTGCTCCGCTGCTTTAAGAGCAAGTTCAACTTCAGAACCAGTAGCAATAATAATTGCATCAGGCTGACCTTCACTGTCACTAAGAATGTATCCACCGCGCGAAATCGCCTCAATTTGTTGCTGAGTGCGAGGTACATGAGGAAGATTTTGACGTGAAAAAACAAGTATAGAAGGTCCGCTTTGCCTTTCGAAAGCTGCTTTCCAAGAAATAGTTGTTTCAACTGCATCACACGGACGCCAAACTTGAATTCCTGGTATTAATCTAAGTGTTGCAGTTTGTTCAACGGGTTGATGAGTCGGACCATCTTCACCAAGACCTATTGAGTCATGTGTGTATACGAAGATTGATCTGATTTTCATCAATGATGCCATGCGTAGCGCATTTCGAGCATATTCTGAGAACATGAGAAAGGTAGCGCCAAATGGAATTAATCCACCATGAAGAGCAATACCATTCATAATTGCAGACATACCAAATTCACGTACACCATAATTGATGTAGTTTGCATCGGGCTTATCAGCACGCATTGGTTTGTAACCCGTCCATTCAGTCATATTTGAGCAGCCTAAATCAGCTGATCCACCGAATATTTCTGGTAAAATTTTTGCAAAGCCTTCAATTGCAGCTAATGAAGAAAGACGCGTTGCTGTTGTTTTTGCTTCTGCATTGATTGAATTTACAAATTCATTTGCTTTATTTTCCCAATTAGAAGGTAGTTCGCCCGCCATTCTACGTTGGTATTCTGAGGCTAGTTCAGGATGTGCAGCTTGGTAAGCGGAAAATTTTTCATTCCATTCTTTTTCAGCTTTTGATCCTTTGTTTTTAGCATCCCATCCAGCATAGACTTCTGATGGTATTACAAAGGCTTCATGATCCCAACCTAGCGCAGCTTTAGTTAGATTAATCTCGTCTTGACCTAGAGCAGCGCCATGACAAGCATGACTACCTGCTTTATTAGGCGAACCAAACCCAATGGTTGTTTTGCAACAAATCATGGTAGGTTTATCTGTCATGGCTTTTGCCATTTGGATTGCTTTAGTTAGTGCCACATGATCGTGACCATCTACATCAGCAATAACATGCCATCCATAAGCTTCGAAA
The DNA here is from genome assembly GCA_945877505.1 of Crenothrix polyspora. Lineage (GTDB taxonomy): Bacteria > Pseudomonadota > Gammaproteobacteria > Methylococcales > Methylomonadaceae > Methylobacter_C > Methylobacter_C polyspora_A. Next base: position 43,806 of record CAMDWT010000004.1, read on the forward strand.
CGCAGTGGTGTATTATCGGTAAACCAGCCATCAACATGTCCGTCAATGGAAATGCCGTTGTCGTCCCAAAATGCTATTAAATTACCGAGGCCTAGTGTTCCGGCTAGCGAGCATGCTTCATGAGAAATACCTTCCATCAAGCAACCATCACCTAAGAAAGTATAGGTGTGATGATCTACTATTTTATGGCCGTCTCTATTGAACTGAGCCGCAAGTGCTTTTTCTGCAATTGCCATGCCGACTGCATTAGTAATACCTTGTCCTAAAGGACCCGTTGTTGTCTCAACGCCTGGGGCGTAACCATACTCTGGGTGTCCAGGTGTTTTAGAGTGAAGTTGACGAAAATTCATCAGTTCTTCAATAGGGAGATCATATCCAGTCAAGTGCAATAGTGAATAAATCAACATCGAACCGTGGCCATTAGACAGCACGAAACGGTCCCGATTTGACCATTGAGGATTGGACGGATTGTGTTTCATGAAATCATTCCACAAAACTTCGGCAATATCTGCCATTCCCATTGGTGCCCCTGGATGTCCAGAATTTGCTTTTTGAACGGCGTCCATGCTCAAAGCGCGTATGGCGTTCGCTAATTCTCGGCGCGAAGTCATATTATTCTCCTTTATTATTTTTATAAATTACGTGTAGTGACATTTATCTTTATTGCGATCTTGCCACGAAAAATTCTTATATTTTAGTTAGTACGGCAAAGTTAGAACGAGTGGGTATTCCACTCGTTCGTCTGCCGCTATTCTAAATTAGCGTGCCTTTCTCTCATTATTTCTTCAGGAATTCCTTTTTCGTGAATAATATGAGAAATAGTTGCTTCCAAAAATAACAAGGTTGAAAGTTCAAATACAGTACCCATAGGCATTCCTAAAACCTTACCGTATTGTTCTTGCTTGCCAATTTGAAATACACCATCAGCTAGATCACCAATAGTTGATTCTCCTTTCGCAGAAATCAAAACTATATTTGCACCCATTTTCTTTGCACTTTTAGTGAATGCTATTAATTGTTCAGTCTCTCCAGATCCGGAAATAATGATCAATAAGTCACCGTTTTTAATACTTGGCGTTACAATTTCTCCTACGACACTGACATCGTAACCACCATGTACAAGCCTCATTGCAAAGAAATTGCCAACCAACTTGGATCGCCCAGCTCCCGCAATGAAAATACGTTTGGCGTTATCAAGTAACTGGGTTAGCTTTGCATCATACGTATCATCTGTAGCTTCAAGTACACCTGAAATCTTTTCTATGATAAGTTGCTGATGCATAATTAAACCGCGTCAACCAATTCGCGAATTTCACGAGCTGCATCTGCAGGAGAAGCTGCGCCATAAATAGCTGCGCCAACAACGATAATGTTTGCGCCTGCTCTAACAACGTCTTGTACAGTAGATGCTTTGATGCCGCCAGCAACTGAAATTCTAACTGGCAAGCCTAATCCTGCGATTAAGTTTAAGTCAGCAAATGGAGTGTGGCCAGCTGCTTGTGCATCAAGACCTGTGTGAATACCCATTACTTGCGCGCCTGCTTCACAAGTTGCTCTTGCACAAGCTGCTTTATCATCAACATTGATTAAGTCAATTTGAGCTTCTGCACCATGTGCGTTTGCTGCTTTGATAACGCCTTGGCAAGTAGCTAAACCTGATACGCCAAGAACAGTAACAATATCTGCACCAGCTGCATAGAAAGGCGTTGCTTCATATTCGCCAGCATCCATTGTTTTAAGATCAACTAACAACAGTTTTTCTGGGAATCTTGCTCTCAATTCTTTAACTAAATTGATACCATTGTGTTTGATGCAAGGAGTTCCAATTTCAAAAATGTCAACATAAGGTGCTACTAAGGTAGCAAGACCTACAGTTGCGTCAAAATCCAGTGAATCTAATGCCATTTGTATTAATGGTTTTGCCATGATATGTGCTCCGAAGGGTTATATTAATAGTTATAGTTGGTTACATACTTGTTTTGCGGACATAACTGTAAAGTAGAAAGGGCAGGCATGTCAATGCTAAATGATTAAAGAACATTATCCCGCCTAATTTTAATGCAGAATTTATGGCTTTTGGTCATATAAAAACAATTAGTTATTTGCTGTTTATCTTTTTTTTATCGGCTTACGTTATTACTTAATTTTATTGTTTGCCCTTATTCTACTCACGGCGATCTATTTATTTCGCATTCAAGCCGTAATCTATTATAACCTAAACAAATCATAAAAGTTCTTAGATGAAATTTCAGCAGTTTTGGCGCTTGATATTCCACGTAATTCAGCGACTTGATCTGCTACATAGCGGACATAAGTTGGATAGTTTGGTCTGCCACGAAAAGGAACGGGTGCTAAGTAAGGTGAGTCTGTTTCAATTAGAAATTTATCGACGGGTACTTTCTTTGCGACTTCTCTTATGGCCGAAGCATTTTTAAAGGTAACAATGCCAGAAAAGGAAATATAAAAATTTAGGTCCATTGCTTTTTGTGCAAACTCCCAGTCTTCTGTGAAACAGTGTATAACACCACCTACTTCACCAGCATTTTCTTCCTTTAGGATACGAAGAGTGTCTTCTTTTGCTTCACGCGTGTGAATAATTAAAGGTTTTTTTAGTTTTTTGGCCGCTTGTATATGATTTTTGAATCGATTATGTTGCCATTCTAGATTGCCTTCGCTGCGAAAATAATCTAGTCCAGTTTCACCTATACCGATAACCTTATCCGCTTGCCCTAGATTGATTAGATCATTAACACTTGGATCTATACATTCTTGTACGTTTGGGTGTACACCAACTGTTACTGATATTTGTTGATAAGTGCTTACCAAGTCTAACATAGCGGGATATGACTCTAGGTCTATCGCAATACATAATAGGTGCTCAATTTGATTATTTTTTGCTTCATCCATAAAACAAGAAAAATCATTTTGATAGGGTGCAAGATCAATTCGATCTAGATGGCAATGAGAGTCTATTAACATAGTTGAATTACATGGTATAAGTTGATCGGTCAGATGTTAGGCCGCCTGCTAAATAAGTTTCTATTTTATTGCGGACCATGATGGCATCTTGATCAATAAATTGTACACCAATGCCACTTGCTCTATAACTACCTGAGCGAGGTGGAGTAATCCATATTACTTTACCTGCAATGGGTAAGCGCTCAACTTCCTCCATTAAATTTAGCAAAATAAAAACTTCCTGCCCCATTTCATGGTCTCGATTGGTTGGGATAAATAACCCACCATTTATAACAAAAGGCATATAAGCTGCATATAAAGCACTTTTTTCTTTAATAGTGATGGTTAATATACCTTGCCTAGCTGTTGTTGTTTCAGTCATCAAATTTTATCCGCGTTGAGTTCAAACCAATTTATTAAAATTTCTTCGAACATATTTTGCTTATTTATTTGTGTATTAAGTTGCTGGCGACTTAATAGAATTAAATCATAAAATTGGTATAACTTCTTTATTTTAATATGAAGTGCTATCGCTTGCAGAGGCTCTTTTAAGTCTGGATTATATAGCCAGTCGGGTTTTATTTGGTAATAACATTTAATAATGTCGATAACCCAGGTTGTTATCCAGAATAGTAGCAGTGTCGCAGATTGTTTATGCCAGTGTTCTGCAATTATTATGGGGTGTTGGTTCATTTTTGCTATATTTAGCCATGAATTGAAGCATTCATTTCGTAGAGCCATTGTGTTGTTGCTTACATAATCTAAGGCTAATAAAGGCGACCCTTGTGTTAAATTGTATAATTCGTCATTGCTGTTGTAGGCTACATTTGTATTTTGTTCTGCTAGCCAGGTTAAAAATATTTTTTTACTGGGAATGCTGATAGCTAGTTTTTGACAGCGACTGAGTATAGTGGCTGGTAACTGCCCCATCTTTTCTGTAATCAAAATGATAACCGTGCGCGCTGTTGGTTCTTCGAGACATTTTAAAAAGGCGTTAGCGGCTGATTTATTCATCCTATCTGCAGGATAAACAATAATGACACGGTAAGAGTCTAGTTGAGGTTTTAACGTTAGGCGAGTGATTAGATGGCGCACTTGATCAATAACAATTGCTTTCCCTAACTCTTCAGGGTTTAGTTGGATAAAATCAGGGTGTGTTTCTGCTTTTAGCAAGAAACACGCGTGACAATGTCCGCAATATAAGCCGTTGTTTTGGGGTTCATGGCACAGCAATGAAAATGCAAATTGATTGGCTAAGTGACGTTTGCCTAGACCAGCATTTCCAGTAATCAATAAGGCCTGGGGGACACGATCTTGGCGCCTGTAATCGGACAAGAGGTCCCAGTTTCTGTGTTGCCAGGGTAAAATGCTCATCGTAAAAAAGCACTTATAATTTCAATGAGTCCACATTGTACATCGACTAAGGGTTGATTAGCCTTAATGAGTTTAATGCGATTTGGATGTAAGTCTGCTTGTAATAAATAGGCGCGTCTTACCTGCTCAAAAAAAATTATTTTTTCTGACTCAAAGCGGTCAAATGTCGCTCTTGCCTTCGCACGTTGCATGCCAATTTCAACAGGGGCATCTAGTAGCACTGTCAAATCCGGTTTTAAATGACCTTGTACCATTTTTTCTAGCCATTCAATGGTACTTATACACATATTTCTTCCTCCGCCTTGATAGGCAAAAGTGGCATCTGTAAAGCGATCACATAACACCCATTGTCCTTTTGCTAAAGCGGGTTCAATAACGTGCTTAATGTGTTGTGCTCTTGCAGCAAATATCATCAATAATTCAGCATGTTCAGATATTGTCTCGCTATCATCCGCAAGTAATAATTGTCGTAACTTTTCAGCTAAAGGTGTGCCGCCTGGTTCGCGTGTTACGACAACAGAAATATTGTGTTGCTGTAAGTATTTTTGTATGAAGGTTAAATTAGTGGTTTTACCAACACCTTCACCACCTTCAAGTGTAATAAATTTACCTCGGGTCATTTTTTTTCCTTTGGAAGTTATCAACGGCTTGGTTATGGTCATTAAGATTAGCGGAAAACTGATGGGTACCGTCTCCCCGTGCTACAAAATATAAATTGTTTGTAGTATCAGGGTGTAGGACCGCATTAATTGCATCACGTCCTGGCATAGCAATTGGAGTTGGGGGCAAGCCCTTAATGACATAAGTATTGTAAGGCGTTGTTGTTTTTAAATCTTTATAACTAATATTTCCTTGGTAACTTTCCCCCATGCCATAAATTACGGTGGGGTCGGTTTGTAGTAGCATGCCCGCTTCTAGCCTTCTTATAAATACACCTGCAATTAGCGGTCTTTCAGTGGGTTGTGCGGTTTCTTTTTCAACAATTGAAGCCAGTATTAATGCTTCATAAGCTGTGTTGAACGGTAAGTTGTCCGTTTTTTCCGCCCATTCTTGTTTTAGAATGGCTTGCATTTTTTTGTGGGCTCTTTTTAAAATAGAAATATCAGTAGTATGCTTTTCAAAAAAATAGGTATCAGGAAAAAAAGCTCCTTCTGGAGATTGTAATACTTTAGGAAAGTGTTCTGTGCTTATTTCTGGGTATAAGGGCTCTGGATCAGATTCAAGCTGTGTCATTAGCTTTTCATGATTTATATTATTGACGGTGTGTTCAAGATTGGGATTGTTTTCAATTTCTTTGAGAACTTCTTTAAAATTCCAACCTTCTGGGAAGGTGATCGTATATTGTTTGGTTTTTCCTTGCACAAATAAGGCTAATATTTCAGGCATAGTTAAACCATGGGAAAGCTCATATTCACCAGTCTTGAGTTTTTTGAAGGCATTGTTTTGAACAGCGATAACCTTAAACCAGAAAGATTCAATTTTTACGTTTTGCGAGAGTAGCTTCTCTATGATTTGGTTAAAAGAGTCGCCTTTATCTATTTGAATTAATAGTGGGCCCTCAGTAATTACTTCAGCGTTTAGGGCGCTTTGAAAGTCTCGCCATACCCAGGTGCTAGCAGCAATAAATAGTATTAAAACAAAAACGATGACTTTAAAGATCAACCTTGATGTCCTCATTCCTCAACTTAATGAGTTTATCCTGTAAGAGCTGTGTTTCCTCACCTACTGTAAAATGTACCTTGCCGATTTGTTTGACGGGCCATATTCCGATAATGGAATTACAAACAAATACTTCATTAGCAGATAAAAGCTCGTCCTGGGTAAAGTTGTGCTCTATTGTCGTAAGTCCTAACTTGGCAGCTACTGATATAATAAGTCCACGCATAATACCTGCAACTCCAGAGGCTTCAATTGATGAAGTATAGAGCTGTTTATTCTTAAGGTAAAAAAGATTGGTCATGGTTCCTTCAATTACATGTCCATTTATATCCAGCATTATACCTTCTTGAATGGCAGGATTATTCCATTCAGATCTAGCCATAATTTGCTCTAGTCTATTTAGGTGCTTGATGCCAGCTAGTCTCGGATTTAATCCTAAAGGCGTGTCACAAAAACGGGCAACTATACCTTGTTCTTTATAGTTGTCTGGATAGTCTGGGAATGGATGTAGGCTTAAGACGCGAGTGGTTTTTATTTCATCGGGTTGGCGATAGCCTCTGCCACCTGTACCACGAGTTAGTATGATTTTAAGAACAGCGGCTTCTGTATGTGCACACAGTTTTTTAGCTTCAGTGGTAAGAAGTTCTGATCCTGGAAAAGGAATATGTAGTCGTGAACAGCCTTCTGATAGTCGTTTGAGATGCTGGTTGAAGAAAATAGGCTGACCTTTTGCCACAGCTATTGTTTCAAATAATCCATCACCGTATTGAAAGCCACGATCTGATACTTCAATGTGTGCTTTAAATTCACCATTAATGAGAATCATAAAGAATGGTAATAAATTAAATAAAAATTATGCGTAGTCATAATTTTAGTGGAGCTCACTAATTTCCGCAAGTTTGTCGCGACCGTAGAAATGTGAGAAAAAAATTGGGTAGATAAAAAAATAAGTCTGAAAGTGCAGAGTTTATCAGTGCTATTCCATAAGGATGTATAGCACTGATATTTTTGCATTACTGGTAACGTTTAAAAACCAAGCTTCCATTAGTGCCGCCAAATCCGAATGAGTTTGACATGGCGACGTCAATTTTCATGTTTCTTGCGGTATTTGGGACAAAATCAAGGTCACATTCTGGATCTGGATTTTCTAGGTTAATAGTTGGTGGAGCAATTTGATCTCTAATACTTAAGGCAGTTATTACTGCTTCAATACCACCAGCAGCCCCTAGCATATGCCCTAGCATTGATTTAGTTGAGCTTATTGCCACTTTATATGAGTGCTCGCCTAATGCGGCTTTCATGGCATGTGTTTCACCTATGTCGCCTGCAGGGGTCGAAGTTCCATGCGCATTGATGTAATCAACGTCATCGATATTTAGGCCAGCATCACGAATGGCATTTTTCATGCAGCGTGCAGCACCTTCACCGCCCGCCGATGGGGTTGTAATGTGATAAGCGTCTCCGCTCATTCCATAACCGATTAATTCAGCATAAATTTTTGCGCCACGTGCTTTAGCATGTTCTAGTTCTTCAAGAACAACAACACCTGCACCGTCACTTAATACAAAGCCGTCACGGTCTTTATCCCAAGGCCGACTTGCACTTTGGGGATCGTCATTACGGCGAGACAAGGCTTTGGCAGAGGCAAACCCACCCATTGCAGTGGGTGATGTCGTGCAGCGTTCTGCTCCACCAGCAATCATAACGTCAGCGTCCCCATAGGCAATTAATCGAGCCGCATCACCAATATTATGGGTGCCCGTTGCGCATGCTGTGACGATAGCAAAATTAGGGCCCTTAAGACCATATTTGATTGATAGATTGCCTGATATCATGTTGATGATATTACCAGGTACAAAAAATGGAGAGATTCTGCGAGGTCCACCTTTATCATAGGTTGCATAGCATTCTTCAATGCCAGTAATGCCGCCTATTCCGGCCCCTACTGCAACGCCTATGCGCTCTGCATTGGCTTCGGTTACTTCAATTCCAGAATCTTCAAAGGCTTGACAGCCAGCAGCAATGCCGTAATGGACAAAACCGTCCATCCGTTTTGCATCTTTATCTGATATGTATTGGGATATATCGAAATTTCTTATTACGCCGCCAAAAGTACTGGCAAAAGCGGAAATATCAAAAGAATCAATTGGAGTTATGCCGCTTTTAGCATTAATAATACCATTCCAGGTTTCTGCGACGGTGTTGGCTAAGCATGTAACCGCACCTAATCCAGTTATTACAACTCGACGTTTGCTCAATGTGATGTACCGTAAGAAAGGTGAAGAGAAGTTCAGCGAGGTAGAGTAGCAGTCTTAATAAATGTCAATTTCAAAAAATAGCCCCTAAATTTTATGGGTATTTTTATTGTATTTGTTCAAATCATTTAGAAAGTAACTGCTTAGTGGATGAACCTAGGCTCATCCACTTAAAATCAGTTTTACGCGTTTTTTCCCACGTAATCGATAGCTTGCTGAACGGTTGTAATTTTTTCAGCTTCATCATCTGGAATTTCGCATTCGAATTCTTCTTCAAGAGCCATAACGAGTTCAACTGTATCCAAAGAATCAGCGCCAAGATCATCCACGAATGAAGCATCATTAGCGATATCTTCTTTAACACCTAATTGCTCTGCAACAATCTTTTTTACTCGTTCTTCAATGTTACTCATAATTATTTTCCTCAAACAATGTAAGCTTTTCAATTTTGAAACTTAAATTGGTATTGTTATTAGTTTTTACTGAAACCGCGTCACTGGAAAATCCAGTCGGCGTGGCAATTATACTTAATATTACAACAATGTCATCATATTAAGGCATAAACATCCCACCATTAACGTGAAGTGTTTCACCTGTTATATAGCCAGCACCAGCAGAAGCAAGAAATGCAACGGCATGAGCAACTTCTTCTGCTTCGCCTAAACGATTCAACGGAATCGCTCCTAACAGGGTATTTTTAATATCATCATTTAATTCCCTAGTCATATCAGTATCGATAAATCCAGGTGCAACAGTATTAATAGTAATGTTGCGCGAACCTACTTCTTTTGCCATTGATTTGGCAAAACCAATCATGCCGGCTTTTGCGGCAGCATAATTTGCTTGGCCAGCATTACCGGTAAATCCAACGACAGATGAAATATTAATGATACGACCGGTTTTAACTTTCATCATGCCTCGCAGAACGGCTTTACTCATTCTGAAAATCGACGTAAGGTTGGTATTAATAATATCATCCCATTCTTCATCTTTCATTCGCATTAGTAAGTTATCCTTAGTAATGCCAGCGTTATTAACTAATACAGTTGGTGTTCCAAAATCATCGGTAATTTTTTTTATAACTTCTGCAATGGAGTCAGAATTGGCAACATCAAGTTTAATGCCTTTGCCATTCCCCCCTAAATAGGCGGAAATTAATTCAGCGCCTGTGTCAGACGTTGCCGTGCCGATCACAAAAAAACCATCTTGAGTTAGTTTTTCAGCGATTGCTTTTCCAATACCCCGACTTGCACCTGTTACTAAGGCTATTTGCTTAGTCATTGAATTGCTCCAATACTGTATTTAATGTTTCAGAATTATAGATTGAAAAATGCTCAGCATCTTTAGCTATACGTTTATTTAAGCCAATCAATACCTTGCCAGGGCCACATTCAACAAACTGAGTAATACCTTGATCGCTCATAAGCTTAATGGTGTCAACCCAGCGGACAGGTCTATAAAGTTGTTCTTTTAAAATAGCTCGAATAGCGTCTGGTGAGTTATGCGAGGCTACGTCAACATTATGTATTAATGCTGTTTCGGGTTTGTCGAAAATCGTAGAAATTAAATAATCATCCAATTTTTGTGCTGCGGATTGCATTAAGTCGCAATGGGACGGAACACTAACGGGTAATAACAGAGCTCTTTTAGCCCCTGCTTCTTTTGCGGCTAACATTGCTCGTTCAACGGCAGCTACATTTCCTGCAATAACGACTTGACCTGGCGCATTAAAGTTGACGGCAGAAACAATTTCATTTTCAGCAACTTGACTGCAGATAGTAACAACTTGATCATCTTCAAGCCCTAAAATGGCTGCCATGGCTCCAATTCCTGGAGGGACGGCCTCTTGCATTAATTGCCCCCTAACAGAGACTAATTTTATGCCATCTTCGAAAGATAGAGCGCCTGAGCAGACTAGTGCCGTATATTCGCCAAGGCTGTGACCGGCCATTAAATGCGGTCTATTGGCGCTATGTTTGCACCAAACATTCCATACGGCGACTCCAGCAGCGAGCATAGCGGGCTGAGTGTTTTGTGTTTGATTAAGTTCTTCGTCAGGTCCTTGAGTAATTAGGGACCATAGGTTTTTGCCTAGCGCATCTGATGCCTGTTCAAAGGTTTGTTTGACTTCTTTATGGCTACTGGCCAGATCTGATAACATGCCCAAGGATTGGGAGCCTTGCCCTGGAAAAACAAAGGCTAGATTGTAGATTTCTTTACTCATCTTATTAATGCTTGATTTAATATTTAATTAGTGCGGATCCCCAAGTGAACCCTGCGCCAAAGGCTTCGAGCAGGACCACTTGTCCGCGTTTGATCCTGCCGTCGCGAACTGCCTCATTAAAAGCAAGAAGCACTGAAGCGGAGGAGGTGTTGCCTTGGTTTTCAAGCGTCACTACAACTTGATCCATGGACATCTTCAATTTTTTAGCGGTAGCCATAATGATTCTTATGTTCGCTTGATGTGGAACCAGCCAGTCAATATCAGCTTTATCCATATGATTTGCTTCAAGCGTTTCATCTACAATTCGGCCAAGGGTATTAACGGCAACTTTAAATACTTCATTGCCGCGCATATTGATGTATCCAGCCTCATGCTTATTGCTATCTGTGGCAACTTGAGGGTTTGGACAATAAAGTAAATCTTTGTATTCCCCATCAGAATGAATGTGCGTAGATAAAACCCCTGCTTCATCAGATGCGCCTAATAATAAGGCGCCAGCGCCATCACCAAAGAGTATGCAAGTGCCTCGATCAGACCAATCAACAATGCGTGAGCAAATTTCAGAGCCAACAATGAGTACTTTTTTTGCTGCGCCGGATTTTATGTATTGATCAGCAATACTAAGTGCAAAAATGGAGCCAGAGCAAGCAGCTTGTACATCAAATGCGGCAGCATTTTTTATGCCTAAGCGTTGCTGAAGTAAACAAGCAGTGCTCGGATAAACATGGTCAGGCGTGCCTGTTGCAACAATGATTAAATCAATACTTTCTGGGTCACAGTTTGCAGTGTCTATTGCTTGTCTGGCTGCAATTTCAGCCATGCTTGCTGCGGACTCGTTTGGGCCAGCAATGCGACGACTTTTAATGCCTGTTCGTTCGTAAATCCAACTGTCAGACGTGTCAACAGTTTCAGATATTTTCTCATTAGTGCGAATTTCTTCTGGTAAATAACCACCAGTACCGATCACTTTTGAATAATGAATCATGAGGTTTCTCTTATAGCCAAGATTTTTTCAACTTGCTCACTTATTTTTCTGATGACACCTTTTTTGACTTCAACTTCAGCAAGTTTAATGGCTGTTTTAAAAGCAAGAACATCGGCGCCACCATGACTTTTAATAACGAGACCACGAAGACCTAAAAAGCTAGCGCCATTATATAGGCGAGGATCTATGCGTTGCTTGAATAATTTAAGAACCGGATAGGCAATTAAGCCGACTATTTTCGTTAAGATGTTCTTTCCGAAGGCTTCTTTTAATGCTGTGCCGATCATTTTGGCGGCACCTTCAATCGATTTGAGTGCTACGTTACCAACAAAGCCATCGGTAACAATCAGGTCAACTTTAATTTGTCCTGCGTTTAACGAGTTACCTTCCACATAACCGATATAATTTAATAATGAGTTCTCTAATAACTTAGCGGCAGCTTTGACTTGTTCATTGCCTTTTGTGTCTTCTTCGCCAATGTTTAATAAGCCTACTTTGGGGCTGTCAATTCCTTCAACGGCTTTAACTAATTCATTGCCCATGATGGCAAATTGAAAAAGATGTTCAGCGGTACAGTCTACATTTGCGCCTAAATCAAGCACATGGGTGTGACCATAAATTGATGGAAGCGTTGATATGATGGCGGGACGATCTATCCCTGGAATCATTTTTAAAACGAAGCGTGCTGTGGCCATTAATGCGCCAGTATTGCCAGCGCTCACGCAGGCATCCGCCTGACCATCGCGAACCAAATTAATGGCTACACGCATAGAGGAGTCTTTTTTATTTTTTAAGGCTTTGGAGGGTGACTCATCCATTTCGACGCATTGGGAAGCGTGATGGATTCTGAGTCTATCTTGATAAGCGTCTAATTGTTTCGGCAGCAATTGTTTAATAACAGATTGATCACCTACTAAGATTAGCTTTAAGTCTGGATTGTTTTTTAAGCAATCCAATGATGCCGGAATAGTGACATCGGGACCATAATCTCCGCCCATTGCATCAATTGAAATTGTTAAACTCACGCTGATGAACAACTCCGCAGTTATTGAAGGAAGCCGAACCTAGGAAGGTTCGGCATGGCATCATTCCGGATGCGGAAAGCTATTAATCTTCGTCGCTTGTACTTACTATTTGACGACCTTTAAAATAACCTTCTGGTGTTACATGATGACGTAAATGCATTTCTCCAGTAATAGGATCCTGAGACAGTGCTTTAGCTGTTAGTGCGTCATGTGAACGACGTTGACCGCGTCTTGAGCGCGATACTTTACTTTTTTGTACGGCCATTATAAATCTCCAGTGTTTTTTAGTTTGGCTAAAATCGAAAAAGGGTTTCTAGTAGGTGACGGTTCGTCATTTACTACTGTATTTAAATTGTCATTGTCGGTTTTCGAGACAAAACAGGTGTGTTCGTGCTTTGGAAAAGCCGGTAAATTAAGTAATATTTCATCTTCAATGATGTTTTTAAGAAGGATTTTCTCTTCTTCGATCATTAAGGGTTCATATTCTTCAGGCAACCTATTAGCTTGGTCAATTGAAGTCACAATGCCTAGTTTGATATTGCAATCAACGGGCCACTTAACAGCTTCCAAACAGTTTTGGCATTCTAGTTCCAAAATGGCTTCTATGTGACCTTCAACCTTTGCTAATCTACCCTCACGACCAAAAAAAAGATCGACACTAATCGTCCCGGAGTCGTTAACTAGCATTCTTGCTAAACGATCCAGACTTTTTAAGGGCAATTTACCTTTTAATTCACCACGCTTATCAGCAAGGTGCAAGGGTTCTATATATTCGGGTAATCGATCTAACATAACTGACAAATAATATAGATAAATAATAAATGCGTCAAATCCTAAATGGAATTATATCTAAGGATGTCTATAAATTCTTGCTAAAAGTCTCGAATAGTAGCGCTAAAAGTAATTGATTCGAGGGTAGTCACTTATTTAATTTAAGTAGCCTTATACTTTGTCCGACAAGAGATAACTATTTATTATTGTTTGGTCCTCATTGATAATAAGTTACGGACATCGTTTTTTGGCAATTAATTTATGACAGATAAAAACCCCATTCTTGGTTTTATAGGTATCGGCTTAATGGGTGAGCCTATGGTGCAACGGCTTTTAAACGCTGGTTTTAGAGTCAATGTATGGAACCGCAGTAGTGAAAAACTCACAAATGTAATTGATGCGGGTGCTGTACCCTGCACGTTAATTGCGGATTTAGTTAAAGCATCGGATGTTATTTTATTATGTGTTTCCGATACGTTGGCTGTTAAATCAATTGTCTGTGACGAGATTTTAAGTAATGGTTCGGAGGGTAAATTATTAATTGATTTGTCTAGCATTGACCCAGAAAGTACTCGTCAATTAGCGGCCATATTATATGATAGCTGTGGTATGTCGTGGGTAGATGCGCCGGTCTCTGGAGGGGTTTCAGGGGCTGAGTTAGGTGAGTTAGCGATTATGGCGGGTGGTAGTTTGGTGGACATCGATAGAGCTCGCCTTGTTTTAGCCCCTCTTTATAAACAACTTACTCACATGGGTGATGTGGGTAGTGGGCAGGTCGCTAAGATATGCAATCAAATGATTGTTAGTTGTAATGTCTTAGTTATTGCAGAAATGATGGCGCTTGCAAAAAAAGCAGGCGTTAGTGCGGAAAAAATACCGGAAGCGTTGTTCGGTGGTTTTGCTGACTCAAAGCCTTTGCAAATTGTGGGTCCAGCCATGGCGACAGAAACCTTTGAGCCAGTAAAATGGCGCGTTAAGACTTTATTAAAAGATCTGAATATGGCTTTAGATTTGGCTAATAAGGAAGGTAATGCTATTCCTATGTCGGCTTTAGCCGCCCAACTATACCAACTGCACAGTAGTCAGGGTTATTTAGAACAGGATCCTACGACCCTAATTAAATTATTTACTAAAAAAGATGCTTAAGTTTTCAGCAAATTTGAGTTTATTGTTTTCTGAACTAGCGCTGGTTGAGCGCTTCAAAGCAGCTAAGGATCGCGGTTTTGATGCTGTAGAAATACAATTTCCTTATTGTTTTTCCGCAGAATTGCTTAAAAATATTCTGGATGATCAGCAATTAAAACTAGTGCAATTTAATGTGGCTGCCGATGATCTTTTGCTTGGTGGGGAAGGCCTTGCTTGTGTCCCTGAAAAGCGAGACCAATTTCGTGCAGCTATTTCCCAAGCACTTGAATATTCGAGTCTATTAAAGCCTGAGGTTATCAATGTGTTGCCAGGGCGTTGTCTTACTGAAAAGCGAAAGCCAGAATATTTGAGTGTATTTAAAGAAAACTTATGCTTTGCGGCGGAGGCGTTTGCAGCAAGCAATATTAAAATAGTTTTTGAAGCGATTAATAGTCATGATATGCCTGGCTTTATTGTTGATGATGGTCAGCAAATGCTGGACATATGGCAAGAACTTGCCTTGCCCAATTTATTTATGCAATACGATATTTACCATATGCAAATGATGGGGGGAGATGTGCCTGCATTTATTACTAAGCATGCTCATAAAATTGGACATATTCAATTTGCTGATTGCCCTGGGCGTGCCCAGCCAGGTACTGGAGCGCTTAATTTCGATCGAATTTTTTCAGTTATCGAGGACTCGCGTTACGAGGGTTGGGTTGGCGCTGAATATAATTCAGTCGGTCCAACTGCTGAAAGTTTAAGCTGGTTTTCTGCTTTTCATCCAATTTAAGGTGCGCTTAAGACTTGTCACGTTAAAATCATTCCAACGCAAAATAATAAGCGTTGAATTACGCTAGTAAAACAATTGCGTTAGTGTTGAAAAGTAAGGTTCAAGTGAGTTTGGATATGATCCAGCTTGGTGAAACTTTAGTTATGGTTATGTATTGATCTAGCCATAGATTTTAATTTACAAAGGCTTATTCTTATGAAAAAACTGATATCAGCAGTTATTTTTGTTGCTACATGCAGTTATTTTTCCAGTCCAATTGAACTAGCAGAAGCGTCAGTTCGACCTTCAGCTCATGCCCCAAAGGCGCATGGGAGTAAGCATCAGATAATTAATAAAAAAACGACTGTTTCTTGGTATGGCGCTCAATTTCATGGCAAAAAAACCGCTAACGGTGAGAAATTTAATATGTTTGCCATGACAGCCGCTCACAGAACATTGCCACTTTCGTCTTACGTTGAGGTGACTAATTTAAAAAATAATAGATCCGTTATTGTGCGCATAAATGATAGAGGTCCTTTTCATTCTAAAAGAGCAATGGATTTATCCTATGCCGCGGCTAAGGAGCTAGGCATTAATGGAACCGCTTCGGTACAAATCAAGCCAATAGCCGTGTCCAAAGAACTGTAATTGTTATATTAAGACCGCTCTGATAAATTTTATTAGCGCAAGATATCTTAAAAAATACCCTCGACTAATCCCCCCTGCATTTTGTTAAGTGCAAAGCTAGAATAAGCTTACTTTTTCGTCGTAGTAATCCTGATTTATAAACTAATTAAGTTTACTAGCCGGCTGTTGTTTATTCAGAACATTCCTCCTTCGTAATTTATTTTCTTTAGCTTAATAGTTGTAGCATTTGAGTGTATTAATCGACTGAATCACTAGTTTTACATCGCTTTATTTTAGATTTCAGTGCTTGTACTCAAATCGAATAAAGACTAACAATTTTTTAAATTAGTGTTAATTAACTGTTATAGTATTGAGTTTTTTAATCAGATAAAACATAAGGTTAGCTTTGATGAGTTTGGCATATACAATTTCTGGATTTGCGGTAGGATTATTAGTTGGTATTACTGGAGTTGGTGGTGGCTCTTTGATGACACCTTTACTGGTATTTCTCTTCGGATTTAATCCTGCGGTTGCCGTGGGGACTGATCTTTTATTTGCTGCAATCACTAAAACGGGTGGCGTTTGGGTGCACCATGGTAAGCATGGTTCGGTAGATTGGAGAATTGTAAGATGGATGGCGCTAGGTAGTATCCCTTTTGCCTTGATTACCTTGTTTGTTCTTAAGCATTTTATGGCTATAGGAAAGGAAACTACGGGGGTCATAACTTTTACGCTGGGAATTGCTCTGATATTAACGGCTGTTGCGTTGTTTGTGAGAAGCTTTTTATTAAATAGGGCGTCTAAACTAAAGCCAATAGATGATCAGCACAGTAACGCCAGCAATACGGCTCGGTTTAAACACTTTCAAATACCAGCAACAGTCCTTATTGGTGCCATATTAGGTGTGCTAGTAACACTTTCATCGGTAGGCGCAGGCGCGTTGGGTACTGTTGCATTATTGTTTCTTTATCCTAAGATGACCACACTTAAAATTGTGGGTACTGATCTAGCTCATGCTATTCCACTAACCGCTGTTGCTGGGATTGGACATTTAAGTTTAGGTAATGTTGATTTGATTTTATTAGGTAGTTTATTAATAGGGTCTTTACCTGGTATTTGGCTCGGCAGTCACCTAAGCGCAAAGATTCCTGAACGATTTTTGAGGCCCGTTTTGGCTTCTATTTTATTGTTAATTGGGCTTAAGTTTGTTTTACAGTAAAGAGCGCTAATTTTCTTATAGAAGTTTCACTGGTTGGAAACGGATCATGAAAAAAATACTGTTTGTAACTAGTGAGGTATTCCCTCTGATTAAAACAGGTGGATTAGCCGATGTTTCAGCGAGTTTGCCGATTGCATTAAACGGGCTTAATGCGGATGTGCGCCTTCTAATACCCTATTATAAGGATCTTAATAAGACCGAGGAAACGTACTATAAAAGTACAGTACACGTTAATAAGCGTAGCGTAAATATTTTAGAAACCTTTTTGCCAGAGACTCAGGTACTGGTTTGGTTAGTGGATTGCCCAGCACTCTTTGATTATCCAGGCAATCCTTATGTGGATGAGCAAGGTAATGATTGGTTGAATAATGCAGAGCGGTTTGCTTTGTTTTGTCGTGTTGCGGTTGAATTGGCAATGAATAGGGCTTACTTAGACTGGATGCCTGATGTTGTTCACTGTAATGATTGGCAAAGTGGACTAGTGCCTGCCTTACTGTCTACAGAAGTAGACCGACCTTCGACAGTATTTACGATTCATAATCTGGCTTACCAAGGCCTATTTCCAAAAAAGACTCACGCGTTATTGAATTTACCAAGACAGTTTTGGCACCCTAATGGCATTGAATTTAATGGGATGCTGTCTTTTATGAAGGGTGGTTTGGCGTATGCCGATCGTATTACAACGGTAAGTCCTACTTACGCTCAAGAAATACAAACAGCTGAGTTCGGTTATGGACTTGAAGGTTTATTAAGGCATCGAAATAAAGACCTTGTTGGTATTCTTAATGGTATAGATATAGACCATTGGAATCCAGAAACGGATGTCTATCTTAATCAACATTACGGAATTTCAACATTAGATAAAAAACAGCTTAATAAAACGGCGTTACAAGCAAAATATGGTTTATTTATTGATGCTAATGTTCCTGTTTTTGCACTGATTAGTCGCTTAGTAGAGCAAAAAGGTTTAGGTTTGATAGTAGACGCGCTACCTGAGATGCTAAAGTTACCGTTACAATTTGTTTTACTCGGTAAGGGCGAAAAATATTTTGAACAACAGTTAGCCTTTTTTGCTAAGAAACATCCGCAACAAGTTGTCATTATTTTGGATTATGATGAAGCGCTGGCGCATCAATTTGAGGCAGCAGCGGATATTTTTTTAATGCCGTCATTATTTGAGCCCTGTGGCTTAAATCAGTTATATAGTCAGCGCTATGGAACAGTTCCTATTGTTAGAAAAACGGGTGGCCTAGCTGATACCGTTGTTGATGCCTTACCTGCAACTTTTAATGATAAAACGGCCACTGGATTTGTGTTCAATGGGGCGTCATCAGGGGCATTACTGGAAGCTATTAAGCGTTCAATTATTGTTTATAGTGATTCGGAAAGATGGAAGGAGTTACAGCTTAACGGGATGCAAAAAAACGATTCTTGGCACAGTAGTGCGCAACGATACCTTGAATTGTATGAAGCATTATAGTTGATGCGGCGTTTCAAAATTAAAGGCCGTTCACTTACGCATCTAGACTGATAATTTATTCTATTTAAGAATAATGAAGAAGCTGATATTCAACTGTTACAATACACTCATTTAAACTCGAACAAGAAGTCAAGAAATGGATGTGATCCAACGTATTGCCGAAGAATTAGCTGTTAACATTAAACAGGTCAGTGCTGCAGTAACCTTGCTGGATGAGGGCGCAACAGTGCCTTTTATTTCTCGTTATCGAAAAGAAATAACGGGAGGCTTAGACGATACTCAATTAAGGCAATTGGAAGAACGTTTGGGTTATTTGCGTGAACTCAATGAGCGACGTAAAACCATTTTAGATAGTATTAGTTCACAAGATAAATTAACACCAGAACTAGCAAAAGCTATTAAAGATGCTGATACCAAAACGTTGCTAGAAGATTTGTACTTACCCTATAAGCCTAAGCGACGCACCAAAGCACAGATTGCCCGTGAGGCGGGATTAGAACCGCTGGCTGATGCGCTGTTAAAGGATCGCGAATTGTTCCCTGAAAAAATTGCGATGAGTTATATAGATCTAGAAAAAGGCGTGCCAGATGTAGCTGCTGCTCTAGACGGAGCGCGACAAATTATTATGGAACGTATTTCAGAAAATGCAGAGTTGTTGGCTGAATTACGCGAGCGTGTTTGGAAAAATGGTTTTATTCACGCTACCGTTATTACCGAAAAAGAACAAGCCGCCGAAAAATTTAAGGATTATTTTGATTACCAAGAGGCGATTAATAAAATCCCATCGCATCGAGCATTAGCTTTATTTCGAGGTCGAAATGAAGATTTGTTGTCTTTAACATTAAAGCCGGGTTTAGAAGAAAAAGACGAGCATGCACTTTGCGCTCAATTTGTCGCTAAACATCTTGATATAAAAGAACCTATAGGTCCAGCGGATGCTTGGTTGGTTGAAACAGCTCGTTATGCTTGGAAAATTAAGTTATTTACGCGAATTGATTTGGACTTAAAACTCAGGCTGAGAGAAGCCGCTGAGATTGAAGCCATACGCGTTTTTGCAAGTAATTTACGAGACTTATTATTGGCGGCACCGGCAGGTCCCAAAGCGACAATGGGATTAGATCCTGGGATCCGTACGGGTGTTAAAATTGCAATTGTCGATCCCACTGGAAAAGTGTTAGCAACCGATACGATCTATCCACATCCGCCACGCAAACAGTGGGATGAATCAATGGCGACCTTGGCAAAATTGATACAAAAGTACAAGGTTGATTTGGTAAGCATTGGTAATGGTACGGCATCGCGAGAAACTGACCAGTTAGTTGCGGATGTTATTAAACAATACAGCGAGCTTAAATTTACAAAAATAACGGTTTCAGAAGCGGGGGCATCTGTTTATTCGGCGTCTGAGCTCGCCGCTAAAGAATTTCCTGATTTAGATGTTTCATTGCGAGGCGCTGTTTCTATTGCGAGGCGTTTACAAGATCCTCTGGCAGAGTTGGTTAAAATTGATCCAAAATCTATAGGCGTTGGACAGTATCAACATGACGTCAATCAGTTTCAATTAGCCAAAGGACTGGATGTTGTTGTAGAGGATTGTGTAAACGCCGTTGGTGTCGATGTTAATACGGCCTCCGTGTCTTTGTTAAAACAAGTTTCTGGGCTGTCAACCAGTGTCAGTGAAAATATTGTGGCTTTCCGTGATGAGAATGGCCCCTTTATTAATCGCAAGCAATTGAAAAAAGTACCGCGATTGGGTGATAAAGCCTATGAACAAGCAGCAGGGTTTCTTCGTGTTATGAATGGTGATAATCCACTAGATGCTTCGGCCGTTCATCCTGAAGCTTATCCTGTGGTTGAAGCCATCATAAATAGCACCGGAAAATCTATCCGTGATCTTATTGGCCAAAGTGGCTTTATCCGAACACTTAATCCGGCGAGCTTTACCAATGAATATTTTGGTTTGCCAACCGTTACTGATATCCTGCTAGAATTGGAAAAGCCGGGGCGAGATCCTAGGCCAGAATTTAAAAGTGTAGAATTTAAAGCAGGTATTGAGAAAATATCTGATCTCAAACCCGGCATGAGGTTGGATGGTGTCGTGACCAATGTTGCTAACTTTGGGGCTTTTGTTGATATTGGTGTGCATCAGGATGGTTTGATCCATATTTCACATTTATCGGATACTTTTATAAAAGACCCGAGAGAAGCCGTAAAAACTGGAGATATGGTCAAGGTTAAAGTCTTGGAAGTGGATGTCGAACGTAAACGGATCTCTTTATCGATGAAAACCAATACCGATAATATTGAAATCAAGTCTGAAAAAAACACGCATAAGCCGGTTAATAAAATTAAAGAACAAGCTCCTGCACAGAATTTAATGGCTAATGCCTTTGCAAAAGCTTTGAAAAAATAAATAATTATCACATTAATATATACACAGGATTCGACATGACTAAATGCAATCGTTTTTATGTAACTGCTTTTTTCACCTGCCTATTTATAAGCTATACATCGATAACTCAAGCTGATATGCCACAACCGGGTTATGGTAATGAAGTTGTAGAAAATTCAAGTTATGGCGCAAAAGTGGGTAATAAAGCCTTAATTGCTTTGGCCAATTTAACAACAAGTCCCCTAGAATTACCCAAAAACATTATTAATACCATGAATGACAGTAATTTTTTTATGGTGTCTTTGGGGGATTTCTTAAAGGCTTAGTAAATACCCTTGGTCGAACGGGTTGTGGTATTGCTGATTTGTTAACATTGCCTCTTCCGACTAAGCCCATCGCCTATCCGGTTTATATTTGGGATGATTTTGATGTTGATACTACTTATGGGGATGTGTATCGGTTAAACAAAAATCAAAAGATAGAGGCAACTGTTGTTGATGCGCCTGTTGTTCAAGTTGTTCCAAAGCCTACGGCAATAGTGCCAAAATCGACGGTAGTTGATCGTTCAGCGCAATATAATCAAGAGACCAATAAGAATCTGGATACCTTATTTAAAAAAGAAATGCAGAAGTAACTAAAAAATTTCTTTTATTAATTAGAGAATAAAGCTGAATAACGAGAAAATTATAAAAGGTGGTTTTCTCGTCCTATTACTAATCATTATAGGGTGTGGGTGAAATGTATCTGTGACGTAAACTATCTTAAGAATATGTCCATTAAGGGTAGTAGTGTCGTGCTAAATTCTCAGGATTGGCACCTAAAAAAAATCGTAGTCTTAGCCACCACATTAGCAGGATAGTTTTAACTATTCCCTTTTTTTGCCAGCGTCGAGCCGAAGTCACTACCTTATTTGTCAGGCAACACGGAGCGCTTAGTTTTTTTAGATGGGTACTTATTACAATATCTTCCATCAGTGCAATTTCAGGAAAACCGATAACAGTATCAAATGCTTGACGCGTCATAAATAGTGCTTGATCACCGGTGGCTATGCCCGTTAGACGAGAACGCAGATTCATCATAGAGGCGATTAGTTTGAAAATAGGCCTTTGATTATCAAAGACGATATTAAATCGTCCCCATGAATAACCCTCAGAAACAGCATTTAAAAGCGAGTTTACGGCATTATCTGGCAAACAGGTGTCAGCATGTAAAAATAATAGTACGGGCGCTTGTGCTTGAATAACCCCAAAATTCATTTGTCGAGCGCGCCCTCGTTGACTATATAAAACATGATCAACCAGCGGTTTGGCAATGTTTGCACTATCATCACTACTCCCTCCATCGACCAGTATAATCTGACAATGATTTCGAAATCTTTGTAGTGCTTGTAATCTAGTAGCCAGATTTTCAGCTTCATTTACGACAGGGATAATGATGCTCAGAAGGGGTTTCATTTTATCTAAAGTGCAGGACTGCTAACATTCACAAAGACTTTGTTGAGTAAATTTAACAACATGAGCATCCTGATGAGTTACCGCTAGCATTTTATTGATTCAGCAACATAAGCCACTTGTTTCTGTTGTGTTGCCTTGCGGTTCTGATGCACAGTCAAATAAACCAAAGTGTAGGGTTTTTTCACCGATTACCTGAAAATGTTTCGCATAACGGCTGGCAGTAAGCATATCTGCTGTATTTCCACAGACTCTTAGTGGTCGACCGGTTTCAAAATGGTGATGATCATCTAAATCAAAAGCATGTAAATGCTCGGGTATGGTTCCGAGATAGTAAGCTATTTGCCCGTAATCTTCGCAACGATCTTCCAGCGGAAGCTTAAAAGCGCTGACGGTAACGGCGTTAAAGTTGATCATACCGATTTTATCAGCGATCTCAAGATCATTAAGCGTAATTGGATTTTGTTTGACGATACGGACATCTGGACAATCTAGTGCCTGTAAAAGTCGTCTAAAATCTTCCCAATAGAGTGCGCCACCTAAGCATTCACCTAATAAAATAGGATCTTGGCTTAAGGTTTCAGGAACTCGACGATCTGCGAAAACATCGGAAAAATACAGTTCGCCTCCTGGTTTTAAGACTCTGAATATTTCTGCCAATACGGTCGGTTTTTCGGGAGAGAGATTGATCACACAATTTGAGATCACCACATCAATACTGTTATCTTTAATGCCAATAGATTTAAGATTTTCGATATGCCCGTGCAGAAATTCGATATTAGAATACCCGTAGCGTTCGGCGTGCCAATCGCGATGGCGAAGAGCTACATCTAATTGTTCTGGTGTCATATCAACACCGATTACGCGTCCGGTTGGGCCAACTAATCTTGATAGTAAATAGCAATCGCGGCCGGAACCGCAGCCTAAGTCCAGTACGGTTTTTCCATGTAAAGCGGGAGGAAGAGGAGAGCCACAACCGTAAAAGCGCTCTAATACTTCCGGATGCAGGTCAGCTAGTAATGCTTTTAAGTGCCCCGGCATGCTATCTAAGCTGCAACACGCGCTGGTTTTTAGGTCAGCACTGGACTTTAACGTTTGGCCATAGTACTGGCGGACGGATTCGCTGATTTCGATACGGGTAGTCATAGTTTCCTCTGATGTCTTAATATAAATTTAGCGGTGCCTGACAGATGGCGGTTTACAAGCCTAGAAAAAGAATATTTTCGAGTAGATCATTAAGTTAACCACATTTTCTTTAGTACTGAAAACATTGTCAACCTCTGCGCCACTTATGGAAGCGCGCTAACCAAGAAAGTAGGTTTTTAGAGGTATGAATGTGTTTCCAGGTGCCTGCTACATATTTGTTAGCCTCAGCCATGGTGGGGTAGATATGAATAGTACGCAGTAGTTTGTTTAAGCCAATATTGTATTTCATTGCCAGTACAAATTCAGCAAGTAGGTCACCTGCCTGTTCGCCAACAATCATCACACCTAAAATTTTATCTTTGCCGGGTTGAGTTAGGACTTTAACGAAACCATGCGCTACGCCATCGGTGATGGCACGATCTAGATTATCAAGGGAGTAAGTGCTGAGGTGATACGCAATGCCTTGTTGGGTTGCTTCCTGTTCGTTAAGGCCGACCCTTGCGACCTCAGGGTCGATGAACGTCGCTAAGGGAATAATCGAATAATCAGTGCGAAACTTTTTAAAATCGCCGAATAATGCGTTCACCGTGGCATACCATGCTTGATGTGCAGCAGTATGAGTGAATTGGAAGGGACCTGACACATCACCACAAGCAAAAATATTAGGATAATTCGTTTGCTGAAACGCATTAATAGCAATGTTACCTTTTGACGTTAGTTCAACGCCAATTTCTTCAAGACCATAACCTTCGGTATTGGCAACACGACCGATAGCTAATAACACTTGATCGAAGGGAAGGCGGACTTCTAACCCTTTATGTTCAGCGAGCAGAATTTTTTCACCTTTTTCGATGATGAATTCTTTAGCAGTATGCCCAGTTAGCACCTCGATGCCTTCTTGGCGAAATTGTGCCATGACTATTTCAGAAACGTCACAATCCTCCTTCGTCAGCAAACGAGACGCCATTTCTAACTGTGTTACTTTACTGCCGAAACGAGCAAAGCTTTGGGCAAGTTCGCAACCAATAGGGCCACCACCTATCACAAGGAGACGCTTAGGCAGTTCGCGTAATGTCCAAATGTTATCGGAAGATAGATACTTGATGGCCTCTAAGCCCGGAATAGTGGGTATGAAAGGGCGGGCGCCGGCAGCAATGATGATGGACCGCGTAGTTATAATCCTATTTCCAGCGGTTGTGCTGACCTGAACTTTCCAAGGCGATATGATTTTAGCGTCACCCTCTATGACGTCAACCCCCAAATCTGAATAGCGCTTTATAGAATCATGAGGCTCGATTGTTTTGATAATAGAATGGACTCGATCCATTACGTCAGCAAAATCAAACGTAACATGGGCTTTTTTAATGCCGAAAAATGCAGATTGCTGAATAAGATAAAGAAATTTAGCCGAACGGATTAATGCTTTAGAAGGAATACAGCCATTATTTAGGCAGTCACCGCCCATTTTATGTTTTTCGATTAAAGTGACGTTGGCTTTAACGGTCGCTGCAATGTAAGCGGCGACAAGGCCGCCCGCTCCAGCACCAATTACCAAGATATTGTGGTCAAAGCGTTTGGGTTTAGAGTACTGAGCATGGCCGTTTTTAGGCTTCATCTTGGTAATGATTTTAGGGGTAAGCCATGGAAAAATACCCAGTAAAATAAAGGCAGCGATCAGTTGAGTGTTGAGAATATCAGATAAAGTTTCTAGTTGCCCAAGCTGGGTGCCTGCATTCACATAAACGAGCGTGCCAGCGAGCATACCAATTTGACTGACCCCATAAAAAGTTCGGACTTTTAGCGTGGTTAACCCCATGACTAAATTAATCATAAAGAAGGGAAAAGCCGGCACGACTCTTAAGGTAAACAGATACAGGGCGCCTTCTTTAGCTATACCCGCATCAATGGCATGCAAGGGTTTACTGAAATGCGTTTTAACCGTCTCACGAAATAAATAACGGGCAGTCAAAAAGGCAAGGGTTGCACCCAGTGTAGAGGCAAAAGAAACAATGATCGTTCCCCATAGCAAACCAAACAAAGCACCTCCCAGTAGAGTAAGTAGCGTGGCGCCTGGAAGGGATAGACCTGTTATGAGAATATAAATCAGCCCATAGGTAATAGCCGATGTACTAGGATGCGAACTGCAATAGGCTTTTAGTAAGGCTTGCTGACTCTTTAACGTTTCTAGCGATAAGTAATTTTGCAGGTCGAAAATAAAAAAAGCGGTGATTAAGACGCTGATAAAACCCAGCAATGCTATTCGTGATAGATTCATAAGGGTTTAATTAAAAATCATTCAATGTTTTGTATTTGTTCGCGCATTTGTTCAATTAAGACTTTAAGTTCAATGGCGATTTGGGTCATTTCCTTGTCGGTTGATTTAGAGCCTAGCGTATTAGCTTCGCGGTTGAGTTCTTGCATTAAAAAATCTAAGCGTCTGCCAACGGGATCTTTTTCTGTTAGTACACGAAGGACCTCAGTAATATGCGTGTCTAGTCGATCTAATTCTTCGGTAATATCTAGTTTTTGCGCGAGAATAACCAGTTCTTGCTCTAGACGATCAAAATCGGGTTGTGCGACCAATTCGGTAATTCGGTCGGTTAATTTATTACGAATTAACAAGAGAACTTCCGGCATGCGCTTACTCGCTATGGCCACAAAGCTTTGCATTTTTATACAACGATCTTCGATTAAGATTTTAAGTTGAGCACCTTCTCGTTCTCGAACTTCAAGAAACTGGTTTAGTGTTTGCTTGACCAGATGGGTGATTTCTTCATTAAGGTGAGATTTATTGGTCGCTGGTTCTTGTTGAATGCCAGGGAAGGCTAAAACATCGAGTGCGGAAAAGGATAACGAGGCTTGCATTTTTTCTTCAATTTGATCGGTAGCCGCCAGTAATGCGATCACAGAATCCATGTTTATGTTAAAGCTTAATCCTTCTTTTGCTTGTTTTTTGACACTTAAGGTGCAATCAATCTTGCCTCGATTGATTTTTGCGGCGATGATCGAACGTATATCTGCCTCAATAAAGCGTAAGTGATCAGGAATTTTTAGGGTGATGTCACAGTAGCGATGGTTGACCGAACGTAATTCACAATTTAGAGTTGAATCCCCAATACGCGCTTCAAAGCCCGCATAAGCCGTCATGCTTCTAATCATTATTCACCTGTAAAGTTTAAAGTATTGGTTTATCAAAGGATGTCATTCTAACCTTGTAACGGTGGACTTGCATCTTTTCAGCCTAAGGACATCGTTTATAAATTGAAATCCGGATAACTTACAGTTCAGGTATACTGTGCAGTTTTATTTTATCGGAACACACATGAGACCAAGCGGACGTAATCCAGATCAACTCAGAGATATAAAATTTACCTGCGGTTATACCAAGCATGCAGAAGGCTCTGTTTTGGTTGAGTTTGGCGATACTAGAGTGCTTTGCACGGCGAGTGTTGATAAGAGCGTTCCTCGATTTCTTAAAGGCAAAGGTGAAGGTTGGGTTACTGCTGAATATGGTATGTTACCTCGATCAACACATAGTCGTATGGGACGTGAGGCGGCTTATGGTAAACAGGGTGGGCGCACTCAAGAAATTCAGCGTTTAATCGGTCGTTCATTAAGAGCGGCGGTAGATTTAAAAGCTTTGGGCGAACACACCGTTACGATTGATTGTGACGTGCTGCAGGCTGATGGCGGGACTCGTACAGCCGCAATTACAGGCGGTTTCGTGGCATTGTCTTTGGCTATGGAAAAAATGCTCAAACGTAAAATGATTAAAAGTAATCCAATTCATGGTCAGATTGCTTCAGTATCCGTTGGCATTTATAACGGAATACCCGTGCTGGATTTGGATTACGCAGAGGATAGTAATGCTGAAACTGATATGAATGTAGTGATGAATGATGCGGCTGCGTTTATTGAGGTTCAAGGCACGGCTGAGGGCCATGCTTTTAGAAAAGAAGAGCTGGACGCGATGCTTGAATTGGCAAGTTCTGGCATTAAACAGTTGCTACAAAAACAACAAGAAGCACTGGAAAATCACCTTTAAAATTAAAGCAGTATTACCCTGAGCCTTATTATGACCTTTTCATCCTCACAACAAATCGTTCTGGCCAGCGGTAATCTGGGCAAGATTAAAGAAATTCAGGCTATTCTTGCAACACACCGGATCGTCCCACAATCGGTTTTTAATGTTCAAGAAGCTGAAGAAACAGGATTAACGTTTGTAGAAAATGCCATTATCAAAGCTAGAAATGCCGCGCTGCACGCTCAATTGCCCGCTATAGCGGATGATTCTGGGTTAGTTGTTGATGCGCTAAAGGGTGAGCCTGGGGTTTTTTCTGCACGTTATGCTGGATTGGGCGCTAGTGATCAAGATAATGTAACTAAGTTATTGCAAACGCTCGAAGGTGTGCCAGATGAGCAGCGTACAGCTCGTTTTATCTGCGTTATGGTTTTTATGGCGCATGCTGAAGATCCCTTTCCGGTGATTGCTCAAGGAGTTTGGGAGGGGCGTATCTTACATCATGCGGTCGGCACTAATGGTTTTGGATACGATCCTGTTTTTTGGGTGCCTGAATACAACTGTGCATCAGCTGAGTTATCGGCGGCGATTAAAAACTCGGTAAGTCATAGAGGTCAGGCGTTGACTGGTTTTACGCAAATCATAAAGGCTAGAGAATAATTCATTCAATATTGATGGACACACTACGCCCGATTGCTCAACAGTTTGCTAAGACGATTACCCATATCTCTCCGATGGGTAATGGTTTAATTAATGATACGTTTCTGGTGACTGCGGCATCATCACGTTTTGTTTTACAACGCATAAATTCAAAGGTTTTTCCCGAACCTAGGCAGATTATGGATAATTTGATGGTCCTTAATCAACATGTAAAGCAAAAACAGAATACGGCCGTAAAGTTGCAAATCCCCGAGCTTTTAAAAACGATAGATCAGCAGAATTTTTATCAGGACGAATTTGGTGACTATTGGCGTGCATTGGGTTATATCGAGAAAACAGAAAGCTTGGAAACCATCGGAAATTTGAATCAAGCGGCCCAAGCTGGCTATGCCTTGGGACATTTCCATCAATTGCTTAGTGATCTTAAGCCGTCGTTGCTGCATGATACTTTACCTGGCTTTCATATTACGCCTGATTATTTTGCGCGTTATGAAAAAATAGTGGCAGAATTGCCTCCGCAGGGAGCATCAGAAAACCAATATTGTTCACAGTTTATCGAAAAATTTCAGCCGAAAGTCGGGGTTTTAGAAACTGCCAAGCAGCAGGGGCTTTTGTTGTTGCGGGTTATCCACGGTGATCCTAAATTAAATAATTTTCTTTTTGATCTGCACGGTGAAAAAATTATCAGCATTATTGACTTGGATACCGTTAAGCCAGGTTTGATTCACTATGATATTGGTGATTGTTTGCGGTCGTGTTGTCATAACGTGGTGTCTAATGAATTCGATCTTGATAGTTGTGCGGCACTATTAACCGCCTATTTATCTGAAACACGCCTATTTTTTTCGGCTGAAGATTACGAGTATTTATACGCAGCAATCTACTTAATTCCCTTTGAGTTGGGTTTGCGTTTTTATACGGATTATCTGGAAGGTAATTCGTATTTTAAAGTAACGTATCCCAAGCAAAACCTGCAACGGGCGGAAGAGCAGTTTCGTTTGTGTGAGAGCATTCTAGGGCAAGAGACAGGTATTAGGTCCTTGATAGAAGCAGCCAGTAAGCCTCGCTAAGTTTTTATACGTATTTTCCTCAGGCATGGCCGTTTGTTTACATAGTTGGCTTTAAAACAGGGGGAATAGTTAGCCGTGTTCGAATTAATGCTCGGTAAAGTAATTCAAGGTAACGGCTAATTTTCAGGTGGTTTTTTTATGGTTTAGGTGGAATATAGCCATCAGGCATTTCGTTATTACCTTCAAATAAAAATTTACTTCTTTCTTCGGCTAAATAGGCTCTAGCTTTGGGATCAAAACTAGCTAATTTGTTTTCATTAATAAGTATGGTTTGTTTTGTTAACCATTCTTTCCAAGCGGGTTTGGATATTTTTTCATAAATTTCTTGACCCTTCGGTCCAGGGAAAGGCGGTTCATCAAAGCCTTCTGCTTCTATACCTAGTTTTACGCA
>CAMDWT010000005.1 GCA_945877505.1 Crenothrix polyspora
CCAACAGCGGTCAATTTATTTTGGGCGCTGGAGAAAATGAAGGATTTATTAGGACAATCGCTACTTAATCCTCCCGCTGTCTTTATCGCCTGTGCCGAGAAAATTCATGCCGATGATATTGCAGCTAATACTAAAATGGGTGAGTTGGGTGCTGATATTTTGGTTGGCGTTAAAGGTGTTATGACGCATTGTAATACGGGTACATTAGCAACCGGAGGTTATGGCACGGCCCTAGGAGTTATTCGTAGTATTACGAAACGACAACTTGTAAACGTTTATGCTGGAGAAACACGTCCGTGGTTACAAGGGGCCAGATTGACGGTTTGGGAATTAGCGCAAGATGAAATTCCGGTGACATTACTGGTTGATTCAGCGGCAGCATGGTTAATGAGGTCAGGAGCGATAGATTGGATTATTGTCGGTGCAGATCGGATTGCTGCTAATGGCGATACGGCTAATAAGATAGGTACCTATTCCTTGGCTGTTTTGGCTAAACAGCATGGCGTGAAATTAATGGTGGTTGCGCCTACTTCTACGATAGATTGGACACTTGAAACGGGTGATCAGATAGAGATTGAGCAGCGCGATAAAAATGAATTATTACCTGCTTGTTATAGTGCAGAGGATTCTCTTGTTAATGCGTGGAACCCAGTATTTGATGTAACCCCTGCGGAATTGATTTCAGCTATAGTCACGGAGCGTGGTGTGGTTTTTAATCCCACTGAACACAGTATGAGAGATATAAGACATGAAGTTTGACAGTAAAGGCAATAACCCCGCTTTTGCCATCGGTTATTTGTTTAAAGGTTTGCGATTAGTGACGAGTCATGAATTGCGCGCTTTTATCATAATCCCAATTGTAATTAATATCGTTTTGTATAGTTTGGCTTTGATGTTGGGTTATTACTATATTTCAGATTTGATTACTCAATTTATCCCTAGTTGGTTACAGTGGTTAAGTTGGGTTTTATGGCCATTGTTTTTCATTAGTTTTTTTATCGCTGGTTTTTTTACCTTTACGGTATTGGCTAATCTGCTGGCGGCGCCGTTTTATGGCAAATTAGCGGCGAAAACTTTAGTCCTTATTAATGGCCAATCCAAAGCAACCGATGAGCAACCTTTGCTTAAGGTTATGGGGGCTGAAGTTAAGCGTGCAGGCTATTTGCTAAGTCGAGCTTTACCCTTATTGATGGTGTCCTTTATTCCGGGAATTAATGTGCTTGCACCTTTCTTGTGGGCTTTGTTTGGGGCTTGGGGTATGGCGCTTGAATACTTAGCCTATCCAATGGAAAATGCCGGTATCTTGTTTTCTGAGCAAAAAAAAATGGCTAAAAGTATACGTTTTGGCTTGTTAAGTTTTGGTGGTGTTGCCGTTATGGGGCTAACTATTCCACTGTTGAATATCATCGTTGCGCCAGCTGCTGTTATTGGCGCGACGCTTTATTTTAATGAGATAAAGATAGAGGATTAAGCAAGAGTGAATAAGGTCAGGGTGGCTTCGTACACCCTGACTAAAGATAAAAGGCGTTACAAAACTATTTTTTGATATAAAGATCAGTAATGGTGCCAGTAATCATTTCTGCAGCAAAGCCAAAGGTTTCTGCTAAGGTCGGATGCGGATGAATAGTTAAGCTAATGTCTTCGGCATCAGCACCCATTTCTAGGGCTAGCACGGCCTCTGAAATCAACTCACCGGCATTAGTGCCGACCATGCCAGCACCTAGTAGCTTGCCTGTTTCTTTTTCACAGAGTATTTTAGTTAAGCCTTCTTTACGCCCTAAGCATAATGAGCGGCCACTGGCTGCCCATGGGAATACAGCTTTGTCATATTCGATACCTTGTTGTTTGGCTTGGTTTTCGGTTAGCCCCATCCACGCGATCTCAGGATCGGTATAAGCAACAGAGGGTATTGTTAAGGCGTCAAAGTGTGCTTTATGCCCTGCAGTCACTTCAGCAGCCACTTTACCTTCATGAACGGCTTTATGCGCTAACATAGGGTTGCCAACAATATCACCAATGGCAAAGATATGATTTACGTTGGTGCGTTGTTGTTTATCGACCGTTATAAAGCCTTGCTCATTAACAGTGATGCCAGCAAACTCTGCACCTATCAATAAGCCATTGGGCCTTCGACCTACAGCCACTAAAACGGCATCAAAGAGTTCTGACTCAGGCGCATTTTTACCTTCAAAAGAAACCTTAAGGCCTTCTTCTTGGGCTTCAATTGAGGTAACTTTGGTTTCTAGCCAGATATTTTTATATTGCTTTTTAATACGGCGAGCAAGCGGTGTAACTAAGTCTTTGTCACAGCCCGGAATAATCTGATCCATTAACTCAACAACACTGATTTCTGAACCCATGGCATGATAAACCGTTGCCATTTCCAAACCAATAATGCCACCACCAACAATTAACAGTTTTTTAGGTATTTCTGCTAGTTGTAAAGCATCTGTTGAATCCCATAGGCGTGGATCATCATGAGGAAAAACAGGTATTTTGGTCGGGCGTGAGCCTGCAGCAATAATAGCTTGATCAAAGCGGATAGTTTTTATGCCTTCCGCTGTTTCAATATCCACTGTATTGGCTGAGGTAAATTTCCCTAGTCCGTTAATTAAAGTAACTTTACGTTGTTTTACCAAGCCAGCAAGTCCAGTATTTAAACTTTTGGTAATGCTTTCTTTCCAAGCTCTTATTTTATCGATATTAATCGTCGGCTTGTCGAAAGTAACACCATGCTCTGCAAACTCATCAGCTTCATGGATAATTTGAGCGGCGTGAAGTAATGCTTTTGAGGGAATACAGCCAACATTAAGACAAACACCACCCAATACAGGGAAACGCTCAACTAAGACGACTTGTTTACCTAAATCAGCCGCACGAAAGGCTGCACTGTAACCACCAGGGCCGCCACCCAAAACGAGTACTTCAGCGTGTAAAACTACTTCATTCATTGTTAGCCTTCCCAGTATTAAAGTAATAAACGGCGAATATCAGTTAGATTTTGCTTAACAGTCGCCATAAAGCGAGCGCCCTCAGCACCATCAATAACTCGGTGATCGTAGGTTAAGTCTAACGGTAACATTAATCGCGGCAAAAACTCTTTACCGTTCCAGACAGGTTGCATTTTTGCTCGTGTAACACCCAATATAGCTACTTCAGGTGCATTTACGATGGGTGTAAATGCTGTGCCACCAATGCCGCCTAAACTGGAGATGGTCATACAGCCACCTTGCATGTCTCCTGGTAAGAGCTTGCCTAAGCGTGCCTTCTCACTTTTTTCAGCTAACTCAATGACCAGTTCATTTATGCTTTTGTTATTCACATTACGTATGACAGGCACGACTAACCCATTGGGCGTGTCAACGGCAATACCAATATTAAAATATTTTTTTAAGATTAAACTTTCACCGTCAGCAGATAAAGAAGCATTAAAGCTAGGAAATTGCTGCATAGCGGCAACTAAGGCTTTGATGATAAACATCAGCCCCGTTATTTTTAGTTCACCTTTAACTTTTTCGGCATTAAGCGCATTACGAAACGCTTCCATATCGGTTATATCCGCTTCTTCATGGTAAGTGACCATCGGCAGATTTAACCAGACACGGCTTAAGTTTTGTCCCGTCAGGCGTTTTATTTTGCTGAGTTTTTGAATTTCTGTCTCACCATACGGAGAAAAATCGACAGCCGGTATGCTCGGAATGCCTGCGCCTGTTGCAACGATACCTTCATTAATAACTTTTTTAACAAAGTTTTTAACATCATCTTTTAAAATACGACCTTTGCGACCACTAGCTGTTTTTATTTTTGAGACGTCAACGCCTAATTCACGAGCGAAGAGCCTAACAGAAGGTGACGCGTGAGCTTTTGCAACGGTACTGTTTGAGCTTTCAACAACGGATAAGGCTAGTGGTTCAGGTGCTGATTTTGTGGCTGGTTTGACGGGCTCCGGTGTTTTTTCAGGCGGAGGGGTTGCAACAACACTAGGCGCTGCTTGCACGGGTTCGGCAATGCTTTCTTTTTCCGCACTTACCGATACAGTGGCAATGAGTGTCCCTTCGGAAACTTTGTCGCCCGGCTTAATGTACACTTCCTGTATGGTGCCTGATGCGCTTGATGGCAAGTCCATGCTGGCTTTATCAGTTTCTAGTGTAGCAACGGTTTGTTCCAGTTCTACTATATCGCCAGCTTTAATTAATACTTCAACGACATCAATTTCAGCAACATTACCGACATCGGGAACTCTAATTTCACGTAAATTAGTCATATAACTTTCCTTTCGTTAAATGAGCCAAGGTGCTTTGGCTTCTGTAGCTATGCCGTATTTTGCGATGGCGACATCTACTTTAGCGGCGTCAAACTGACCTAAGTCTGCCAAGCTTTTAAGTGCAGCAATGGTGACATGGAAACGATCTACTTCAAAAAAGCGCCGTAAGTTTTCACGCGTATCAGAGCGACCAAAGCCGTCAGTACCTAATACGGTGTAAGGCGCAGAAATTAAGCCGCGAATTTGCTCTGCAAAAGCTCGAGTATAATCAGTTGCGGCAATAACTGGACCGGTTGTGTTAGCAAGGCAGTTAGTTACGTGCGCTAGTTTTGCGGGTTCGGTTGGATGTAAGCGGTTCCAGCGTTCGCAGGATTGACCATCTCTTGCCAACTCAGTAAAGCTTGGGCAACTCCATAAATCTGCTTCGACACCCCAATCGTTTTTGAGTAATTCAGCCGCAAATTCAACCTCGCGAAAAATGGTTCCAGAGCCTAATAGTTGTACTCTGGGCGCTTTGTTTTTTGCACCCAGTCGGAAACTATACATGCCTTTGAGAATGTCTAGTTCTATACCTTTTGGCATTGCTGGATGGCTATAGTTTTCATTCATTACCGTGATGTAATAGAAAACATCTTCTTGTTCAACATACATGCGGCGTAAACCGTCTTGGATGATAACCGCTAATTCATAAGCGTAAGTTGGATCATAGGATACGCAATTAGGAACGGTTGCTGACATTAAGTGGCTGTGACCATCTTCATGCTGAAGTCCTTCACCATTCAAGGTTGTTCTTCCCGCAGTACCACCCATTAAAAAGCCACGAGTCCGCTGATCGGCAGCTGCCCAAATTAAATCACCTACTCGTTGAAAACCAAACATAGAGTAATAGATAAAAAATGGAATCATTGGGACGTTATGCGTTGAATAGGCAGTGCCTGCAGCAATCCAATCACAGAGTCCACCAGCTTCATTAATGCCTTCTTGTAAGACTTGGCCGTGTTTGTCTTCTTTATAAAACATCAATTGATCAGCGTCTTGAGGCGTATATAATTGACCGACTTGTGACCAGATGCCCAACTGCCTAAACATACCTTCCATACCAAAAGTTCTTGATTCATCAGGAACGATGGGGACAATACGCTTACCAATATTTTTATCTTTAACCAATATATTGAGCAGATTAACAAAGGCCATGGTGGTTGATATTTCACGGCCTTCACGCGTTGCTTCAAGCAGCGTTTTAAAGTCACTTAAAACAGGCACATCTAACGCATATGATTTGGTTCTTCTGGATGGTAAATGACCACCTAAATCAGCACGCCTTTGTTTCATGTAGATCAGTTCTTTTGAATCTTCAGCAAAAGTTAGGTAAGGCAGCTTTTGCATCTCTTCATCAGTCACGGGTAAATCATAGCGATCCCTGAAATGACTTAAAGAGATGTCGCTCATTTTCTTTTGTTGATGAGAAATATTTTGGGCTTCGCCAGACGAGCCCATCCCATAACCTTTAATAGTTTTGGCTAAGATGACAGTCGGTTGGCCTTTGTGGTTAACGGCCGAATGAAAGGCAGCATAAGTTTTAGCGGGATCATGACCGCCTCTGTTTAGCTCCCAAATATCACGATCTGACCAGTCGGCAACCATTGCCTTGAGTTCGGGCGTATTAAAGAAGTGCTCACGGACGTAAGCGCCATCTTTAGCTTTAAATGTTTGGTAATCGCCATCGGCGCACGCCATCATGCGCGCAGCCAACAGACCTTCTTTGTCGCGAGCGAGTAAAGCATCCCAACGTTGGCCCCAGACTAGTTTGATCACGTTCCAGCCGGCACCACGGAATTCACTTTCTAATTCTTGAATAATTTTGGCGTTTCCACGAACAGGACCATCTAAGCGTTGTAGATTACAGTTTATGACAAAAATGAGGTTGTCCAGTTTTTCACGGCCAGCCATGCCAATCGCACCTAATGATTCAGGCTCATCGGTTTCGCCATCACCCAGAAAGCTCCACACTTTACGATTTGAGGTGTTAGCAAAGCCACGATCTTGTAAGTAACGCATAAAGCGGGCTTGATAAATGGCCATAATGGGACCGAGTCCCATAGAAACAGTTGGGAATTGCCAAAAATCTTGCATCAACCAAGGATGTGGGTAAGAAGGTAGACCATTGCCATCAACTTCTTGGCGGAAACTATCCATTTGAGCTTGAGTCAGTCTGCCCAGCAAAAAGGCTCTTGAATAATCACCAGGAGTTAAATGGCCCTGAGTGAAAATCAAATCGCCATCATTTTGATCTGAAGGGGCATGCCAGAAATGGTTATAACCGACATCATATAAAGTTGCTGCAGAAGCAAAGCTGGCAATATGGCCGCCAACATTAGTATGTTTATTGGCTCTTAATACCATCATCATTGCATTCCAGCGAACGTAAGAACGAATTTTTTGTTCTATAGTGGGGTCGCCGGGGAATTGGGCTTGTCGAGAAACAGGAATGGTATTTAGATAGGCAGTATTTGCACTAAAAGGAATGTCAAATCCTGACTGTCTTGTTGCAGCCACTAGCTGTTCAATCAGAAAGTGCGCGCGTTCGCTACCATCCTGTTCTAATACCGATTGTAGTGCTTCAATCCACTCTTTAGTTTCTGTGGGGTCAATGTCACTTTGTCCGGTAATCTCTGAAATTAAGCTATTGTTCATCTATGATCCTGTTGGGACGGGTTATGCATGGCTTAAAAAAATAATTTTACGTAAGAATTCAAATCAGTCTTTTAAAGCTTTATCGACTTGCTTTGCAAGAAGATCTGTAAAACTGTCAGTATCGAGAAGGTCTGAATGCCTTGGTAAGGTTGTATAGTATATACAAATCAGGGGATGCGATACACCCGTTTTAGTAAGTGATGGTTCAGATTAACAATAAAAAGTGAAAAAAATCATAAGAAATTCAATGGATACTTCTACTATAACAAGTCTTTTTAATCGCAAATGTATTTTCTTTTGAGACATAATTTAGTTTAAAAATGGCTTTAATTTAATGGTTTGAATTGCAAAATTGCCTCAAATCCAAGCCAGCACTTGGGAACGGCTTAAAAAGCTGTAAAATAGCTGTTTTATTTTTTATCTTTCAATACATCATGCGTACTACACAATTCCCTTTAAATACGGTTAAAGAAACACCCGCTGACGCTGAAATAGCCAGTCATCAATTAATGATCCGTGCCGGCCTTATTCGTAAATTGGCGGCAGGTCTATATAGTTGGTTACCTTTGGGGTTGCGCGTGTTACGCAAGGTGGAAAAAATTACGCGGGATGAAATGGAAAAAGCAGGCGCGTTAGAAGTATTAATGCCTGCGTTGCAACCCGCAGAACTTTGGCAAGAAACAGGCCGTTGGGAACAATACGGTCCAGAACTGGCGCGTTTAAAAGATCGCCATGATCGTGATTTTTGCTTAGGACCTACCCACGAAGAAATTATTACTGATCTTGCGCGTAACGAGATAAAAAGCTACAAACAGCTGCCTATTACTTATTACCAAGTTCAGACTAAATTTCGTGATGAAATTCGTCCGCGATTCGGTGTGATGCGTTCGCGCGAATTTATCATGAAAGATGCTTATTCCTTTCATCTTGATCAAGATTCTTTACAGTCAACGTATGAGGTAATGTATCAAGCATATACCAATATCTTCAATCAGTTAGGGTTGAAATTTCGTGCAGTGGTTGCTGATTCTGGATCTATTGGCGGCGCTGTTTCGCATGAGTTTCATGTGTTGGCCGAGTCTGGTGAAGATGCGATTGCTTTCTCTACACAGAGTGAGTATGCCGCTAATGTTGAAAAAGCTGAAGCCGTGATGCCAATTGGAGAGCGCCCTGCAGCAACATTGGATAGACTATTGATTGATACGCCTAACAAACATAGTATCGAGGAGTTGAGTCAATTTTTAGCAATTCCGGCGACACAGTGTCTTAAAACGCTAATCGTCAAAGGCGAAGAGCAAGGTTTGGTGGCTTTGTTATTGAGAGGTGATCATGAGCTTAATAAAATCAAAGCTGAAAAAATTGATGGCGTCGCTTCACCGTTGGAGTTTGCGACAGAAGAAGATATACAAAACGCGTGTCATTGTAAACCTGGTTCTATAGGGCCTTTAGGGTTAACCATTCCGATTATTGCTGATCGTAGTGTTGTTATTATGTCTGATTTTGTTTGTGGTGCGAATGAAGACGGCAAGCATTTTCAAGGTGTTAATTGGCTACGCGATTTACCTATTCCTGCCCTTGTGGCGGATATTCGTACCGTGGTTGAAGGTGATCCTAGTCCTGATGGAAAAGGTGAAATTACTTTGGCTCGTGGTATTGAGGTAGGTCATATCTTTCAATTAGGGACAAAATACAGCGCCGCAATGAAAGCCGGTGTGATTAATGAAGGCGGGAAAAATCAAATAATGCTAATGGGTTGCTACGGCATTGGTATTTCTCGAGTGGTTGCGGCTGCTATTGAACAAAATCATGATGATAAAGGCATAAACTGGCCGGCTAATTTAGCGCCCTTTCAAGTGGCACTTTGTCCTATGAATATGCATAAGTCTGAACGATTGAAAGTGGCATCTGAGCAACTGTATCAAGACTTGCAAGCGGCAGGTATAGAAGTGTTATTTGATGATAGAAAAGTTCGCGCTGGTTTTATGTTTTCAGATATGGAATTAATTGGTATTCCGCATTGTATTATTTTAGGTGATCGGGGCTTGGATGCGGGTACTATCGAATATAAAGGTAGAACCGCTCAAGAAAGTGAAGAAATACCGTTTGCAGAGATTATTGCTTTTTTAAAAGCAAAGTTGATCTAACGAGCCTTGAGGTCGCAGAGAAACAATTTTGATAACAGTTTCTCTGCGCCACTTCAGGAAAAAGGAGGTAGAAAATTAGAGTTTATAACATCAAGGCTCATTCAATTTTAACATTCAGACTTGACAAAAAATTCTCATGAAGGACACTAGAACGGTTTTCATAACCGTAGAGTAAATTTTTTTGAACGATATCCCCTTAAGTACGTTATTCAGTGTACTTGCTTTTTTGCTTATTCTTTCTGCTTTCTTTTCAGCATCTGAAACGTCTTTAATGGCCATAAACCGTTATAGGTTAAGGCACTTGGTTAAGCTAAAACATGCTGGTGCGATAAAAGTCCAGAATTTATTGCTAAAGCCAGATCGGTTATTAGGCCTGATTTTATTGGGTAATAATTTTGTTAATAACTTAGCCT
The DNA here is from genome assembly GCA_945877505.1 of Crenothrix polyspora. GTDB lineage: Bacteria > Pseudomonadota > Gammaproteobacteria > Methylococcales > Methylomonadaceae > Methylobacter_C > Methylobacter_C polyspora_A. Next base: position 9,516 of record CAMDWT010000005.1, read on the forward strand.
CATCCATCGCAACCATTGTCGCTATTAAGCTCTATGCGGATGATGAAATTGCGATAGCTATAATGGTCGTAATGTTAACTATCATTATGCTGATCTTTTCGGTGCAAGCGCCTAAAAAACTGGCGGTAATTAAACCAGAACGAGTCGCTTTTTTTGCCGCTTGGATATACACGCCGCTCGTCAAAATATTTTATCCCGTTGTTTGGATCGTTAATTTTTTTGTAAAATTGATATTGAGAGTCGTGGGTATCGATGTTAAAAAAAGTGATCAAAGTACCTTTAACAACGAAGAGATAAAAAGCCTCGTTACTGAAGCCGAAAGCTTAATGCCAGTCCGGTATCAGAAAATGTTATTGGGGATATTGGATTTTGAGTCGGCAACGGTTGAAGATATCATGACGCCTCGTAATGAAATTGTAGGAATTGATCTCGAAGCTTCTATTGAAGAGATTGTTCAGCAGATAAAAACCAGTCCCCATAATCAATTAGCCGTCTATAAAAAGAGTATTGATCGGGTTGTTGGTTTCTTAAGTTTGAGAAAAGTGCCTTTATTGGTTAATAAGACCGCTTTCGATAAACAAGTGCTCATGAATTTATTAACTAAACCTTCATTTATTCCAGAAAATACGCCAGTTCATACTCAGTTACTTAGATTTAAAGAGGAAAAAATTGGTATTGGTCTCGTGGTGGATGAGTATGGTGATGTCCAAGGACTCGTGACACAGGATGATTTGGTTCAGGAAATAGTCGGTGAACTTATTACGGACGATGTGGCCGCTAGAAAACAAAGTGATGGCAGTTTTCTGATTGATGCCAGTATTACGGTAAGAGAACTAAATAGAGTGATGAAATGGTCTTTACCCACAGAAGGACCGAAAACACTTAATGGTCTTATCATTGAGTTTATGGAAACAATTCCTGAATCTGGAACCAGTATTAAGTTACTGGATCATCCGCTGGAAATTATAAAGCGTGATGAGAATGCGGTTAAGTTGGTTAAGTTTCTCCCCCTTTAAGGCGAAAATTAAAAGGTATTTTGGTTTTGGCGGGTCGACGAATAAGCATCCAGCAAGTACTGCTTGGCGATAGCCTTAGACTTAGATTGTCGACGTAAAATGGGTGTCATTTTTGCAAAGGTTTTTCTTGGTTTTAGCCTCGCAAAAAATTATGAATAGTTTTAGAGTCCGTGTAAGATAATATGAACTATTATGTTGCAGTGTTACTTTAATTTTTAGGGAGTGACAGCCGTGATAGACAATAAAATGACAGCGTTGCAAGCTGATTTCTCTCTGGCCATTGTTGTTAAAATGTTGCCTGTGTCAAATCAGAGTATATCAAGTTGTTTTATGGTTATTTAATGAAATAATTCAAGTAATTAAGCATACAAAAAATTCAAATAAACTTACATTTTTCCCACTAGGCGATATTTTTAAATACACAGATGAAAAGAAAGTTAGCTATTCTAGTTGTACTCGCATTACTCGTTGTTGTTAATTTCAGTATCTGGAGTTATATCAACAATCCCTTGCAATTACAGCCGTGGACCAAGACTACCATGGGGGTGACCTATGACCCTATGCGTAAACAGGATACGCAAACGGGCAACTCATATCCTAGTGAAGCGGATATGGATTACGATTTGACTATTCTTGCTGATAAAGTTCATGCGGTTAGAACTTATAGTGTACTTAAAGGTCAGCATAAAATCCCTGAGCTTGCCGCTAAGCATGATTTAAATACCACCTTAGGTGCTTGGATTGATGGCGATTTGGAAAAAAACCGCCAAGAAATAGAAACCTTAATTGAAGTGGGACGTCAGAATAATCCAAGAATTATTCGTCTTATGGTTGGTAATGAGGTGTTGTTGCGTGATGACATTCCTAAAGCGGCTTTAATTGATTATATTCGTGAAGTTAAAAAGAATAGCTGGCGGCCGGTAAGTACTTCTGAAACATGGGATGTCTGGTTAAAAAATCCTGATTTGGTTGCTGAAGTTGATTTTATAGCGGTGCATATTTTGCCTTATTGGGAAGGTATTTCTGCGGATGATGCGGTAGATTTTGTTTTCGATCGCTTTCATGCGGTGCAACAGGCTTATCCTGGAAAACCAGTAATTATTACGGAAGTTGGCTGGCCATCTGATGGACAACCTTTTAAACATGCCGAAGCGTCAGTCTCTAACCAAGCAAGATTTTTACGAGAATTTCTTAACAGAGCTGATGCAGAAAAAATAAGTTATTACATCGTTGAAGCTTTTGATCAACCATGGAAAAAATCGATAGAAGGTTCGACAGGTGCTTATTGGGGGATTTTTAATGCCGATCGTCAACCTAAGTATCCTATGGATGCTGACGTTATAACGATGCCTAGTTGGAAAAATTGGGCGGTTGGTGCGGCAGGTTTTAGTATCGTATTGATGGGGTTGTTTTTATTTACACGCAGTACGTTAAAACTACCGGGCGTTTTATTTTTTGGCTTAATCGCTAACTTAGCCGTTTCTGTTATTTTTTGGTCTGCCTCGATAGGTGCTCAACAATACCAAACTAAATTGGGTATTTTGTTTTGGGGCATTATGTTATTGATGCAGGTTATGGCTGTGGTGATTTTGCTGATTGAAAGCTTAGAAATTGCAGAAGTAATTTGGCATAGGAATACAGTAAGAACATTTAAGCCTTTAAAACCAAGTCCTAGCTTTAAATATCCAAAAGTTTCCTTGCACTTACCGATCCATAATGAACCACCCATGATGGTGCGTAAGACGCTTGAAGCGTTGGCTAAAGTGGATTATCCCAATATTGAAGTGTTGGTGATGGACAATAACACGAAAGACCCCGCTATTTGGGAGCCTGTCCGAGATGATTGTGAAAGACTGGGACCTATGTTCCGTTTTTTCCATTTAGAAAATTGGCCTGGTTTTAAGGCGGGTGCTATTAATCACGCTTTGGAACAAACCGCGAGTGACGCAGAAATTATTGCGGTTATCGATAGTGATTATGTTTTGTCGCCAGATTGGCTTAACGCTATGGTGCCTTATTTTGATAATGAAAATGTCGGTTTCGTGCAGTCTCCTCAGGATTATCGCGATCGTGATCAAAGCGCCTTTAAATCGTTTTGTTATTGGGAATATGCTGGCTTTTTTAACATTGGTATGGTCCAAAGAAACGAGTACAACGCCATTATTCAGCACGGCACGATGACCATGATTAGAAAATCAGCCTTGCTCGAAGTGGGTAATTGGGCGGAGTGGTGTATTTGTGAGGATAGTGAATTAGGTTTGCGCTTGTATGAGGCCGGTTATGATTCGGTTTATGTTAAGGATTCATTTGGTCGTGGCTTAATGCCAGATACGATGTCGGGTTATATGACGCAACGCTTTCGTTGGGTTTATGGCGCCATGCAAATTATTAAAGGCCATTGGCGCAGCTTTTTACCGACCAAAAAATCGCCACTTACGGCCGCACAAAGGTATTACTTTATCGCCGGTTGGCTGCCTTGGTTTTCAGATGCGCTGGCGTTATTATTTACCACCGCTAGTTTGATCTTAACGGCCATAATAGTCAGTGATCCGATACACAGTGAACTTCCTGCCAATGTATTTTTATTGCCGACGGTGGGTTTGTTTAGTTTTAAAATATTACGAGGCTTATGGCTGTATCAAGCTCGAGTACCTTGTTCGGTTTGGCAGTCATTGGGAGCCGCTTTAACCGGCTTATCCTTAACGCATACCGTTGCCAGAGGAACGGTGCAAGGCTTATTTACTTCGGGTAAACCCTTTATGCGCACACCTAAATATGAAAAACAGGGGCCTTTGTTTGCTGGATTGATGACGATTAGGCAGGAGTTGTTTTTGTTAATCTTGTTAAGCTCAGGTATTTATGCAATGAGTACGATAGAGCATTTTGATAATTTAAGCGGTAGATTATGGATAGCTGTTTTATCCGTACAAGCTGTTCCTTATGTGGCTGCTTTATTGACGTTATTGATTAGTATTGCACCTAATTATGGTAAAAAGTCTAAACTTCTCGCTGAAGAATTAGACGACTAGCGCTAAGTCTAGGTTGGGTTGCGAGAGTGTAGCGACTCAACCTAGACATTGACAATTAATGGTATGGGTTTTGGCAATAATTAATGACGCCATAGCTATGGAGAGTGGCTTAATTTCTCTGCGGTGGGTTTGTCGCTAAGGTCTGACCCGACCCACAACCGAGGCATGCCGTGGCCCTTATTCATCAAGATGACTTTATTCAAAGCATCGCAGATTCATTACAGTTTATTTCCTATTATCACCCACTGGATTTTATCCAGGCCTTAAATACAGCCTATCAAAAAGAGCAAAGCCCTGCAGCTAAAGATGCTATGGCGCAAATACTCATTAATTCTCGTTTGTGTGCCGAGGGACATCGGCCGATTTGTCAGGATACTGGAATTGTTACCGTTTTTTTAAAAATTGGTATGGAGGTGCAATGGGCTGCCGATATGAGCGTGACTGATATGGTTAACGAAGGTGTTAGGCGAGCTTATAATCATCCAGATAATATCTTACGTGCATCAATTCTAAAGGATCCTGCGGGTAAGCGAATTAATACACAAGACAATACTCCTGCCGTTGTGCATATGGAAGTGGTCATGGGTAATACAGTCGATATTGAAATTGCTGCAAAAGGCGGAGGATCTGAGGCTAAAGCAAAGTTTGTCATGCTTAATCCTTCTGACAGTATTGTTGATTGGGTGCTAAAAACCGTACCAACGATGGGTGCAGGTTGGTGTCCTCCTGGAATATTAGGCATCGGTATAGGTGGAACCGCCGAAAAAGCTATGCTTCTTGCTAAGCAAGCCTGTATGGGATCTATTGATATTCAAGAATTAATTGCGCGTGGGCCCACTAATGCACTCGAAGAATTGCGACTTGAATTGTATGACAAAGTAAATGCCTTGGGCATTGGCGCGCAAGGATTGGGTGGTTTAACAACCGTGTTGGATATCAAAATTAACGATTATCCCACGCATGCCGCTAACAAGCCGGTTGCTATTATTCCCAATTGTGCAGCCACCCGTCATGTGCATTTTATTTTGGATGGTTCTGGTCCTGCAGTGTTTAAGACGCCTCGACTGGAAGACTGGCCAACTATAGTCTGGGATGCCGGTATTACAGCCCGCCGAGTCAATTTGGATACCGTAACCTCTGCGGAAGTTGCGACTTGGAAGCCAGGGGAAACCTTGCTTTTAAGTGGTACGATGCTTACGGGGAGAGATGCTGCGCATAAGCGCATCGTTGATATGCTGGAGCGGGGTGAATCACTGCCTAAAAGTGTCGACTTTACTAACAAGTTTATTTATTACGTTGGTCCTGTTGATCCCGTAAGAGATGAGGTGGTTGGGCCGGCAGGACCCACCACTGCGACACGTATGGATAAGTTTACCGAAACCATGCTGGCTAAAACCGGATTACTAGGCATGATTGGCAAAGCTGAGCGAGGACAAGAAGCGATTGACGCCATTAAAAAACACCAAGCCATTTACTTGATGGCCGTCGGCGGCGCCGCTTACTTAGTGTCGAAGGCTATACGCAAAGCCCGCATTATCGCCTTTGAAGACTTAGGGATGGAAGCTATTCATGAATTTGTCGTTGAAGATATGCCGGTAACTGTAGCAGTTGATAGTCAAGGGTTATCGATACATCAAATAGCCCCTAAAATTTGGCAAAGTAAAATCGGAAAGATTCCTGTTGTAGAGGTCTGAGGGTGGCTATTAAGTCATGATCATTGACTCGTATGTCAAAAATTACCGAAACTTATGCAATTAATAACTAGAGTAATTTTTTTAATACGAATCATTAAATTCCTGAGTTGAGATTTAGGGCAAATGAGACCTGTCTGCATGGTTTTTTTATAAATTACTAGCTTAATAAGTTTGTTGCTGTAGCGCTGAGCTATTCAAAAGTACAATACGAGAATTGTTATAAAGGTCATGAGATAATCTGATCTTGTTGGCTATTGGGCTAAATTTAGGTAATATTTCATACACAATTAAGTATAAAAAAGATGGAACACATGACTAAAGCAATCGTTTTAACGGGTATTACGACTACGGGAACGCCACATCTAGGTAATTATGTGGGCGCTATTAGGCCGGCTATTACCGCCAGTAAAGATGCAAATGTAGCGCCTTTTTATTTTTTGGCTGATTATCATGCGTTGATTAAATGTCAGGAACCGGAAAGAGTTAGGCAGTCAAGTTTGGAAATTGCAGCCACTTGGCTGGCATTAGGTTTGGATACCTCAAATGCAGTGTTTTATCGGCAGTCAGATGTGCCAGAGATTATGGAGCTAACTTGGATGTTGACTTGTGTGGCATCAAAAGGCTTGATGAATAGAGCCCATGCCTATAAAGCGGCAGTTGCTGAAAATGAACAGAGTGGTGAAAACGACGCAGATAAAGGGATTAATATGGGCTTGTTTAGCTATCCCATATTAATGGCGGCGGATATTTTAATGTTTAAAGCGAATAAGGTGCCTGTCGGTAAAGATCAGATACAGCATATTGAAATGGCGAGGGATATTGCTGGTCGCTTTAATCATATTTACGGTGATTATTTTGTTTTGCCAGAAGCAGTTATTGACGAGCATAGCTCGACTTTATTGGGTCTCGATGGTCGAAAAATGAGCAAAAGCTACAATAATACGATTCCTTTATTTGAGCCTGAGAAAAAATTAAAAAAACTAATCAATAAAATTAAAACAAATTCGTTAGAACCCGGTGAACCTAAAGATCCAGAGGATTGCACGTTGTTTAGTATTTATAAGTCGTTTGCTAGCACTGAACAAGTCTTAGATGTGCGTCAACGATATGCAGAGGGAATCGCATGGGGGGAAATGAAGCGGGTGTTGTTTGAACACATTAATGATCATATAACGCCGGCCAGAGAGCGTTATGAGGCTTTAATGCAAGCGCCAGAGCATATTGAACAGCAATTACAGGAAGGTGCTGTAAAGGCAAGAGCGGTGAGTGCGCCTTTTGTTAAAGAATTACGTGAAGCAGTCGGTATCTCTAGGATTTCATTGTGAAAAAACCAAGCTTTAGCGGTTGGCTAAAGCAAACCCTGTTATTTGTAAGCCGAGGGCCTTTAGTTTGGGGTGGCTATACCTTGTTTGTCGGTATTATGATGACGGTTGGCCGAGCCTCACTTGCACTGGGAATTTTGTTTTCCGTAACGGCTTTATTTGTGGGCATTGGTATTGCAAAGTATCTTGATCTACGCTTTTCCTCAGAAAATCCGGTAGGTTTTTATTGGGCGATTAATAAAAGTCTGCCTTTAGCGGTATTGGCGGCAACCAGTGTTGTTACGATATGGTTTGCTTTTATGCTGATCGCTAATTTATTATCGGGTGAGTATTATAAAATCACCCAGTTTTTCTTCTATTGGGAGTTAACGCCCGATAATCTCAATCGTAAGTCAATGCGTGAGATAGCTATTTGGATTTATTCATACGCTAATATCACGTTGATTTTTACGCTGTTGATGTTGACTACTTTTGCTAGTTGGTTTAGTTATCCTTTAATGCTCTTCAAAGATTTTACTTGGAGCCAAGCACTTGAGGCTGGTAATTATGCGGTTAGTAGGCATCAGAAAGCCTTCTACAAAATGATAGGGTTTATTTTTGCCGAGGCTTTGCTGTGCACGACAGTCACTCCCTTATTAACGCCCGTCTTATACATGCTGACGTCAACAATGATGTATGTTTCTTATACGAGTTTATTTGAAGCCAGTAAGTGATGTTGATGGCGCATTGTAATGCGTGCAGGCAAAGAAACTTAAACAAGATTTTAGAGGGTTAAGTAAAAAGAAGGTGTGATTAATTAACACAGAAATAAAAGTGTAATCAAGTTAGCTTATAATAGTCTCCTGTTCTAGTATTCAGCATTCAAAAATAGAGGGTTTACCTACGTTTTTGATAATATCATGGATTTATAATGAGTCCAACGCCTCTTAAAATATAGAAAATATGACGCCTAAATTCACGCCTTTAAAAGATCACGATACGCCGATAAAAGTATTGTTTACGGGATATCTTTGCACCGTAGGCATAGGGTATCTTTTTGCATTAATACAGATATTATTTACGCATGGCATGGCGGATGGTAAATTCGGCCTGTCTGTTGACGATATTGTTTATAGTTATTATGGAAATCGTTCAGGTACTGTTTTGGAGCAAAAATTGAATGGCTCCATGAAAGAAAATGCGCCAGAACAAGAGCGTTTCAAGATTATGGAATGGGTCAGAGCGGGTGCTGATGTCAATGACTATAAAGATGATGGCATTAAAAAGATTATAGAAACGCGTTGTGTTATGTGCCATAACAAGGAAGCGTCTAGCTTACCTGATTTTTCAGAATTTGAAGGGTTAAAAGCTTACACAACACAGGATACTGGCGCTACTTTTGCTTCTTTAACACGAATATCCCATATTCATTTGTTCGGCATCAGTTTTATTTTTATGTTTGTGGGTTTGATTTTTAGTTTTGCAGAAACCAGCACAACACAATACAAATGTATTGCTGTCGGAATGCCCTATGCTTTTTTGGTTGCCGATATAATGTCTTGGTGGCTAACAAAGATTGATCCTGTTTTTGCTTGGCTGGTAATATTTGCCGGCATGGGCATGGGCATTTCTTTTTTGTTCATGTGGGTCACTTCTATTCTGGAAATGTGGCTGTATAAGCCAGTTTTTATGAATGGCTTTGGTTCACGGTATTTAACATGGCGAGATAGTGCTGACGAATCTGTTGCTGACCGTATGTGGCTTTTTATTAAGACGGTTGTGAGTCAACTTAAGCCGACAGCCATCATTTTAAAAGAGTTTGTTTTAAAATACGCAGTGCCGCTAATGAAAGATTTATTTAAAAAATAAGTTTCTGTATTTTAGGCTGGCTTGTGACCTTTCAAGCCAGTCTAAAAAATGCCTGATTAGGTTATTTTATAAATCAGCAATAAATCGATATATCTCCTCAATAAAGAACCTCTATGAAAGACATGCTTTCAGCCTATTCACTTGAAGCAGCGTTTAAAAATGTTAATAACCTAGCGCAGGTTTATATAGGTTATAGCGGGGGGGTAGATTCTCATGTTTTACTGCACCTTTGTTCGTTAATACCCCATCTTAAAAATAAAATAACAGCTGTTTATGTTCATCATGGTTTACAGGGTGAAGCTGATGCTTGGGCTGAGCATTGTCAAAAGACGGCACTAGCGTTAGGTGTTGGTTTCAAAGTATTGCTTGTAAATGCGAGCCCACGTCACGGAGAAAGTCCTGAAGAAACGGCTAGAAATGCACGATATGACGCTTTAAAGTTACTAATAAATGTCGGCGATGTTTTAGTGGTCGGTCAGCATAGAGACGATCAATTGGAAACGGTTTTATTGCAATTATTTCGAGGTTGCGGGTTGTCGGGATTGTCGGCAATGCCAGAGAGCAGCGTCTTTGGTGATGGTCTCATGCTTAGGCCTTTGCTCAATACGCCAAAGGCGGCAATTAATGATTATGCGTTAGCAAACGCTTTAAGTTGGGTTAATGATCCCAGTAACTTGAGTAGTGATTATGATCGCAATTTTTTGCGGAATGAAGTGTTGCCTTTGTTGAAAAAACGTTGGCCAGCCTGTGATAAAACAGTAGCACGTTCAGCTAAACATTGTGCGGATGCTCAGCTTTTGATTAGTGCGCAGGCAGAGAGCCTATTCCTTGATATTTTTAATGTAGAGGATAAAACGCTAGGCATTAACAATTTAAAGCACTTAACAATTAATGAACAAGCACTTGTTATTAGGCAATGGTTTCAATTGCATAAATTAAAAATGCCAGCTCAAGCTTTTATTGAGCGTTTGCAGGCTGAGGTTATCTCTGCAAGGAAAGATGCTGATCCGCTCTTGACGGGGCAGGGATGTTGTGTGCGACGCTATCGAGATAAATTGTATTGCTTAAGTCCAGTATTACCAATAATAATGCCAGAGGCGCTTTGGCCAGTTGAGGACGCCTCGATAAAAATTTCTGCTGATCAAATTTTATGCCGTGAGGCGTCGTCTGCAGGGCTTTCTTTAGCGCGATGGCAGACATCGATAGTGACTGTAAGGACTCGAAAGGGAGGAGAATCTATCCGGTTGCAGGGTCGTAATGGTCATCATGATTTAAAGAAACTATACCAAGAGGCTGGAATTCCACCGTGGGAAAGGCAGAGAATTCCCTTGATTTATTTGGATGATGAGCTTGTTTCCGTCGGTGATTTGTGGATAAGTGCTGATTTTTATAGTGAAATAGACCAAGGTTGTATTAATTTTCAGGTGCAAAAAGAATTTATTTAAGATTTTAAATGTACTTATTAGTGGTCGATGTGGCGTTAAATAGTGCGGGTATTTTGGCGTGCTAATAGTAAAGGGTAGAGGACTTACAGGTTATAAACATAGCGTCGTATGTTAGTAATACTAGCTCGCAGGCGTTATATTTTGCCTCATCTAGCGGCTTGAATGTGATGCATTAGTTAGTCATTGTGCTTTTAGCTAAATAAAGACAATGACGACAAGCGCATTGTCGATTAAAATAGGTATGATTTACTTATGCTGCCCTCAGTTTTCTTCTGAATTCCATACATTCTAAATGACAAAATACATATTCATTACTGGCGGTGTTGTTTCATCGCTAGGCAAAGGCATTGCGGCATCGTCACTTGCCGCTATTCTTGAGTCTCGTGGCCTAAAGGTCACCATGACTAAACTCGATCCTTATATTAATCTTGATCCTGGCACTATGAGTCCTTTTCAGCATGGGGAGGTTTTTGTTACTGAGGACGGAGCTGAAACTGATTTGGATTTAGGCCATTATGAGCGGTTTCTTAAAACCACGATGGCTAAAAAGAATAATTTTACGGCAGGTCAGGTGTATGACAGTGTCTTACGCAGAGAGCGTAAAGGTGAGTATTTAGGTGCCACCGTTCAGGTTATTCCCCATATTACCGATGAAATAAAACGTCGAGTTTATCTTAGCGCGGAAGGCATGGATGTCGCTTTAATTGAAGTGGGTGGCACCGTTGGTGACATTGAATCCCTACCCTTTATGGAAGCTATTAGGCAAATGCGTTTTGAATTAGGTGCAGAAAGATCGCTCTTTATTCATTTGACCTTAGTGCCTTATATTCGCTCAGCTGGTGAAATTAAAACTAAGCCAACTCAACATTCAGTTAAAGAATTAAGAGCGATTGGTATTCAGCCTGATATTTTAATTTGTCGCTCGGAACAGCCTATTCCTATTGCTGAGCGCCGCAAAATTGCCTTATTCACTAATGTGGAGGAAAAAGCGGTTATTTCAGCAATTGATGCTGACACTATTTATCGGATACCGCTATTACTTCACGAGCAGGGCTTGGATGATATCGTGGTTAATAAGCTGAGATTGAATGCATCACCTGCAGATTTATCGGAATGGCATAAAGTGGTTGATGCCTTAGCCAATCCCGTTAAGCAAGCAACTATTGCGATTGTTGGCAAGTATGTGGATCATTCTGATGCTTATAAATCACTTAATGAAGCCTTAATTCATGCGGGTATTTCAACGCATACACGCGTTATTCTTAATTATATTGATTCAGAAATTATTCAGGATGAAGGTGTTGATTGCCTCAAAGGTGTTGATGCTATTTTAGTGCCGGGTGGATTCGGTGAGCGTGGAGTTGAAGGTAAAATTGCCACAGTTCGTTATGCACGTGAAAACAATATCCCTTATTTAGGTATTTGTTTGGGAATGCAGGTCGCGGTGATTGAATTTGCCCGTGATGTGGCTGGGCTAGAAGGAGCACATAGTACCGAATTTTTACCTAAGACACCTCATCCTGTTATTGGTTTGATTACAGAATGGACGGCTGAAAGTGGTCAACTAGAAACACGTGATGAAAATTCAGATTTAGGTGGTTCTATGCGTCTAGGAGGACAGCAATGTCGTTTACAGGCGGATTCATTGGCATTTAATCTGTATCAAAAAGATGTCATTACCGAAAGACACCGTCATCGTTATGAATTCAATAATAAATATATTGAGTCGTTGGAGAAAGCGGGAATGCGCTTCTCTGGCAAATCGATAGATGGTCGCTTGGTTGAAGTGATTGAAATACCCAGTCATCCATGGTTTTTAGCGTGTCAGTTTCATCCAGAATTTACATCAACGCCTAGAAAAGGGCATCCCTTATTTTCCGGTTTTGTCATTGCAGCATCACAATTTAAAAAGGTAACAAGCTAATGGAATTATGTGGTTTTGAGGTTGGTTTAGAACAGCCGTTTTTTTTAATTGCGGGCCCTTGTGTTATTGAAAGTGAGCAATTGGCACTGGATACAGCGGGCTATCTAAAAGAGTTAACAACGGCATTAAACATTCCTTTTATTTACAAATCGTCATTTGATAAAGCTAATCGTTCATCACATGAAACTTTTAGAGGCTTAGGAATAGAAAAAGGCTTGGAAATACTGGAAAAGGTTAAGCAGCAAATTGGTGTTCCAGTATTAACCGACGTCCATGAAGACACGCCACTTGCTGAGGTCGCTAGTGTCGTTGATGTGATGCAAACACCTGCTTTTTTGTGCAGACAGACTAATTTTATTCAGCAAGTTGCTTCGCAAGGCATACCGGTAAACATTAAAAAAGGCCAGTTTCTTGCACCGTGGGATATGGTTAATGTCGCCAATAAAGCGAAGGCTACGGGAAATAAGCAAATAATGGTTTGTGAGCGCGGGGTTTCATTTGGTTATAACAATCTGGTTTCTGATATGCGCTCTTTAGCCGTTATGAGAGATACTGGTTGCCCCGTCGTTTTTGATGCAACTCATTCAGTACAGCTTCCTGGTGGGCAAGGGACTTGCTCCGGTGGACAGCGTGAATTTGTTCCAGTATTGGCTAGAGCCGCTGTTGCGACAGGGATTGCAGGGCTTTTTATGGAAACACATCCCAATCCGGCTGAGGCTAAAAGTGATGGCCCGAATGCGTGGCCTTTATACAGAATGCAAGAATTATTAGAAGTTTTATTAACAATCGACAGGGCTGTAAAAGCACAACCCCTGATAGAAACTACATTATAGGAAAAAAAATGGCTGCAATTATTGATATTCGTGCAAGAGAAGTTTTAGATTCACGCGGTAACCCAACTTTAGAAGCCGATGTTGTCTTGGCTTCAGGTGTTGTTGGTAGTGCTATGGTGCCATCGGGTGCTTCAACAGGTGAGCGCGAAGCAATTGAATTACGTGATGGCGATAAAACGCGTTACTTAGGTAAAGGGGTGCTGAACGCCATTAACAATGTTAAAACTGAAATTCGTGATGTTGTTATCGGTTTGGATGTTAATGATCAAGAAGCTTTAGATAAAGCGATGATCGCATTGGACGGCACTGATACCAAAGCGCGTTTAGGTGCGAATGCTATATTGGCTGTTTCTATGGCAGCCGCGCATGCAGCCTCAAAAGAAGCGGGTCAGCCGTTGTATCGCCATTTGAACAAGTCTGGTGAATTTATTTTACCAGTACCGATGATGAATATTATCAACGGTGGTTCGCATGCAGATAATAGCGTTGATCTACAAGAATTTATGATTTTACCTGTAGGCGCGCCTTCTTTCCGTGAAGCGATCCGATATGGTGCAGAAGTCTTTCATAGTTTGAGTAAAGTATTAAAAGCGAAAGGCTTAGCGACTACCGTTGGTGATGAAGGCGGTTTTGCCCCCAATCTTTCTTCAAATGAAGAAGCTATCAGTGTTATTTTGCAAGCTATTGAGCAAGCAGGTTACATGCCTGGTAGAGATATTTACTTGGGTTTAGATGCTGCTGCTTCTGAATATTATCATGATGGAATATATGATTTAGCTTCTGAAAGTAAAACTTACAGCTCTGAGCAAATGGCTGATTTCTTTGTTGATTGGGTTAATCGTTATCCAATTATCAGCATTGAAGATGGTTTTGACGAAAATGATTGGGATGGTTGGAAATTAATCACAGAAAAATTGGGTAACCGTATTCAATTAGTCGGTGACGATCTTTTTGTAACTAATCCTAAAATCTTGCAAAAAGGTATAGAAAGAAATATCGCTAATTCAATTTTGATTAAAGTGAATCAAATTGGTACTTTGACTGAAACATTTGCTGCCATTGATATGGCCCATAAAGCGTCTTATACAGCGGTTATGTCACATCGTTCTGGTGAAACTGAAGATGTAACGATTGCTGATTTAGCGGTAGCGACTGGTACAGGTCAAATCAAAACAGGTTCTTTAAGTCGTTCTGATCGTGTTGCTAAATACAACCGTTTGATGAAAATCGAAGAAGAATTAGGCGGTTTGGCTAAATACGCAGGTCGTAGTGCATTTAGAATGCTTTAATACAGTTAAGGCACGAGATAAAAGTCGTAAGTTATGAAAAATAGGGCGACTTTTGTCTCATTGATGTTATTTTAAAATTATGAAATATCTTCTTGCAATCATTACGTTGTTGATTATTCTTTTGCAATACCGCTTATGGCAGGGTAATGGGGGTATTGAAGAGATAAAGGCGCTTCAACTGCGACTTGATGATCTTAAGGCTGAAGTTGCAGAAAAAAAAGAACGTAATGAGATCCTTTATGCTGAAGTAGAGGATTTAAGAAAAGGACAAGAAGCGCTTGAAGAACGAGCCAGAGATGAGTTAGGGATGATTCGGGATGGTGAGACTTTTTTTCAAGTTCTTGAGTAAAATGATAAAGATACGCTAAAGGCGTAAAGCTAAAGGTGGCAATGCACTTTTAGCTTTACGCCTTTTGTTTTTTGAACAGGATATCTCTACTTATGCATGATTTAATAAAATTCTGGGCTGTAGTTCCTGCTGCAGGGGTTGGAAAGCGAATGAATGCTGATCGACCTAAGCAATATTTGGAGCTTGCCGGAAAAACAGTTATCGAACATACCTTGTTGCGATTGATAAAGGCAGATGTTTTTACGGGCGTTGCGGTAGCAATTTCCGAAGAAGACCCCTATTGGCCAGAACTAGAAGTGTCAACGCATGAAAAGATAATCGTTGCTGCTGGGGGTAAAGAGCGCGCTGATTCAGTGCTTTCGGCATTAAAATCTATATGCGCAATGGCTTCAGATGATGATTGGGTATTAGTTCATGATGCCGCTAGGCCCTGTATTACGGGATCAGACATACATTTTCTTATTGATTCGCTGGTTAATGATGAGGTCGGTGGCATTTTGGCGTTGTCATCACACGACACTTTAAAAAATATTCAGGGTGATCAGATTGTCGGCACCTTAGATAGAAGCCATATCTGGCGAGCATTAACACCTCAAATGTTTCGATACGGATTATTAAAAAATGCGCTGACAGCCGCTGAGGGTAATCCCGCAATAACGGATGAAGCGAGTGCTTTAGAATTACTGGGATTACAGCCGAAAATTGTCGAAGGTCGTCCAGACAATATAAAAATTACTCGACCAGAAGATTTAGCATTAGCGCAATTTTATATGGAGCAACAACATGATTAGAGTAGGCATGGGTTACGATGTTCATCGTTTTAAAGAGGGTGGGGATGTCATTTTAGGTGGCGTAAAAATACCCTATGAACAAGGTCTAGAAGCCCATTCCGATGGTGATGTAGTGCTTCATGCTCTATGTGATGCCTTATTGGGTGCGGCAGCTTTAGGGGATATTGGTAAGCATTTTCCAGATACTGATCCTGAATTTAAAGGTGCAGATAGTCGCGTGTTGTTGAGGCATGTTTATCGTATTGTCCAAGATAAAGGCTATCAAATAGTCAATGCTGATGTAACTATCATTGCTCAAGCCCCAAAAATGGCACCTTATATTGTGGCGATGTGTCAAAACATTGCGGATGACTTAGCCGTGGATATCGATTGTATTAATGTTAAAGCGACGACTACAGAAAAATTAGGCTTTGAAGGTCGTAAAGAAGGAATTGCAGTTCAAGCGGTTGTTTTAATAGAAAAATGAGTAAGTCTCGACGGGCTTTTTTTTGTCGAAAACCAAATGGAAATATTGGTAATTAGAATATATGACAGTTATAGTGCAATCCATCGACATACCGATTTGGCCTCATGTATATGGTCAGCCTTCAGGATCTGGAAAAATAAGAAGCTTACCTGACGACTTTATTGTTAAAGAAAATCTAGCTTTCGAACCTTCGGGTGCTGGTGAGCATGCCTTTCTGCAAATAGAAAAAACGGGAGAGAATACTGATTACGTTGCAAGGCAGTTAGCAAGATTTGCTAACGTGAGGCAGCGTGATGTCAGTTATGCAGGCCTAAAAGATCGACATGCCATCACCACGCAATGGTTTAGTGTGTGGTTGCCCGGTAAAAGTGATCCAGATTGGGCGCTATTTGAAACGGACACGATGAAAGTATTGCAAAGCATACGTCATGCCCGAAAATTAAAACGTGGTGTTTTATCAGGTAATAGCTTTAGACTGACTATTCGTGATTGGCAGGGGGATAAAGATAAAACGATTTCGCAATTGCAGGCGATTAAAACAGACGGAATTGCAAATTATTATGGTCCTCAACGGTTTGGTAATAGTGGTCAAAACGTAAATAAAGCAGCAGAAATGTTTTTGGGTGCAAAGGTCGGGCGAGAACAACGTAGCCTATATTTATCAGCCGTACGTTCCTATTTATTTAACCATATATTGGCTTATCGAGTGGCCCATAAAAACTGGAATCAATCGATTCCAGGCGATACTTATTTATTTGATTTATCCCATAGTTTTTTTAAATCTGATGTGCCAGATGCGGAAATTATACGACGATTATCTGAAAAGGATATCCATCCATCAGGCGCCTTATGGGGCAAGGGAGACGTAGGTGTCTCAGCTGATGCTAAGGTTATTGAGGAAGATGTTATTGATGCGCACTCACAGTTGGCGCAAGGCTTGATAGATTTTTCTGTTGATAGTGATAGACGCGCATTGAGGGCTAATGTACAGGACTTGCAGTGGCAGTTTATTGCCGAGGATTTATTAGAGTTAACATTTACGCTTCCAGCAGGGAGTTATGCGACGTCGGTATTGCGAGAAATTATTCAAGAGTAGTTACTGAAGAGTGGTCAGTAACCAGTGCGCTAAAACTCGGATTCATCATAATGGCTGTATTTTTCGGTCAATTGTAATAGCACAAACACGGCGCCGGTGCCGCCGTGTTTTGCCGGCGGGGAGCAAAACGCTTGTACATTTGCGAATTGTCTTAACCATAAATTAAGGTTGTTTTTTAGAACGGGATGATTATCTGGAGAACGATAACCTTTGCCGTGGACAATATGCACGCACCGGTAACCTGATGTTACGCAAGAATTTAAAAAGTGCAGGAGTTGGTCTTTGGCGGCCTTACTAGTTAAACCATGTAGGTCAATCTCCGCATCCACGCCAAAAAAACCTCGGCGTAATTTCTTTAATACCGTGTTTTGTATGCCGGGTGCTATAAAACTCATACTGTCTTCAAGCCCCATTTTTTCAGGCTCTGCTATGATTGCTCTGTTTAAATGAATAGTATTATCAGCGGCCAAGGGTTTAGGGTAGGGCTTTGGTTTTATGTCTGTATTGAGTTGAATTTTGTCGTTAGTAATTGCTCGTACTTTGCCAATTGTTTCACGAAATAAATTCTGGTCTTCTGCTGTTAGTGTTTTTTTTGCCACGAAAGCTGATTTTATTGGTTATTGTTGCTAAGATGCTTGATTTTATAGTTTATTAAGCCTTATGGCGAATTGATAATGCATATTTTGTTAAGTAATGATGATGGATACTTGGCTGAAGGCCTGACTGCATTAGCTAACGCTTTAAGTGGGTATGCTAAAATCTCGGTGGTGGCTCCTGATCGAAATCGAAGTGCGGCAAGTAACTCGTTAACACTTGAAATACCTCTGCGAGCTTATGTCGCTGATAATGGTTATATTAAGGTAGATGGTACGCCTACTGATTGTGTGCATTTGGCGATAACAGGGTTATTGGATCAAGAACCCGACATGGTTTTTGCTGGGATTAATCATGGTTCAAATCTGGGTGATGACGTGCTTTATTCAGGAACAGTTGCTGCGGCGACTGAAGGCCGTTTCTTAGGTTTGCCGGCTATTGCGATTTCGTTAGTTGGCAGTAATCCGACTCATTTTGAAACGGCAGCACATGTTGCTGTGACTTTACTAAAGCAATTACTTAAAAAGCCTTTGCCGAAAGATACTATTTTGAATGTTAATGTGCCGGATGTTGCTATTAACGATTTAAAAGGATTTCAGGCTACACGGTTAGGACAGCGGCATAAATCTGAACCTGTCATTAAAAGCAATGATCCCCGTGGGCGCATAATTTATTGGGTAGGACCTCCAGGCGCCGAACAGGATGCAGGCCCTGGTACAGATTTTTATGCCATTAATGAAAACTTTGTTTCAGTGACACCGCTACAAATCGATTTAACTCGTTATGAGTCTATGGATGCTCTAGCATCATGGTTACCACAGGAAAATAATTTATGACCTTAAGCTTGCAAGGCATGGGTATGACTTCGCTGAGAACGCGAGAGCGTATGATAAAGCGGCTATCAGAGCAAGGCATCCGAAATCAGAAGGTTTTGGAAATTATGCGTGATACACCACGACATATCTTTATGGATGAAGCGCTTTCTAGTCGAGCTTATGAAGATACAGCATTGCCGATTGGTTATAACCAGACTATTTCTCAGCCTTATATTGTCGCAAAAATGACGGAGCTTTTGTTAGAGGCAACGGGTCATTTAGGTAAAGTGCTTGAGATAGGAACTGGATGCGGATATCAGACAGCAATTCTGGCCCAGTTAGTCGATCATGTCTATTCCATCGAAAGAATTTTGCCATTACAGCGAAAAGCAAAAGGCCATTTATGGGATTTGAAGCTCAAAAATGTTAGTTATTTATATAATGATGGTAATCTCGGTTGGTCTGATTATGCGCCATTTGATGCAATTCTTGCATCGGCTGCCCCCTTTGAAATCCCACAGGAATTATTACAGCAATTAGCGGTTGGAGGGGTTATGGTTATCCCAATAGGTGTCAACGGCCAGCAAACATTGCAACGAGTTACACGTAATATTAATGATTATGAAGTTGAAATACTCGAGTCAGTAACCTTCGTCCCTTTTTTATCAGGCAAGGAATAGTCTTTTTATAGTAAGCGATTAATTAGCCTACCTGATTACTCAGGAAATTCTAATAGTTTCATCCTTTCACTCCAACATAAAATGATTGTTTTGAGCCACTCTGATTATCCCTTGATTTTCCTCTGGTTTTGCAAACACAGGCCCGCTCATTAGATGTTGGAGAAAAAAACCGACGGTTGCGCGTCTTGCAATAATACGTACTTGGCGAGAATCTGCTGTGCCGCAGCGACAAATGCTATAACCAAAGCGGTCTGGTTCGTCTAACATCTGGACATGATCGGCATCTTTTAAAGTTAGCTCTACAGTGCCAGGTGATGATTGTTCAAAGAAACGCTGATAGTTGTTTTCTTTTGGTGCGCAGATATTCGAGGCCTGCCACGCAACTTCTGCACCAATAAGCAATAAGGGCGCGCGCATTAAGGAAATAAGCCCCCCATGTGCGACAGACAGCTTACCATTATCATCAGGATCAATCGCGACTACGCTAGCGAAAACCCCATATCTAGAGGCGGCAAGCATCGCATCTTTTCCCCCCATAGAATGACCAGCAACACCGATTTTTTTCGGATCAACCCCTTGTGTGGTGATCAACCAGTCGGCAAGAACATTGGCATCGTGAGCGAGCTCAAGATCACTGGTAAATAACGAATACCAACCCCGTACAGCGACAATAAAGCCACGCGAAGCCAGTGCGCGCGCATAACTCTCATACTGATCATCTGGAGCCATCAAGCCGGGCAAGAAAACAATAGCAGGCGCGTTTACAGGTGCGGCAACAGGTTGGTATAAGACAACTGAGAGCGCTTCACCCTGATGATCTATTTTTAGTCTAGTGGCTATTACCTGTTGCGGCCCCAAGCCGGCTAAGTCACCCTTCGGCATATCAACGGCATCTAGGGCAAGTGTATTGCTAGGCGATAGCAAACCGAGACTACTGCAGCCAACAGTTAAGAAAAGTAAAATACTAGATAGGATAAATCTAAAGTGCATTGATAAGTTCCAATAAAACATCATTAAGAAAGGGTAAAGTAGCGTTCTTTTTTGATCTTGCGCCATTATAGAGACGAAGAAATAGGATAAATATAGGGCTTTTCTAACCCTCTTAACGTCAAAAAATTCTGCTTTAAACGGAAAAGTATTTATCCGAATACTAAATAAGACCTTAGGATTTTAAGAAAGTTCATGATCAAAAAGTAAGATTGATTTAATCGCTAAGTTAAGAAATATTTATAAAAATAGTGGGGGTTTATACATGCGCATTTAAGGCTTTGAGAAGAGATTTAATGCTAGTGTAGGATAAGTTTCTATCGGGAAATAATAAATAGGACGGTAATGTAGCCGGTTGAAATTTTTTCCAGAAGGCTTCACGGCCACTGAGATGAAAAATGTGCTTTGCTATTTGATAAATACCGCGTGCAAGCTTTGCTGAAAAGCGACTCAGGCCACTGACCTCTCCTAGTTGGAAAGCAGGAACAGGCCCTGCAGTAACGGATTGACAGTCTTCTTTTGACAAGATTTGTAGCATAGAAATAACTAATAGCTCTGAGATGCCATTGGGTGCGTCTTTAGTGATGAGGACATTATTAAGAAGCCAGCCATTAGTTGATTGCAATTGACTAAGTATTAAGATGCCCACTATTTGAGTGTCTTTTTGAGCATAGAACCAGCGTTTACCTAAGCGATCTTCAAACACCTTAAAATCAGCTAAGTAAACTTGGGGTCCTTGGCGTTCCTTTTGCCATGAAGTGGCGACAGCTTGTAATGTATTTTCAATATCAGGATTGTCTCCAGAATATTCCTGCACGGAAGTCCCTTCTCGTAAGGCATGTTTAACTCTGTTACGAACTAATACGGCTTTGGGTCCTGTGTGATCAATAGGATTACTCAGTGGATTTAATATAAATTTTTCTCCGAACTCAATTAAAACAGCATTAAGATTTAAAGAAGCCCAGCGGGAAAAGTCTTCCGAAACAATAAGATAAACAACCCCTATTTTTTTACGTCGGCAATGCTGTTGAAAGGCGGTGGCTAGTATGGGCTTATCTGCTGGTGCGCATACCGGATCACCAAAAACCACAGCATTGCCTTTTTCGAGTCGATAACCAATGAAGCCTTCGATAAGGGGTGCTGAAAAAAATTGGCATGTGGAAGATAATAGACCCTCAGTATTAACATCGCCCCATTTACGCACAAGGTTAACGATGGTTTGGCGATCGAGAAGTTGATGTTCTTTTTTTAGCAAGACGGTCATAAGTTTTGTTATACATGATATTGATGTGTATTTTTTATCGATTATATTCAGCAGACTTGGTAAGTCAAATCAAACAAGAATCTGCATTTTTACAAGAAGGTTGTTTCAGTGATAAAAATTGATGTCAGCTTGGACATTATTACTGTATTAATGTCATTTATGATTCACAAATTTTGAACGGTCGTTGATATCTGAAGTGCAGATGGTTTATAAGGTATTACATTATTTATTTTTTGAGGCAGGGTATAAAGGAATGTCGAAACAAATTAAAACGATAGAACACTTTGCTGGTCATAAAAAAAAGCTCTGGGGTGGCTTTGTTATTGCTTTAGTGTTGAGCATTGTTTATACAGTATTTGCTGCCAATATGCCGAGTTATACGGAATTGATTAAGCAGTTAGGCATTACGCAACAAGATTTAGCCCGTTTGGATCATGGTGATATTGTATTTTTTGATATCTCAGAAAGTAGCGAAAGAGAGCTAACCGCCGGGGCGGCAATGTATGTATCAGCGAGCCCAGCCAAAATTAGTGAAGTCATCAAGAGAGAAGATTTGGTATCTCTCGATACCGCCGTTATAGCGGCTGGAGTTATCCCTTTGCAAGCAACAGAGGAGGCTTTTAAGGGGTTTAGTTTTAAGGCAGGAAGTGAGGCGGTGGACGATTTTTGGGAGGCAAAGCCAGGTAGTCAGCTTAATTTATCTAGGCAGGAATTTCAGAGTATAAAAGCGGCAAGTCCTAAGTCGCTTGATGGGGCGTCTGCAATGTATAGAAAATTTTTATGGCAACGTTGGCAAGCTTATCGTAAAGAGGGTTTGAAGGGTATTGCAAATTATGACCGTGGTGATGGAGAAGAAGCCAGTCCTAGGCAGGAATTGAAGGCTGCTTTGTTGGAAAGTAAAGTGATTGAGAAGTATTTTCCTGCGTTATATAAAGCTTGGCTGAATTATCCAGTAGATTTTTCAGTGGGTATTGAAGAAGCCTTTTTTTGGAGTAATCGAATCGTACAAGGAAGTCCAACGGCAATTCTTGTCCATCGAGTCTCGTCGAGTGAAAGCGCTGGTGAGTTAATTCTTGCTAGACAATTTTACGTCGGACGTGCTTTTAATTCCAATCAGCTCATTATTGCTTGTTTACCTTATGGTAAAGGTGCTCTGGTTTTTTATTTAAATAGAACTTTTACAGATCAAACAGCGGGTTTTGGTAGCAGTTTAAAGCATTTTATAGGTGATAATCAGGCACAATCTGAAATAACCAAGTTGCTGATAAATTTACGTAATACAGTAAAATAAGTTAAATTTTTTAGTTGATATCAGGTGGTGGTGGCCTGCAATCCAATGAGCTCAATTAAATATAGGTTTTTTTGTACGGCTTAAATGCAGTCAAGAAACGCTAATGTCAGAGGGTCGTTGACAAGTGATAACTTATCAATTAAGCGGAAAGGTTTGTACATTAAGCAGTCACCGCGTAAAATTGAACATTGATTGACATTCACCTAAGGAATTAAAGGCTTATGTTTTTCGGGGGAAAGCCTCTATTTATCTAGGCTCTCCTTACCATGCTTCTATATCAAGCCGAGTTATGAATACGATAAATCCTGAAAAATCTGCTTCTCCTATCAAACAACCCCCTAAAATGCCTGGTGCATTGCCATTTTTAGGGCACATGTTAAAGTTTGGAAAAAATCCCTTTCTCTACATGATGACGCTCAGAGATACACTTGGAGAAATCGGTGAATTTCGGATGTTTCATCAGAAGATGGTATTGATGACGGGTCCAGAAGCAAATGAGGCCTTTTTTCGCGCCCCCGATGCCCAGTTAGATCAAAGTCAAGCTTACAAAATCATGACACCTATTTTTGGTAAGGGTGTTGTTTTTGATGCGCCGCCACATAAAAAAGATCAGCAACTTAAGATGCTGATGCCAGTATTGCGTGATAAGCCTATGCGTGGTTATGCGCAAGTTATTGTTCAAGAAGTTGAGCAAATGATCGCCGACTGGGGTAATACAGGAGAGATTGATTTACTTGAGTTCATGAAAGAACTGACGATTTATACTTCTAGCCATTGTCTGCTTGGTGATGAATTTCGCTATGAGTTGAATGAAGAGTTTGCAAAGATTTATCACGACCTTGAAAAAGGCGTTAATCCACTGGCTTTTGTTTTTCCTAACTTGCCGTTACCCGTATTTCGTCGACGTGATAAAGCGCGCGCCAGATTACAGGAATTAGTGACAGGGATTATTGCTAAAAGAGCTCAAAAAGCAGAAAAGAGTGAAGATGCCTTTCAATTGCTCATAGACTCTAAATATGATGATGGCACTCACTTATCGCCACATGAAATAACAGGAATGTTAATAGGGACTATATTTGCCGGGCATCATACGACGGCGGGGACTGCCGCATGGACGTTGCTTGAATTGGCGAAACGACCAGAGCAGTTGAATTTAGTCTTAAGTGAATTGGATGCGCATTTCGGTGCTGAAGGTGAAGTAACTTTCCAGTCCTTACGAGAGATTCCTGTCTTAGAAAATGTCATTAAAGAAGTTTTGCGACTGCATCCTCCGTTAATATTTTTAATTCGTAAGGTGATGAAGGACTTTCACTTTAAAGGTTATACCGTAAAAGCAGGTAAGTATGTTTGTGCATCCCCACGCGTTTCTCATCGTATAGCGGAGATTTTTCCTGATCCTGAAAAGTTTGATCCTGGTCGTTACTCAGAAGAACGTCAGGAAGATGCCAAACCATTCAGCTGGATTGCTTTTGGTGGTGGGAAACATAAATGTACAGGGAATGCATTTGCCATGTTGCAACTAAAGGCAATTTTTAGCATTTTATTACGCCGCTATACATTTGAACTTGTAGATGAGAAAGATTACTATCAGGATGATTTTACTCAAATGGTGGTCCAACCTTTATCACCTTGTCGTGTTCGTTACATCAAGCGAACGGATATTAAAGAGAATGTTGCTGAATTAAAAGCGCCTGAAAAGCAGGAAAGTGGACGAGTTAATCCAGGATTTGAAATAAAAATTGATCGTGAACTTTGTCAGGGACACGCCGCATGCATGACAGAGGCGCCAGAAGTTTTTCATGTGGACGATGGCGGTAATCTAACTATCTTACAAGAAAATCCTTCCATGGAATTACTTGAAAAAGTGCGCTTAGCTGAAAAATACTGCCCCACTAAAGCAATTTTTGTAAACACAAAGAACTTATAAGAGATAAAGAATGGCCGCATATCCCAGAGCAGAGCTAGAAGAAATGGTTGAACGTTGGTTGCAAGCAAATCGTGATGCTGAAAAGGAAGGAAATTGGCCAAAATACTTAGGGGCTATGTATACCGATGAGGCTGAATATCGATGGAATATTGGACCTAATGAAGAGTTTGTAGCACGTAGCCGTAAAGAGATAGAAGAATGGGCTTTAGGTGTTCAAATGGAAGGTTTTGAAGAATGGCGTTATCCCTATCACCGAATTTTAATTGATGAAAAACAAGGTGAAGTGATCGGTTTGTGGGATCAAGTGTCACCAGCATTGAGAGAAGACGGAACACACTATGAAGTGGCTGGCATTGGTGGCTCATGGTTTCGTTATGGGGGGAATTATAAGTGGGAATGGCAGAGAGATTTCTTTGACTTAGGCAATGTTAAAGCATTGTTTTTTGAATTAGCAGCAGATGATAAACTTGATCCTGCGGTAAAAAGAAAAATTGGTAAGCTCGCTAAAGGACAATTGCTACCCGGTCATGAACGCTTACGCAAACAGCCTGGGCTATTAAAAAAATTGAAAGGCTTTATTGCAATGGTACGCATTGCTTTATTTAATACATAAAATTATCACTCATTAGTTAAAAATACTTCATAAAAATCTATGCTTAATGTAAAACCGAGTTGGAATAGCTGGAAATTGCTCACTGAAAAAGGGCGGCATATTTGGGCATTCAAATCGGAGTCAAATACTATTAATGAGCATCTGAAAAATGCAAATACGCTATCAGAGCAAGAAATAAAAGAATTCAGTCGTGACTTCCAATTTGATAAGGCTAGTAATCCCAATTCAGGTGACAAAGTTTATAGGCACTCGGCTATTCGTGAAAAGTTTACGAAATTTAAGGGACAAATTCCGCAAGTTGCTTCGCAGGAAAAGCAAAAAATCACTGATGCACTGATTAACGGTATGAATTACCATACTTTCTTGCAAAGTGACGATGGACATTGGCCCGGTGATTACGGTGGTCCTTTGTTTCTTTTACCGGGCTTGTTAATTGCTTCGTATATTTCGGGCACCCCCTTTCCTAAAGCTCATCAGGAAATGATGAAGCTTTATTTGTTTAATCATCAGAATAAAGATTCGGGTTGGGGTATGCATATTGAGGGTGAGTCAACGATGTTTGGCACCGTTATGCAATATGTATCTTTGCGTATACTGGGGGTTGATAAGGATCATGAGTCTTTGATTAACGCTAGAAGTTGGATCAAAAGCAATGGCGGTGCAACTGGAATACCTTCTTGGGGGAAGTTTTATCTGGCCACCTTGAACTTATATGATTGGCAGGGATTTAACAGCCTATTTCCTGAAATGTGGTTATTCCCTAAATGGCTGCCTTTTCACCCATCACGTTATTGGTGCCATAGTCGTATGGTTTATTTGCCGATGGCTTATTGCTATGCCAAGCAGATTAAAGTCCCTGAAAATGAATTGATCCTGTCCTTAAGAGAAGAAATCTATAACGAGTCTTTTGATACGATTAACTGGCCCAGTCAGCGTAATGCAGTTTGTGAAAAGGATTGTTACACGACACCTTCTCCGGTTTTGAAATGGATGAATTTTTTTACTAATAATTATGAAAAATTCAAATGTTCTTGGTTAAGAAAAAAAGCGATTGCGTATATTCTAAAATATCTTAATGCAGAGGATGCCCAAACCGATTACATCAATATAGGGCCCGTAAATAAAGCAATCAATTCAATTTGTATCTGGGATGCTTATGGAAAAGATTCTGAACAGTTTAAAAAGCATGTGGCACGCTGGTACGATTATTTATGGATTGCTGAAGATGGCATGAAAATGAGTGGTTATAATGGGTCACAGTTGTGGGATACCGCTTTTGCTACTCGAGCCATGTTGGAAAGTGAGTTGGGCAAGCTATTTCCCGCCACGATTGAAAAAAGCTACCAATTTATTGAATTGTCGCAAATTAAAACCGAACACCCTACGCATGCTGAGTTTTTTCGTCATCCAATGATTGGAAGTTGGCCTTTTTCAACGGCAGAAAATGGCTGGCCTGTTGCCGACTGTACTGCAGAAGGCTTAAGCGCTACTTTAGCCATTCATCATTCAGGTCTCGTTAAGACCGTTATTAATGATGAACGAATTAAACAAGCGGTCGATATTATCCTTTCATATCAGAACATTGACGGCGGTTGGGCAACGTATGAGTTAACCCGATCATCTAAGTGGTTGGAAAAACTTAATCCATCTGAAGTGTTTGCCGATATAATGATCGATTATTCTTGGACAGAATGCACGGCCGCTTGTGTTATTTCTTTATTGGAGATTCAAGAGGACTATCCTGACTATAAGGCTGGTCAAATACAACAGGCAATTACTGCTGGGTTACAGTTTATCCTTAAGCAACAAAAGCCAGATGGTTCTTGGTATGGTGGTTGGGCGGTATGTTTTACTTATGCCACTTGGTTTGCAGTAGAAGCGATCAGTAAGGCTAAAGGTAAAGGTTATTTAAAAGATACGATTTTAACCAGTAGCATAGACAAGGCCTGTGCTTTTTTAGTTGATAAGCAAAAAACAGATGGTGGTTGGGGTGAAACTTTCGAGTCATGCTCTAAGTTGGTTTACACGGAGGCTGTTTCGTCTCAGGTCATTAATACTGGGTGGGCATTATTGACGTTAATGGTTGCTGATTTTACTGACAAAAAGGTAATCGAAACGGGTGTTAATGTACTGTTGAGTAGGCAAACAGACATTGGCGATTGGCCGCAAGAGAGTATTTCCGGCGTTTTTAATTATAACTGTATGATAACTTACGCAAATTATAGGAATATATTTCCTATTTGGGCATTGAGTCGATACTATGATAAGTATATTCAAGTATGAAAGAGGATTCAATGTCACGTAAATTATTTGTACCTAATAGCTTAATATGAAATCAGAATACGATATTTGCATTATAGGCGCGGGCATGGCAGGCGCCACCATCGCCGCATATCTTGCGCCTAAAGGCATTAAGATTGCGTTAATTGATCATTGCTTTAAAGAAAAAAAACGTATTGTCGGCGAATTATTACAGCCCGGGGCAGTACTGTCCCTTGAGCAAATGGATCTTGGGCATTTGCTGGAAGGTTTCGACGCTCAATCAGTTGATGGTTATTCCTTGCTTCAAGGGGATGAAAAAATAACGATTCCCTACCCAAAAAGTTATAAAGGTATGGGTTTGCACAATGGTCGATTTTTGCAGAAAATTAGAGCGTCCGCTTTGCAAAATGAGTCCGTTACGCAAATTAATGGCAAGGCACTACAGTTACTGGAAAATGAGGGGCATGAAATTATCGGTGTGAGTTACCGAGAATCACTAACTTCTGAAATAAAATCTATTCATGCGCCTTTAACGATTACCAGTGATGGTTTCTTTTCAAATTTTAGAGAAAGCCTCAGTAATAATGAAAAAACAGTAACGTCTTATTTTATTGGTCTCATATTAAAGGACTGTAAAATGCCGTTTCCAAAACATGGTCATGTATTTTTATCGGGACCAACGCCCTTTATTTGTTACCCCATTTCTAAACATGAGGTTAGGTTGTTAATTGATTTTCCAGGCGACCAACTTCCTAGAAAATTTTTATTGCAGGATCATTTGGATGCCAATGTAACGCCTTATATTCCCGATAGTATGCGTGAAAGTTATGAGCAGGCTATTGAAGAAGGTGGTTTTAAGGTTATGCCCAATCATTATATGGCTGCAAAACCAATCATACGTAAGGGCGCGGTTATGCTGGGTGACGCGCTTAATATGCGCCATCCTTTAACAGGCGGTGGGTTGACCGCAGTGTTCTCAGATATACAAATATTGAGTGCTCATTTGTTGGCGATGCCTGCGTTTAATAATAACGACTTGATTCATGAAAAGATAGAAGCGTACTATCGTGACAGGCAGTATGCTAATGCCAATCTTAATATTCTTGCAAATGCCTTATATGGTGTTATGTCGAATGATTTGCTTAAAACAGCAGTATTTAAATATCTTAGTTGTGGCGGTGAAAATGCGCAGGAATCAATTGCCATTTTAGCAGGGTTAAACAGAAATCATTTTTCATTGATCAAACAATTCTTCTACTTAGCGGTTTTTGGGGCTTTCGATTTGGTACGAGAAAATATAGTTAATCTTCCAAAGGCTACAAAAATACTATGGGATGCGCTAATTATTATTAAACCCCTCGCTAAAAATGAACTCTCTTTAACGGCAGTTTTCAGTGGTTATTTTAAAAAATAAATACAAAAGTCATCGCTTAAGTTGTTGTTGAAAGAACTCGTAAATCAGTGTTGTCTAATAAAAAAATAGTGTAAATCTTGTCATTTATTTTCCCTCCGTCATTGTTGCTGATGACATAAAATCAGAAGCGGCAATTAAGTTTCATAAAATAACCATTAATTCATAGTGCATTAAAAACAAAAGAAAAGATATTCTTTTGTAATATGGTAAAATTGCGCACTATCGTGATTCAAAATTCATAACGTATGAATAGGATTTTTCTGCGCCAATTAGCGCAAGCTATTAAGGATTCAGGGTATTTTGTGATTTGAAGCGAATGATACTTAAGGGGCTGTTAGTCTCTTTAAAATATAAAGGGTGTTTTATAGTTTGAGCGCGATAACTAACATTTTATTGACGATTCTTGTTAACTAATATGGGCTATTTATTTAGCTTAAATTGTTAACAGCGACATACCAATGAATACTTATCAGTCGTTCATTTATTCTATGCTCGGTTCCTTACCTTTTTAAATTCATACTTTACAATTCTTATGAACAAGCCCAAAAAAGTTGCAATATTAACCGCCGGCGGTTTAGCGCCTTGCTTAAATTCTGCTATTGGCAGTCTTATTGAACGTTATACGGAAATCGATCCCTCTATAGAGATAATTTGTTATCGCAGTGGCTATAAAGGACTGCTACTCGGTGACTTTTATACGGTTACGCCAGCAATCCGTGAAAAAGCGGGTCTTCTGCATCGTTTCGGTGGTTCTTTGATTGGCAATAGCCGCGTTAAACTGACTAACGTTAAGGATTGTTTGAAACGTGGCCTGGTTAAAGATGGCCAAGACCCACAAAAAGTAGCTGCAGATCAATTAGTTAAAGATGGCGTTGATATTCTGCACACTATAGGTGGTGATGATACAAATACAGCGGCGGCTGATCTTGCTGCTTTCTTGGCTAATAATAACTACGGCCTTACGGTTATCGGCTTGCCAAAAACAGTAGATAACGATGTCTTTCCTATCAAGCAATCTTTGGGAGCTTGGACGGCAGCAGAGCAAGGTGCAAGATATTTTTGGAATGTCGTTGCCGAAAATAATGCCAATCCACGTATGTTGATTGTTCATGAGGTTATGGGGCGCAGTTGTGGATGGTTAACTGCTGCCACTGCTCAGGAGTACCGTAAGTTACTTGATCGTGCTGAATGGTTGCCTGAGTTAGGTCTTGATCGTAATGGATTTGAGGTTCATGGGATTTTTATACCAGAAATGGCGATTGATATTGCCGCCGAAGCTAAACGACTTCGTGCAGTTATGGACAAATTCGACTGCGTAAATATTTTCGTTTCTGAAGGTGCAGGTGTTGAGTCTATTGTTGCAGAGATGCAAGCTAAAGGCCAAGAAGTTCCTCGTGATGCGTTTGGGCATGTGAAATTAGATGCGGTTAATCCTGGGAAGTGGTTTGGTGAGCAGTTTGCAGAAATGCTAGGTGCAGAAAAAACGCTGATTCAAAAATCTGGATATTTTGCTAGAGCTGCGGCATCAAATGTCGAAGATATTCGTTTGATTAAGTCTTGTGCTGATTTGGCTGTTGAATGTGCTTTCCGACGTGAATCTGGCGTAATTGGCCATGATGAAGATCGTGGTGGTGTATTACGTGCGATTGAATTTCCTCGAATTAAAGGTGGAAAACCTTTTGATCTTGAAACGTCTTGGTTTAATCAGACACTTGCAGACATTGGTCAGGTAAAAGGTGATAAGGTTGAGGTAGGTCACTAATACTTCGATTAGATATCAGTCGTTAAACTATAGGTTATTAGACGCCTGATTTCATAAGTGGAATGATGAGTATTTTATAGGGTGATTGCTCACCCTATAAGAACCACTTGAAAGTATTTGTTTTAAGGTAATCCTGTTTCAACGCCTCCACGTAAACAAAAAAGCGTCATGGTATTATTCAGCAAGTAAAGCAACTAAATGGTATTGCTTTACTTGCCTAACTTAATTTACTACCCAAAAAAGTATTTAACAACTTTGGAATTTATATGGCTACCTGGTTAGAAACTTGTCAACAACAACTTGCACGGTTAGAAATAACCTCGGTATTGGCGGATAAATTAGTGACACTTTGCAATAAAACAGGCGAAGATATTTCACCTGAATTAGTGCAAAAACTCAGCTCAGAACATACACGATTAAATCGACAATTGGAGCGTTTACACGCTAATCGTTTCGAAGTGGCTGTGATTGGTTTAGAAAAAGCAGGTAAGAGTGCCTTGTTAAATGCTTGGTTAGGCCAAGAAATTTTGCCTTCTGCGCGTGAAAGATGCACGTTCACGAGCACAGAAATTTGGTCGGCACAGACTGAACAGGATCAATTGCTATCCATTCAATATTACAGTAAAGAAGAGATTAGTAAGCTTCAAAAGCAAAGGAAAGAAGCACTGGAAGGAACGCTAAACGATAAAGAAAGAAAAGAGATCCAAGAAGATTTTGACGATACTGAAAAAAATCTCAATGCTATTCATGAGTTTACTAAGCTTAAAAATGGATACACACAAAATTTCTTAGATATCAGTGAGGTAAATGAGCAGTTGCAGTCGGCGATTTTTAGAAACCGAGCTCAATCATTGGCTATCAAACGTATTCAGCTTAAAACAGTTCGATTGAGGAGTGATAGAGATATTGTTTTTCATGATGTTCCCGGATTTAATTCTGGTATTCAGATGCATTCGGATCAAGCAATAGATCGCCTCAAAGATTGTGATGCGATTATTTATGCAAAAGAGATGAAGCAGCCTTCAATTACAGGCCCAGAAAAAGAAATATTATTAATCGCTGATTCTGAAGATCCTAACATTAAAGTTTCAGACAAAATTTTTGTGGTGCTGACTCAAGCCGACGCCTTAGATGATCAGATCGATTTCAAGGAAACCTTGGATAAACATCGGAATTATTGGCCGGCCGTTCCTGAGCGACGGATGATACCCGTATGTGCTAGAGCGCATTTGGTTGAATTTGGAATACCCTCAGAAGATACTTTAAGACGTAATAAGAGTGCTGATGATAAGTTAAAGCTCAAAAAAATTGGCATTACAGACGGAATATTACTTTTAAAAGAGACTGTAAATAATTATATTGATCATGAGCGGGCAGAGGCTTTAGAAAAGCGGTGTGATGCTTTAGTCAACAATATAAGGTTTTACGCTTCTGATGTATTGGTTAAGCTTGAGCCTATCTATGGAGCCATAGCTGATGGCGATATAGAAGAAGATGACCTTCTGGGTAAAGAATTTAATCAATGGTGGGGTCGTGAATGGCAACGCATCAAAAAGGACTTTGATGTCTGGTATGCGGAAAGTATACAAGGGCGTAAAGAAGCCGATGCTTTAGGTGCAGAGCATCATGAATTAGCCACCTTACATGCTGCTTATGATGAAAAAATAGATGCATTGCTCTCCAATCTTACGACAGGTCAAATGGATGAGTTAAAGCGTATTTATACAGCGGGTAGAACGATCTCAATGCCTGATCCTCGCGAAGGTAACTACAAAATTAGAGAAGAGTTGTTTAGAGAGATTCAGCAAAAATTTGAAACAGAACTAACTGATCAGCTCGCTCAATCACTACAAGTTTTGATTGATCAAATCGTTCAAAAAACACAATCACTCCTTTGGGAAACCGAAGAAGTTCGTAAAACCTTGCTAAATACGGATGAAAGTATTGAACAGGCCCGGATACGACATGGTTTTCAGGTTTTATTTTTACGTTTTGGTCGAGTGGCTGTTGAAGCTTTTATCGCTAAACCTTTACAAGCTCGGGAGCGTTTATTGAATGAACGTTCTGCAGAAATTAAAACCCTAGAAGCTTTTTATCAGGGTGAAGATATGAATAAACAAGACGTAACTCATTATTTGCGTTATGGCTTGTGGTCTAATAGTGATTCAATTCCTGCTGTCGTGGGCAGAACCGTTAAAACAGCTATCAAAGCAGCTATTGGTCAAGATGCGAATAACTCATCGTCTAGTGAGCAAGCCAATCAAGCTAGAAAGAAATTAGAAGATCAAGAAAAGTTACCGGAACCCGTTAATTTTGATCAAGTTGTTGAGGAAATAAATGGTGATTTAGCTGCGTTAAAAGACTATTTAAAGAATAGCGTTTTTTATGCGGCTGGTTTTGTAACTTATTGTAATCAAGAGTTAGAGAGGATTCGCAATCGCTTCAAAGAAATGGAAGATAATGACAGACAGTGGATAGGGCTTGTTCGTACAGCCGTTAAGTACGAAAGAAATCCAAAAATACCGTATAACATCGCTCATTCTAGACGTGATTTTCGTATGCGTAAAGAAATAGCCATGGAGTTAAGAGAAGTTAGAGAAAGCTTTACACAAGTTTATTAACTGAAGAAAGGATTGCTATAGGGGGCTTATAAGGCTCTTTTATACCACCCCTTATACTTTTTTTGAGTGAGAGCATAAGATTTATTTTACTTGTTAGCGGACGAGTTAATCGTTCAAAAGTAAATTTTACGCATAAAAAAGCCCATCATATAGATGGGCTTTTTTTTAATACGTGGTGAGCTTTAGTTTTTAGCTTGATCAACAATTTGATTCGCTTTAATCCACGGCATCATACTACGCAATTTTGCACCAACGATCTCAATTGGATGCTCTGCATTCAAACGTCTTCTTGCGGTCATTTCTGGATAGTTCGTTAAGCCTTCAAGGATAAACTTTTTAGCGTATTCGCCATTTTGGATTTTTTGTAAGGCTTCACGCATTGCATAACGACTTTCTTCGTTGATGACTTTAGGGCCGGTTACATATTCGCCATACTCTGCATTGTTAGAGATAGAGTAGTTCATGTTGGCGATACCACCCTCAAACATTAAATCAACAATCAATTTTAATTCGTGTAAGCACTCAAAATAGGCCATCTCAGGTGCATAACCTGCTTCAACCAAGGTTTCAAAGCCCATTTTTACGAGTTCAACAGCACCGCCACATAAAACAGCTTGTTCGCCGAATAAATCAGTTTCACATTCGTCACGGAAAGTGGTTTCTATAATGCCTGAACGACCACCACCAATAGCAGAAGCATAGGCTAAACAGATTGCTTTTGCAGTGCCTGATGCGTCTTGGTGAATAGCAATTAAATCAGGAACGCCACCGCCACGAACAAATTCAGAGCGAACGGTATGGCCAGGAGCTTTGGGTGCAATCATGATGACATCTAAGTCGGCTCTGGGCACAACTTGGTTGAATAGAATCGCAAAACCATGTGCGAAAGCTAAGACAGCCCCTTTTTTAATGTTAGGTTCAATTTCATTTTTGTACAATGTTGACTGAAATTCATCAGGTGTCAAAATCATGACAACGTCTGCTCCAGCGACTGCCTTGGCAACATCTTGAACGGTCAAGCCATGCGCTTCTGCTTTCGCTACTGAAGGGGAGCCTGCGCGTAAGCCAACGACAACTTCAACACCAGACTCTTTTAAGTTAAGGGCATGGGCATGGCCTTGTGAGCCGTAACCAATAATAGCTACTTTTTTTGCCTTGATGATTGAGATATCGGCGTCTTTGTCATAATAAACTTGCATGATTTTTCCTGTTTTTCTGGGTGTTAGTAAATAAAATTAGATAAAAGGTACAAGGCCAATAAAGGGATATTTAGCGTTTGTACTTGAAGTAAGTTATAAATGTAAGCCTTTTTCACCTCGTGAAATTCCGGTTGGCCCAGAACGTACGGCCTCGATAATTAAATCAGGGTCAATTGCTGCGATAAAGGCGTCAAGTTTCTCTGAGGGGCCTGTCATTTCAACAATATAGGTCGTTGGCGTGACATCAATAATTTTTCCACGAAAGATATCGGCCATGCTTCTTATTTCATCGCGCATTTCACTGCTTGCTTTAATTTTAACCAGCATGAGTTCGCGTTCAATATGAAATGACTCGGCTAGGTCAATGAGCTTAACGACATCAATCAACTTATTAAGTTGTTTGGTGATCTGTTCAATGATATCTTCACTGCCGCGAGTAACTAAGGTCATTCTGGAAAGGCTAGGATCTTGGGTTGGCGCTACTGTTAGTGATTCAATATTGTAGCCACGTGCTGAAAATAAGCCAGCTACCCGAGATAATGCGCCAGATTCATTTTCCATTAAAATAGAAATAATATGTCTCATTACGCCAACTCCCTGTCGGTTGATGTACCTGGAGCGACTCTTAGCTTCATTTCATGATGGCCCTTTCCGGCTTCAATCATCGGGTAAACATTTTCCGTTTGGTCAGTCATGATATCAAGAAAAACGGTACGATCCTTCATAGCAAAAGCAGTTTCTAGTGCTGATCTGACGTCTTCTGGCTTAGTAACACGCATACCAACATGACCATAAGCTTCGGCTAGTTTGACAAATTCTGGAATGGTATCCATGTAAGAGTGTGAATAGCGACTTCCGTAAGAAAATTCCTGCCATTGTCTAACCATGCCCATATAACGATTGTTTAGATTAATGATTTTAATCGGGGTGTTATATTGCAGTGCGGTTGATAATTCTTGTATGCACATCTGAATGCTGGCATCACCAGTAACGCAAGCAACATCGGAATCAGGAAAGGCTAATTTTACGCCAATCGCAGCAGGTAAACCAAACCCCATCGTTCCTAATCCACCTGAATTTATCCAGCGACGTGGTTTGTCAAAAGGATAATATTGGGCAACCCACATTTGATGCTGGCCAACGTCAGAGGTTACATAAGCATCGCCATGAGTTACTTCATGCAATTGTTCAATAACATATTGTGGTTTAATTAGGTTGCTAGTGCGGTCAAACTCTAGGCAGTTCAGTGCTTGCCATTGTCTAATTTGATTCCACCAAAGCGCTAAAGCATCTGCATCAGGTTTCTGCTGTGCGTCTCTAATTAGTTCCAGCATTTGTTCTAAAACGGGCTTTACATCGCCAACAATAGGTATGTCGACTTTGACTGTTTTAGAAATAGAGGCTGGGTCAACATCAATATGTATAATCTTGGCATACGGACAAAATAACTCAAGTTTGCCCGTTACACGATCATCAAACCGTGCGCCTATAGCGATAATGACATCGCTGTCGTGCATCGCCATATTAGCTTCATAAGTACCATGCATGCCTAGCATGCCAACAAACTGTTTATCGCTTGCAGGATAGGAGCCTAAACCCATTAGGGTGTTGGTGATGGGATATCCTAATGCCTGAGTAAATTCGATTAACTGCTGGCTAGCTTCGCCTAATACGACACCACCACCGGAATAAATAATGGGTTTTTTTGCACTCAGTAATAAATCAACCGCTTTTTTAATTTGTCCTTTATGACCAATAACAACAGGGTTATAAGAGCGAATAGACACTTTCTCGGGGTATTTATAAGGTACTTTAATTTGGGGTGCCGTTATGTCTTTTGGCACATCGATGACCACAGGCCCAGGGCGCCCGGTAGTGGCAACATAAAAAGCTTTTTTTATAGTTTCAGCTAATTTAGTGACATCTTTAACTAAAAAGTTATGTTTAACACAAGGGCGAGTGATTCCTATCATATCAACTTCCTGAAACGCATCGCTCCCTATCACAGGTAAAGAGACCTGGCCGGAAATGACAACCAAAGGAATTGAATCCATGTAAGCCGTCGCAATGCCGGTTATTGCATTAGTGGCACCAGGTCCCGAGGTAACTAATACGACACCGGGTTTTCCAGTGGCTCTGGCATAACCATCCGCTGCATGTGTTGCGCCTTGTTCATGTCGAACGAGAATGTGTTTTAGTTCATCTTGCTGGAATATAGCATCATACAAATGCAATACTGCCCCGCCAGGATAGCCAAAAATACATTCTACACCTTCGTCGATAAGACTTTGGACTAGGATTTGTGCTCCGCTTAGCTCCACGCTAATACCTCAATAAACATAATTATTTTTAATTCAAGCCGATTATTTTTTAAATCCAAGAGAAATACTTGGTTTTTAAACGAACAGTTAGAAGACCTTTTAGGACGATTTTCTTTTTCAGATACTTTAGTATTTAACATTTTACTAGGTTATCCAGCAAATTGTAATTATCTGTGTTCTCATTTTTTAATTTGTTTAAATTAATATCAGTTTTTTAAAGTAATTAGCGTGAGATTTAGCGAAAATTTATCAAATAAGACAGGAGGATTGGCTTTATGTTTTTACTAATCATTCATTTTTAATAGCAATTCAACAGCCGATTTCTTAGAAATCTTAAAGCCACGCATTTCAAGAATGCCTTTTGTGTTAAGAGAAATAATAAGATGTATGACCTCTGGATAAGTATCAAGCTCTAAATCTGTGTCCGATGGAAGTGCCGGTGCTGTAGGATGCGAATGATAAATGGCGAAGAAATCTTCCCCCAAGGTACGCATTTCAGTCATAGCGGATATTTGTTCTTTGGCATCTAACAGAAAGTATTTCTGAGGTAATTCAGCGCAGTTCCGGATGGGGTAGCAGCGGCTAGCTATGCCATTTTTGCTGCTAATAAGACCGCATATTTCTAAGTCAGGCGATAGTTGCGCAAAATGTAATAATTGATTGGTTAATTTACGAGGTAGCTGGATTTCATCTGAGATCATAATATTTTTGTTCGAGGTTTAGGATTTAATAAATTCAGTTTGCAGTTCATGGGCATTGACCATAGGTTACCCTAGGTAGGCCTGAAAGATCGTAGGCGGTTTGGACGGTTTTATAATGAAAATCGTTGAATATTTGTTGCACGGACTGTTGTTGGTCAAATCCATGTTCAATTAAGAGGTAACCTTCTGGCGCTAAGTAATCGCGAGCGGTATCCGTAATGATTTTAATATCACTTAGACCTTGCGCTTTAGCCTGTAGTGCCGAGAGGGGTTCAAAGCGAAGGTCACCTTGCAACAGATGTTCATCGTGTTCGGCAATATAAGGAGGATTGCTGACAATAAAATTAAATTTTGACGGCGGGATATTAGAAAACCAGTTGCTTTGGTAAAAATTAATAAGGGTATTGTTTTTATCAGCATTGAGCTTGGCAACATCGAGGGCGGCTAAAGAACTGTCACAGGCGTTCATTTGCAGGTGCGGTCGTTCTGCTGCGAGTGTAATTGCAATAATTCCTGACCCCGTTCCTAAATCAATAATTTGTTGGGTTGTGTTATTGGGGATAAGCTGCAAGCAAATTTCTATCATTAATTCAGTGTCGGGGCGGGGAATTAATACGTCATGGGTGATTATAAAATCGCGCGACCAGAATTCCTTGTGCCCCGTAATATAGGCAATCGGTAAGCCTTTTTGCCTTGTTTGGATGAGCTTAAAAAAATGGGCTTTGTGTTCATTAAGTAGCTCAAGATCAGGCCAAGTCCTCAGATAACTTCGTTGTTTACTTAAAGTAAAACAAAGCAAAACTTCTGCATCTAGCGTTGCAGAATCTGAGTGAGTGCCGAGCATGTGTTCTGCATCATTAAGGACTTCTTTGATAGAAGACATGACATTAATCTTCGCCAAGTTGCGTGAGAAGTTCAGCTTGATGTTCACGAATTAGTGGCTGTATCACTTGTTCCAAACCACCTTGCATGATGTCATCTAATTTATAGAGTGTTAAATTGATACGGTGGTCGGTTAAGCGCCCTTGAGGGAAATTATAAGTGCGTATTCGTTCAGAACGGTCACCACTGCCGACTTGCAGTTTTCGGGTAGCTGATTGTTCGGCGTGTTGTTTTTCTTGTTCTGCCGATAATAAACGTGAGGCCAATAATGACATAGCTCTAGCCCTATTTTTGTGTTGTGAGCGCTCGTCTTGGCACTCAACGACTGTTCCCGTGGGGATATGGGTAATACGGATAGCAGATTCGGTTTTGTTAATGTGCTGTCCGCCTGCACCGGAAGCTCGGTAGGTGTCAACTTTAAGGTCAGAGGGGTTGATATCAATCGCATCAACTTCTTCAACTTCAGGCATGATAGCAACGGTGCATGCCGAGGTGTGGATGCGGCCCTGAGACTCAGTTTCGGGGACCCGTTGGACACGGTGAGCGCCGGATTCAAATTTTAACTGAGAATACACGTCTCGGCCGGTAATTCGTAAAATAACCTCTTTGTAGCCGCCGTGGTCGCCTTGATTTTCACTGATAATTTCAGTTTGCCAGCCTTTCCTTTCCGCGTAGCGTTGATACATTCGGGAAAGATCGCCAGAAAAGATCGCCGCTTCATCGCCGCCAGTACCAGCACGTACTTCAAGAAAAATATTACGGTTATCATTGGGGTCTTTAGGCAGTAATAAAACCTGTAATTCATGATCTAACGATTCCAGCAATGCTTCAGCTTCGTAAACTTCTTCTTTAGCTAATTCTCTTAGCTCAGGGTCAGAGTCATTAGCCATTTCTTTGGCTGAGGCGAGTAATTTTAAGGCTTGCTCGTAGCGCTTGTAGCAATCAACAAGGGGTGCTATTTGTGCGTATTCTTGACTTAGCGTACGAAATTTATTTTGGTTGCTTTGTATTTCAGGTTCAGAAAGTAAAGCAGCAATTTCGTCATAACGTTCACAAAGGTTTTCTAATTTGAGTTGTATAGATTGTTTCATTTAGATGTTGTTAATTTAAAAATTTCGCGGGCAGCGGTAATCAAGTCATGGCGTTCGTTTTCTGCGGCAGCTCTGAGTTGGGCGCTAGGTGTATGGATGAGTTTATTAGTTAAACTGTGAGCAAGCCTATTAAGAGCCTCTTCAGCTGGAATGCCATTATTGAGTAGTATTAATGCTTTTTGTAACGTTTCATCACGTGCCAGTTCGGCTTGAGTTCGGTAGTCAAGAATGGTTGATTGTGCGCTTTGACCCCGTAACCAGGCTAAGAAATAATCAACTTGAGTATCAATTATTTCTTCAGCTTGTTCGGCGGCCAGTCGGCGAGAATTCATGTTTTTATCGATGGTATGTTGCAAATCATCGACGGTATAAAGATAGACATCCCTTAGTTGCTCAACTTCAGCTTCAATATCGCGAGGCACGGCTAAATCAACCATAAACATAGGTTTATGTTTGCGTATCTTAAGGGCACTTTCTACGCGACCTTTACCTAAAATAGGTAATTGACTCGCTGTAGAGGAAATAACAATGTCGGCTTCAGCTAAATGCATGGGGAGCTCAGACAAAGCAATGGCATAGCCGTTGAATTGTGAAGCAAGTTGGTGCGCTTTGTCATATGTTCGGTTAGCGATAATAATGCGGCCAATACCTTGTTGGGATAGGTGACGAGCAGCCAATTCTATGGTTTCTCCTGCACCAATAAGTAAAGCAGTTTGTTCGCTAAGCTTGTCGAATATTTGTTGGGCTAATTGTACGGCGGCAAATGCAATAGAAACAGGGCTGGAGCCAATCGCAGTATCGGTGCGTACCTTTTTGGCCGCAGTAAAGGTGTGTTGGAAAAGTTTGCCTAGGCGTTTTCCTAGGGTACCTGCATCATAAGCAGCTTGGTACGCTGTTTTCATTTGGCCAAGAATTTGTGGTTCGCCCAGTACCATAGAATCCAAGCCGCAAGCCACTCTGAATATATGACGACACACAGAACTATCAGTATAAGTGTATAGGTAAGGGGCAAAGTCTTCAGGTTTAATTTGTTTATTATGAGCAACCCAATCAATTAGTATTTGTTGGTTGGCGGTGCTTGAGGTGCAATAAAATTCAGTACGGTTACACGTTGATAGTATGGCGGCCTCACTGATCTCCTTAATACGCCAAAGTTCTTGTAATGAAGTTTCGAGAATGTCAGTAGGAAATGATAGGCGCTCACGAATGGAAACGGGTGCGGTATTGTAATTAATCCCAACTGCAAGAAAAGTCATAAGCGTGTTGATGGTTTAATTTAGTGCGAAAAAAGCAGGAGGCAAGAGCAGATTAATGCTTTTTTACTTGTTTTTGAAATTATAGATTTTATGGTCATGGCTTTTAGAAGAAACATCGGTATATTATGTCGTAAATTTTGAAGAAATATTATAACGTTATCTGACTGGAAAAAATCAGCCGTATAAACTCGCGGGTTTTTTTTATGATAATCTATTGTCAAATAGACTGAGTAATGAATAGGATTGTGTGTGTTAATTATTAGATTGCTTTCGATTTTGTCCCTTTTTTTTCTCAACAGTTGTGCGGATTCTCCAACAAAACCAAGCGGTTCTGAGGAAACGTTACGATCTGATAAAGAAGTAAAGGTAAAAGCAAAAATTCAACAAAAAGAGATAACTGCTTCAATTGATCCTGATGTGCTATTTACGCTATTAACCGCAGAGCTTGCCGGACAAAGAGGGCAATATGAGATTGCCCTAGAAGGTTATTTGACGGCAGCAAAGCAGGTGCATGATCCAAAGTTTGCAGAAAGAGCGGTCATGATTGCCATGTATATGAAAAACAGCGCCAAAACAAAAGAGGCGTTGGATTTATGGCTTAATCAAGATAGCAAGAACTTGTCAGCAAGAAAAATTGCGGCTTTATTGGCCTTAAGAGAAGGGAATAAAGCAGTAGCCAGCGAGCATATTAATGCAATGTTAGTCTTCGATCCGGCCGGCTTTGAAGCTACTTTGCTAGAGTTGGCGGGCGTTCTGGAGAAGGAAGGGAAGATAAATATAGTCGGTGACATTCTGAATGACTTATCAATGCAACATCCGGATCGAGCTGAAATTTACTTTTTACAGTCAATTTTGGCTATGCAAAAGAAAGAAAAAAATAATGCAGAAATAAATATACAGAAGGCATTGAAGCTTAAGCCCGATTGGGATAAGGCGATAATGTTTAAAGCACAGATAGCGATATTTTCAGGGGACTTAGAAGGTGCAAAGTTAGAATTAAATAAAGCCACTATAAAATATCCAGAAAATAATAAAATTAAAAAAATGTATGCTCAAGTTTTAATTAAAAAAGAAGAATATAAAGAAGCCATCGAGGTCTATCAAAAGGTAATAGCTGCAGACCCGAAAGATTTAGAGAGTCAATTTGCTGAGGGATTAGTTGATTTACAGTTAGAGCATTATCAGCGAGCTGAAGAAATATTTAAAAGATTATCCGAAGATCCAGAGAGTCGATATCAGGCATATTTTTATTTGGGTAAGGCCGAAGAAAAGCAAGGAAATATTAAGAAAGCGCTAGGATGGTACGATAAAGTATTGGACGGTCCTTTTATGTTTGAATCGTCAATATCCGCAATTACTTTGCTGCAAAAGGATAAACAGTTAGATGAGGCGAGTGCCCGACTCGGCGTGTTACAAGAGAAATTTCCAAAGCAACGAATAAAGCTTCTTCTGGCTAGTGTCGATTTATATAGCCAGCAAAAGAAATATGACGAGGCGTTTAATTTATTGACAAAAGCTTTAATGGACTACCCTGATCAAAAAGAATTGTTATATGCTCGTGCATTGATTGCTGAGCGGATCAATAAGATAGATATCGTAGAAATAGATCTGAAGAAGATTTTAGCGGTTGAGCCCAATAATGTAGAAGCCTTAAATGCGTTAGGATACACATTGTTAAGTAATCCAGCTCGTTATGTAGATGCAGAAAAATACCTCAAAAAAGCATTGGAGCTTGAGCCAGAAGAAGCAATCATTATAGATAGTTATGGATGGCTGCAATTTAAGTTGGGGAATGCTGAGCAAGCTTTGGTTTATTTGCAGAAAGCCTATAAAAAACAACAAGAGAATGAGATTGCAGCTCATTTAGCAGAAGTATTATGGGCTTTAGATAGAAAAGAAGACGCTATAAAAATATATAATGGCGCGATTAAGCGTGCTCAAGATGATGAATATTTAAGAGATTTTCAGCAAAGAATCATGAGTGGAAAACAATAATTAATGTGTTGTCATAATAAAAAAAGAGCAGTGGTTTGGCTATTGGTTTTGATTATTTCAGGGTGTTCTTCAGTTCCCGTTGGGCCAGAAGTTGAATATTCCGATAAATTAAGAGCGCAACTTCAGGATTTGCAAGATTGGTCGTTTGAAGGTCGCATGGGCTTGGTTGCGAAAAACGACTCTTGGCAAGCAAATATAGACTGGAAGCATCATTTAAATACCGAAGAGATAAGGCTTGCTGGACCATTAGGTCAGGGAGCAACCTTGATTCAATTAAGCGGCAATATGGTTAAGATAGATCGAGGTGGGGATAAAGTTCAAACTTCAACTCAGCCAGAAGCTTTTATAAGTCAACAATTAGGTGTGTTTGTCCCTATTAGTTCGTTGCGCTATTGGGTGATTGGTTTGCCTGAACCTACCAGTGCATTTATTGAAATGACGGCTGGTTTCAAGCAATCTGGCTGGTTAATTGAATATAAGCAAATGCAACGTATAGATGACCATGTTGTACCTCGCAAAATCATTGTAAGCAACGAACGGGCCAAATTAAAATTAATGATTGATCAGTGGGATTTAAATGTCGCAAAAACAAAATAAAGATCTTATAACTAATGAGCGCTGGCCGGCGCCTGCTAAGTTAAATTTAATGTTAAGAATAGTTGGGCAGAGGGAGGATGGGTATCACTTACTTCAAACAGTTTTTCAATTTATAGATTTATGTGACTGGATTACTTTTCACCCCGTAGAAGACGGTAAAGTTAGTTTGAGGGAAGTAATTCCAGGTGTGCCAGAGGAAGAAGACTTAACGATTCGAGCAGCTAATCTCTTGAAGAAAGAAACGGGCTGCCAATTTGGAGTCTGTATTGAGGTAGAGAAAAACTTACCCATGGGTGGCGGCTTAGGCGGCGGTAGCTCAGATGCCGCAACCACATTGCAAGTGCTCAATAAGTTGTGGAATTTACATTTACCAATAGAAAAACTAATGGATCTTGGTTTGTCTTTAGGCGCAGATGTGCCGGTATTTGTTTATGGTTACTCAGCATGGGCAGAAGGTGTTGGTGAGAAATTAGAAAAAATAGAGCTTGATCAGCAATGGGTTGTAGTCATAAAGCCTGAATGCCATGTAAATACTAAAGAAGTATTTTTGG
This sequence comes from Crenothrix polyspora, assembly GCA_945877505.1. GTDB lineage: Bacteria > Pseudomonadota > Gammaproteobacteria > Methylococcales > Methylomonadaceae > Methylobacter_C > Methylobacter_C polyspora_A. The sequence goes on from CAMDWT010000005.1 coordinate 53,441, forward strand.
CTAAAAATTTGACACGCAATAGTAAATCAATCAAAATAGCTGACTTTATAGCAGGCCAACATCAAAACGATTGTGTTGAAGAGGTTAGTCGGCAATATCCAGCTGTTAAAAGTGCGTTGTTGGCTTTATCTAAGTTTTCAGAGGCAAGATTAACAGGCACTGGAGCTTGTGTATTTGCACAATTTGATTCAAAAGAATTGGCAATAAAGGCTTGTAAGTCACTAGAGATAGATGGCTGGAGGACTTATGTTGCTAAGGGTTTAAATGAATCGCCTTTAATGTCAAAATTAAAGGGTTGTTAATATATATCATAATTATTGGGTCGTCGCCAAGCGGTAAGGCACGGGGTTTTGATCTCCGCATACCAAGGTTCGAATCCTTGCGACCCAGCCATTTATATCCATTAAGTAAAAATTCGTGTGGGAGTGCTTGAATGAATGACACCTCTATGATGGTGTTTTCTGGAAATGCTAACCTAGCTTTATCCGACGGTATAGTTAAGAAGCTTAACATGCGTTTGGGTATGGCGACTGTCGGTAGATTTAGCGATGGAGAGATAGCGGTTGAGATCGAGGAGAATGTCAGAGGTAAAGATGTTTTCGTGATTCAGCCCACTTGCTCGCCCACTAACGAAAATTTAATGGAATTGTTAGTGATGATTGATGCGCTTAAAAGAGCATCAGCATCCAGAATTACAGCTGTATTGCCTTATTATGGTTATGCTAGGCAAGATAGACGATCTAGGTCTGCGCGTGTGCCAATAAGTGCAAAGTTAGTGGCTAAAATGATTGAGCAGGCAGGAGCTAGTCGCATTTTAACCGTTGATTTACACGCCGACCAGATTCAAGGATTTTTTGATATACCGGTTGATAATGTTTATTCATCACCCATTCTTTTGGGGGATGTGTGGCGTCAACAATATAAGGATCTTATAGTTGTTTCGCCTGATGTCGGCGGTGTAGTTAGGGCGAGAGCACTTGCAAAGCGCCTTGATGATGCTGATCTTGCAATTATAGATAAGCGAAGACCAAAGGCTAATGTATCAGAGATTATGCACATAATAGGTGATGTAGATGGACGAACCTGTGTTTTAATTGATGACTTGGTTGATACGGCGGGTACTTTATGTCATGCCGCTGCCGCACTTAAAAAACATGGAGCGATAAAGGTAGTTGCTTATTGTACGCATGCTGTTTTATCAGGTGCGGCCATGAAGAATCTGAATAACTCGGAACTGGATGAGTTAGTCGTAACAGATACAATACCATTAAATCAAGATGCTGTTGAATCTGGAAAAATAAGACAGCTAAGTGTGGCGGAAATGTTGGCTGAAACTATAAGACGAATTGCAGTGGGTGAATCAGTTAGTTCGCTTTACGTAGATTAGTGGTTGTTTATAAAATTTAATGTATGTGCTTTAAGGGTGCAGACTCCAAAAAATGGTGAGGAAAGATGTCAAACGTATTTGAATTTGTTGCCGAAAGTCGCGGACAATCAGGTAAAAGTGTAGCAAGGCGTTCGCGTCGTAAAGGTGATGTGCCAGCTATTATTTATGGCGGTGCAAGTGCGCCTCAGATGTTAGTTTTAAATCATAATGAAGTGATTAAGCATTTAGAGCATGAAGCAGTATATTCGCATGTGCTTGATATTACTGTTGATGGGAAAACTGAAAAAGCAATATTGAAGGGCGTTCAGCGTAATCCTGCCAGGTTCCAAATTTTACATTTAGATTTTTTGCGTGTAAATATGTCGGATATCGTAAAGGTGCATGTCCCATTGCATTTTATCAATGAAAACACGTCAATTGGTGGAAAAAAAGGCGGTATTGCTGCACATTCAATGGTTGATGTAGAGGTTTCTTGCTTGCCATCAGTATTACCTGAATTTATTGAAGTAAATCTTGCAGGTTTAGATATTGGCGGTACTGTTCATTTGTCGGATTTAGTGTTGCCAAATGGAATTGAAATTGTAGCGTTAGCTCAAGGACCTGAGCATGATTTGCCGGTTGTATCAATGATGGCTTCTAAAGCTAGTAAAGATGATGCTGCTGTCTAATTTATAGATTAAGCATGATTAAACTTATAGTTGGCTTGGGAAATCCAGGCGAGCAGTATGAAAAAACCCGGCATAATGCCGGGTTTTTGTTTTTAGATGCATTGGTAGAGTATTTTGGCGGGACATGGTCGAATCAACCTAAGTTTCAGGGCTTATATGCTGAATGCAGTATTGCAAATAATAAGGTTATGATGCTAAAGCCAGATCTCTTTATGAATAGAAGTGGTCAATCTGTAGGCAAATTAGTAAGATATTACAAGTTAAAGCCAGAAGAAATTCTTGTTGTCCATGATGAGTTAGACTTCAATCCTGGTGTGGTAAGGTTGAAAATTGATGGAGGGCATGCAGGCCATAATGGATTAAGGGATATTATAGCGCATTTGGCTTCCAGGGAATTTTATAGGCTGAGGATTGGAATTGGCCGCCCGCCCGCCGGAAAAGCGGTTGCGGATTTTGTGTTATCCGCACCTTCTAGGGCTGAATGGGAGATGATGTTGAGCGCATTTGATATTAGCAGGGGGGTTATTAAATCCCTTGTGCTGGGTGATATTGCAATAGTAATGAATAAATTGAATGCTTGAGAATTTAGTTTCTGATTTGCCCTAGAAAGCCAAGTAACTAATGAGCTCTAACCCTTATTAACCCTGTTGCGTATATACATGCCAGTTGATAGGGGGCTATAAGTAAAAAAGTAAATAATAAGTTGACAGCTAATAGCTAATAAAAGATAATAATCAGCTTACCCGATATAGGAGGGGTTCCCGAGCGG
>CAMDWT010000006.1 GCA_945877505.1 Crenothrix polyspora
GAACTGGTTTAATTGACCTTAATAGCGACGGATCTATCGGTACTGGTGAGATTGCGGTGACTTTTACCACTCCATCAGCAACATTGAATGAAACTAACTTTGAAGCACGACTTCAATATAACCTGACAGGTACTAGCGCTGCTGACACCATAACTGGTGGTGGTCTTGCGGATACTATTACGGGTGGCTCAGGTAATGACAGACTAACCGGTGGTGTAGGTGCTGATACTCTTACGGGTAGTGCTGGTGCTGATTCTTTCAGATTTTCCGTTGGAGATAGCGGACAATCTACTGGTTTCGACACTATTACTGATTATGAATTAAATTCTGACACTATTAGATTTGCGAGCAACCTGAATATAGGAGGAAGCGATAGTGCTGCATCTAATGATCAAGCATCAATTAACACCTCAACAGGTATCGCTACTTTTGCTGCTGGCTCAGGTACTACCTTATCCGATGCCCTCAGTGACATAGCCACTAGATTTACTACTTATACTGATACTAATGGAGAATTTGCTCTCTTCAAAGTTAATGCTAGCAATAACTATTATTTGTTTATTTCTGATGGAACTGCAGGCGTTACTGCTACTGATGTCGTCATATCACTCGATAATGTTACGTCAATTGCATCGATTGGTGTTAGTAGCTTTACTTTGACTGTTACGCCTATCGCTATTGACCTTAATGCGGATGGAGTTACTTATCTCAACCGTAACGCGGGCGTTATGTATGACTATAATAAAGACGGTACTGCTGAATCTACTGCCTGGGTAGCCGGTACTGACGGTATGCTGGCTATGCTTAACAGTGATGGCTCATTGACTATTACTTTCTCAACACAAGCCGGTGAAACCGATTTACAAGGCTTGGCTAAAGTCTATGACGTTAATTTGGATGGTATTCTTAATCAACAAGACGGTTCTTTTAACAGCTTTGGTGTTTGGCAAGATGTTAACAGTGATGGTAAGGTTGAGGCGGGGGAATTTAAATCACTTACGGATGCCGGTATTGCTAGTCTTAATTTGGTTTCTGATGGTCAGGCCTATACCACGGCCGGTGGTGATGTCCAAGTCAGTGGTGGCACAACTTATACTAAGGCTGATGGTAGTGTTGGCATCGCTGAAGATGTTAGTTTTACGGTAAGTAATCCTGATACGTCGCTTACGTTGACTGGCCAAGCCGATAGTTCTGTTATTACGGGTAGTCAAAGCGATGATACGTTAACGGGTACTTTGGGTGCCGATGTCTTTAAATGGAACTTAAATGATCAAGGTACAGAGGGCGCGCCTGCTAACGATACTATTACAGACTTTTCTATCGCTCAGGGTGACAGTTTAGATTTACGTGATCTGTTAACGGGTGAGCACGATGGCAGTCTTGAGGGTGTCGCTAATAACTTAACCAGTTATCTACATTTTGAGAAATCTACCTCGGGTACGGATACAATTGTTTCTATCAGTTCGAATGGCCAATTTACGGATGGTTTTGATAGTTCAAAGGTTGATCAAACGATTACTCTTGCAAATGTTGATTTGGTCGGTACTTCGTCGCAACAACAAATTGTTGATGATTTGCTGAAACAACAAGTTATTAAGTTGGATCAATAAGGCTTATGAAGGTGTGGGGGTTTTTACCTCGCACCTTTGATAAGCCCTTGTTTCTCTTGCTCTGCGGTTTTGTTTGTGTTTGGTGAAGTGATCAGTCAGTGCAGGCCTTAGATTATTATGCTAGTTAATGTATTGGAGTGTTTATGACCGCTGTTATTTATTATGATCCAGAAGGCTATACGACTAGCGGACCTAGGTTGATGGGACGTAATGCGGCAGGAGAATCTTTTCTGCGCGGCTTTATGCTTCATACTCAAGTTGATGAGTTTTGGGTGCAGGTTGAACATCCCGACCATGCGCAGCATTTTGCTCAAACACTTAACGTGACCACGCCCGATAAATCAGTGAGATGGGTTGATAAGAATAATCTTGGTGCCTTGGCTCAACTGGGGGTGGTTTATCACCCTGGTCCAGGGATTGGTAAAGAGGCCTTTAAACGAGCCGCTTATGGCCATGATGCTTGGAGCTTATGCGCTATTACCCATACCACTTCCAGTGCGATAGCGATTGATGCCTTGCTTGAGTTGCTGACTGCGCCCGTGCAGCCGTGGGATGCGGTCATTTGCACCAGTACTACGGTTAAACATAATGTCGAACGTTTGTTGCAAGCGCAAGTCGATTATTTAGTTGATCGGTTTGGTATTCAAAAGTTTACGCTACCTTTATTGCCGGTTATCCCTTTAGGTATTCATACGCAAGATTTTGTCTTTAAGGTCAGGCAAAAAAATGATGCACGTAAAGCGATTGGTGCAGGCAAGAATACTCTGGTTGTATTGTATATGGGCAGGCTTTCGTTTCATGGTAAAGCGCATCCTTTGGCGATGTACCAAGCCTTAGAAAAAGCGGCGGGTCAGCTGGCAATAGGTAAAAAAATTGTTTTAGTGGAATGTGGTTGGCATGATAATGATTTTATTGAAAAGGCTTATCAAGAAGCGGCTCAGTTAGCTTGTCCTAGCATTAGGGTGGTCAGTTTAGATGGTCGTGTCGCACAGAATCGAACGACAGCTTGGGCCAGTGCAGATATTTTCTGTTCGTTGTCTGATAATTTACAGGAAACCTTTGGTATTGCACCGATTGAAGCCATGGCGGCTGGTTTGCCCGTGGTGGTTTCTGACTGGGATGGCTATAAAGATACAGTGCGTGAGGGTGTCGATGGCTTCCGTGTTCCTACGCTTATGTCTGCTGTTGGTTTAGGTAGCGATTTAGCGCTACGCCATGGGCTTGGGCAAGATACTTATGATAGGTATCTTGGGCATACTTGTTCTTTTATTGCGGTGGATGTTGAAGCGGCAGCGCAGGCTTTTAGTAAGTTGTTGGCATCTTCAGCGTTACGTAAAGAAATGGGTGCGGCTGGTCAAGCACGTGCTCGTGAAGTTTATGATTGGTCTGTCATTATTCCTCAATACGAGGTTTTGTGGGCGCAGCAAGCGGAAATGAGAAAAGAACAAGGTCCGTCACTTAAGCCTCTCGCTCATCCTTGGCCAGCAAGAATGGACCCGTTTGCGGCTTTTGTTAGTTACCCATCGGCTGTTCTTACGCTTGAAACACAGTTGGACTTAGTTGATGCTGAGGGTGGCGCGGCTTATAAACGACTGAGTGAATATCGGCAATTGGCGATGGTTAATTTTGCAAATCAAGTTTTGCCTACCGAGGATGAGTGCCAAGTGGTACTTGATGAGTTAAGTAAAGGCGCGATGTCGGCCGCTGACATTATTAAAGTGATCCCCGCTGAAAGACAAGCTTTTGTCTTTAGAGCGCTGGCTTGGTTGCTTAAGTTGGGTATTATAAAAGTTGTTTAATGAATATTTTATTCATTCACCAAAATTTCCCCGGTCAATTTAAGTTTTTAGCGCCTGCGCTAGTCCAGCAAGGGCATCAGGTTAGGGCGTTGCTTGTCAATAAAACCGACGCGCAAACTTGGGAAGGCGTTAGCTTGGTTCCTTATCACACACAGCGCGGTTCGACGCCGGCTATTCATCCTTGGTTAATTGATTTTGAAACTAAAACGATACGGGGAGAGGCTTGTTTTCGTGCGGCCTTGGCGCTAAAAGACGGTGGTTTTACGCCAGACGTGATCATCGCGCATCCGGGTTGGGGTGAGAGCCTTTTTTTAAAAGAGGTTTGGCCGTCGGCAAAGTTGGGCATCTATTGTGAGTTTTATTATCACGCTCGCGGTGCTGATATGGGCTTTGATCCTGAGTTTGCGGCTAAAGATGCGGGTGAGGTGTGCCGATTACAGCTTAAAAATCTTAATAATATTCTGCATTTTGAGGTGGCTGATGCGGGTATTTCTCCTACGCATTGGCAAGCCAGTACGTTTCCTGAACCTTTTCGGTCTAGCATTTCGGTGATTCATGATGGCATTGATACGGCTTATTTGTTGCCTAATCCAGCGGCTTCTTTGACGCTGAATGGTCAACTGACTTTAACGAAAGCGGATGAAATTATCACGTTTGTTAGTCGTAACTTAGAACCTTATCGGGGCTATCATATTTTTATGCGGGCTTTGCCTGCTTTGCTTAAACAACGGCCACAGGCTCGTGTGGTTATTGTGGGTGGCGATGATGTGAGTTACGGCGCCAGAGCTGAAGCGGGCACAACGTGGAAGTCGGTTTTTATCGACGAGGTGAGGGCGCAGATTGCTGATGCGGATTGGCAACGGGTGCATTTTGTGGGTCACATTGCCTATGTGCCTTTTATTACGTTATTGCAACTGTCGACCGTGCATGTGTACTTAACCTATCCCTTTGTGTTGTCGTGGAGTCTGCTAGAAGCGATGAGCATCGGTTGTGCGATTGTCGCGAGTGATACGGCGCCGCTACGAGAAGCGATTGTCCATGATGAAACCGGTCGTTTAGTCGATTTTTTTGATCAGCACGCCTTGGTTGACGAGGTTTGTCAGTTGTTGGAGGATGCTACGTTGCGTGAACGACTGGGTAACAATGCCAGAGCCTTTGCTATTAAACAGTACGATCTTAAGACCTGTTGTTTGCCGAAGCAATTGGCCTGGGTGCAAGCGTTAGCGGCGCTTTAATGGGGTTTTGTGCTGGCTTAGCTCGATTTTATTGATTACGCATGGCTTCTTGTTCTTGATGAATGAAGAAATTGAGGCGTTCATTTAGAATTGAAGACAGTTGAAAATTAAGTCCACTTGATTCTTGCGCTAGTCGAATTTGCAAAATGGCGTCTTTGGTTTGGCCCATCGAATAGTAGTATTCTGCTAGATAGCGGTGCGACTCAGCGGGTTGTTTGAAGTTGCTGTAAACTTGCGCCATAAATTGCCAATAGATCGGTGACTGCTGGGTTTTAGGGCTGAGGGCAACCAAGTTTTTTCGGGCTAAATCGGTTGCGCCGGTTTTTAAGAGGGTACTAATGTATTCAAGCTTAATAGCTGCGTTGTCTGGAAATTGATCAATGAGTTTTTTGTAACGCTCAAGGGCGGTGACAAAGTTTTTCGACTCCACTGCGCAACGTGCCAAAGCGGTGGCATATTGCGGTTGTTCTGGGTATTGTTTTGCTAAGGCTTGAAAGATGTCTTCGGCTTCTTTGTATTTTTGTTCATTCAGGGTGATTAAGCCGAGTCCATAACGCGCCACGGTTTTTTGTTCAGTCGTCCCTTGATTTATTTTGGCTTGAAAATATTTATGCACATCCGTTGTGTCATTCGTGGTTATGACGCGAATTTTGGCTTTTGTTAATTGGTAGGCTAAGGAGTCAGAATACTGTTTGTACGGATAAGTTTCTGCGCGTCCACGGGTATCAGAAATACGTGAGGCGGTGACTGGGTGAGTTCTTAAAAATTCAGGTATAGCTTGCCCATAATAACGACTTGATTGCTGTAAGCGCTCAAAAAAGGTGGGCATACTACGCGGATCTAAGTGTGAAGCGGCTAGGGTTTGCATGCCTACGCGGTCGGCTTCTTCTTCATTTTCTCGGGTAAAGTCGATTTGAAACTGGACGTTGCCCGCTTGTATCGCCATTATCGCTGCTTGCCCCATTGCAGGCGATTGAGTGCCCAATAAGATGGCCGCCAAGGTTGCCGCTGCGGTAGGAATAGATAAGCGGCCTGCGGCTTCTGCGGCACGAAATAAATGTCGCTGGGTAACGTGCGCAATTTCGTGGCCTACCACTGAGGCTAATTCACTTTCTGCTTCGGTCATTAAAATCAAACCGGAATTAACGCCAATATAACCGCCGGGGCCTGCAAAGGCGTTGATGTCATTTTCCATGACCACAAAAAAATGAAAGGGATGGCTGGGTGCATCACTATTGGTCACTAATCGTTGGCCTAAGGCTTCGATATAGTCTTGGATTTCTGCATCTTCATTTATCGTGCTTTGCGTGTGCAGGTAGCGAAAAAAGGCTTCGCCAAACTCTATTTCTTCAGCGGGGGTGATAAGCGTGCCTGAGGAATCACCCATATCAGGTAAATTAAGTTTATTGGTTTCGACTGCTTGTTGTGGGGCTGCAAATAAGGCGAGGCTTAGTGCCAGTGTTATTGCCGTAGGTTTAAGCATAGTGTCTCAGCGGGGTGATAAATGAGTAACTGATAAAGCAAGCCAGTAAATAGTTATAATAGACGATTGGTTTTTCTATTATAAAACATCTCCTATCACCCAACTTAAGAAAATAGCGTTTGCCCATGAAATTTGCCATTCAGGTTAATAGTAGCCCTTATCATTCGCACGTCTCTCAAACCGCTTATCAGTTTATTACCGCGGCGTTAGCGCAGGGGCATGAAATATTTCGGGTATTTTTTTATAATGAGGGCGTTTTTCAGGCCTTCAAGTATTCAACTCCGCCAACAGACGAAAAACAGCTAACGATGCTTTGGAGTGAATTGGCGAGTCGGCATCAGATTGATTTGGTTATTTGTATCTCGGCGGCTCAACGACGCGGTTTGTTGTGTACGGATGAAGCTAGAAGGCAAGGTAAGCAGGATCATGATTTGGCAGACGGTTTTCGCATCGCTGGTTTGGGGCAGTGGGTTGAGGCGACGTTAGAAGCCGATCGCTTTATTGTTTTTGGGTAAGCTATTATGAAAAGCTATTTATTTGTTTTACGCAAACCCGCTCATAGTGGCGCTTATGTGCAGGAGATACTCGATATTATTTTGACGACGGCGGCCTTTGATCAAGAGGTTACGCTGTTGATGCTGGATGACGGGGTGTTTCATTTGAAAAAAAACCAACAACCCGATCGTTTAGGTATGAAAGATACGGCGGCTATTTTTGAGGCGCTGGCGTTGTACGATGTTAATGAGCTTTATGTTGAAGATGAATCCTTAGCGGAACGTGGCCTAAATCTTTCTGATTTAGGCTTGCCAGTTAAGCAACTGAGTCGTTCAGCGGTTGCTGAGTTTATGAAGCAGTTTGATGTGCTCGTCGCTGGGTAAGTGCCTTATATCTCTAGGGTTAGCCTTTGCTTAGTGCTGGTCAACAAAGATCAATTGATCGGTGGCAAAGCCTAAGTCTTTTGCCTTTAAGAGTAAGGCTTCGACGGTTTTTTTGGGTAATTGCTTAGTGCGTGATAATAGCCAGAAATATGATTTATCAGGGCCGCTAATCAAGGCATAACTGTAGTTGTTTTTATCCAGCTCAAAGATGGTGTAAGCGCCATAAAAGGGGCCAAAAAAGGAAACTTTCAACCGACCTTGATCGGGTTGATCTATAAAATAGGCTTTACCTTCGGCTTGTTCCCATTGGCCCTCTGCGATATTCCAGCCTTTGTTGATGACCTTGACACCACCGTCCTTTCTTAAGGAATAGTTTGCTGAAATTTGATTCAGGCCTCTTTCAAAGCGATGGTCGAGTCTTGCTATTTCGTACCATGTGCCTAGATAGCGATTAACATCAAAATTTTCTACCGGTTTAATGCCTTCTGGAAGACCGGTGCAGCCATAAAGCCAAAAGCTTAGCAATAAGATCAAGATTCGTTTTTTCATAAGGGGCGTGAGGGGTGGTTTGTTGGCTAGGTAGCGTGTTAATGTAAAGTTTTGTTAGGCGCAACGGGCTGTTTTTTGGCTAAATCACTGGCCATACCGACTAAGACATGTGAAAGCCCCGTATAGATAAAAAACCACTGAAAGTTGCTATCAATTTCTACGGTATTAATCTCACCATAAAAATCCATCGTGACCGTCATTAACACTAGGAAAAAGCCGACAGGTATGAGTACTTTGACGTTTTTTCGCGCACAACAGTAAATCAGAATGGCTATTTCTGTAACACCAAGATACACCATGATCATGCGCAAGTTGTTGTCTAGTGCGCCATAAAGATCTTCGTTAAAGGTGAAGAATGACTCGTTTTCTGATATGCACAGAAAGCAGCCGGCTAGCAAAACCATCACAGCTATAAGAAAGTTGATCTCGAGTAGTACTTTAATTTTTTGAAAAATTTTCAGTTCCATCGCTTATTCGCCATAAAAAAAACCCTCCCTTAAGGTGTCTAGGAGGGTTGTTAGAGGAGGACGTTAGGTCTAATCAATAAATCTAGTTTGATGATTTATGGAGGAAGACAAGGGGTCGTGTCATTGCTGAGGGTTACTTTAGCGATAACGTTGGGTATAACTTAACGGTGATTGGTAAATTTGTCAAACTATAGTTTGACAAAACATGTACAATAAATAGAAAATAATATGTCACATTTACATGTATAATTACACTTTAATGTTATGGTATTTGTTTGGTGCATGGTTTTAATTTTTAACGGTCTTTAAGCTTATAACTTATTCGTCAAGGTAAGTAGTTAAACAACAAGATTCCCATTAAATGTCTAGGAAATTCCTATGAAAAAAATACTGATTACTGGCGGTACTGGTTTTTTAGGTAAAGCATTAACCCTGCGTTTACTCGCAGAGGGTTATGAGATTACTGTCTTAACGCGGACGATTGAAGCGCTAGATACGCTGTTTGCGGGGGCTGTTAAAGGATTAAGTAGTTTGGCTGAGTTAACACCGGATGACACGTTTGATATTGTTATTAATCTTGCGGGTGCGCCTATATTTGATGCCCGTTGGAGTGAGGCCCGTCAACAGATTATTCGTGATAGTCGTATCAAATTAACGCGAGAATTGGTCGCTTGTATGGCGCAAATGACGCCTAAGCCAGCGTTATTGATTAGCGGTTCTGCTATTGGTTATTACGGCAATCAAGGTGATGAGGTGTTAGCCGAAGATTCAAGCGCAAAAGCTGATTTTTCTCAGCAACTTTGCGCGGATTGGGAAGCTGAGGCTAAAAAAGCGGAAGCATTTAATACCAGAGTCTGTGTTATACGAACAGGGTTGGTGTTAGGCGAGGGCGGCGGATTATTACAACGTATGCTCTTACCCTTTAAGCTTGGCTTGGGCGGTCGTTTAGGGTCGGGTCGACAGTGGATGTCTTGGGTTCATCTTAATGACTGGCTTGCGATTGTGGTGAGAATGATAAATGACCCCTCTATGCACGGTGCTTATAACGCGACTAGCCCTTATCCTGTGACAAATCGTGAATTTACAGAAACCTTAGCGCAGAGTTTACATCGGCCTGCTTTGCTGCCAGTGCCGGCTTGTTTATTAAAAATGTTATTGGGCGAAATGTCAGAGCTGGTGCTGGGCGGTCAACAGGTCTTTCCAGAACGTTTATTGCTTGGGGGGTATAAATTTCAATACGCTCAACTTTCAGACGCGTTACAGTCTATTTTAAAGCAGTCATGAAGTGCGGAGATAAAAGCGACCTTAAATAAGCAAGTGAGTCAGAAAAAAGCAGTCACTAGCGCTATTTACGGTAGATAATGAAAGTAACATCCTTAAGAATGGTAGTATCATTGTATTTAGATTGTATATTGTCGGCGTAATATTTTACAATTCGACTATAGCATTCAAGATTCTGGAAGGTTTTGCACTCAGGCGTGCAATCATTTCATCATCATAAATATAATAATAACTGGAGGAAAGTATGTTTAAGATTCGTACGCTAGTCACTGCGCTGGCATTGTTAAGTTCTATTTCAATCGCTTCGGCTTGGGAAACCTTGCCTACTTCGGCGCCTGCGCCAGCCGATAACCCAACAACCGCAGAGAAAGTGGTCTTGGGGCAAATGCTTTATCATGATCCTCGTTTGTCTTCTACGGGAACGGTTTCTTGTGCTTCTTGCCATAATACAATGTTGGGTGGCGAAGATAATAGACCTAATTCTATGGGCGTTAATGGTCAAACCGGTGGCCGAAGTGCCCCAACGGTGTGGAACGCTGCCTTTAATGACGTGCAATTCTGGGATGGCAGAGCGCCCACACTTGAAGCACAGGCCGCTGGCCCTGTTACTAACGCTATTGAAATGGGTATGAAAAGCTGGGATGACGTTGTTGCCCGCTTAAAATCAATTGAAGGCTATCAAGTTGCTTTTGAACAGGCGTTTGGTAAAGATTCAATTTCTAAAGATAATGCGACTAAGGCCATTGCGGCTTATGAAAGAACCTTGATTACGCCTAATAGTCCTTATGATCAATATGTGTCAGGTGATAAATCAGCACTAACGGCGCAACAAGTGCGTGGTATGAATAAAGCTCAAGAGTTGGGTTGTACGGGTTGTCATAGTGGTCCTGCTTTTAATGGCCCTGGTATGTTCCATGCATTTCCAATTCATAGTAATCCAGTTTATGCCGCTAAATATCATTTTAAAAATGATAAAGGTTTAGCTGAAGTTACTAAAAAATCGGAAGATGAACATTTATGGAAAGTACCGACTTTACGTAACATTGCGTTAACGGCCCCTTATTTCCATAATGGCGCGGTTAAAACATTGGATGAAGCGGTTCTAGTGATGGCGAAAACACAACTAGATAAAGATTTGTCGCAAGATGATGTGGCGGATATCGTCGCCTTTTTAAACGGTTTGACCGGTGAGTTTCCTAAACAAAAAATGCCAGTCTTACCCGCAACACCTGGTAAAACGTTCAATTAAGGACGACATGGAGACGCGTGTCACGCGTCTCCATGCTTTCATAGATATTCTGGATACGCTCTATCAAGGGTTTCCTATGACGCCCTCGTTAGCTTAGTCAGGCTGTTTGCTGACGCTTCAAGTGTATAAAAAATTATAACAAGAGATTGCTATGGATCTAGAAAATAAGTTTACCGCACTACAACTCTCCATCATCAATAATCAAGCCGCCCTTTATGACTGCGCTTGTCCTGTTCATATCAGCATGCAAATTAGCAATTTGCGTAAATTATTCGACTATCAAAATACCTGCAGGGAGATGCCCTCTGAAAGTGCGGTACATCTTAAGGTGCATCAACGCATTGCTGAGGCAGCAAAGCAGGCGCATCAGCTTATGGAACAGTGTTTAGATGAGATTTTAGATTTGGAAGGCTGGGATAGGGATAAGTTAGAAATGCCGGTTGGTTTAAGGTCGCTCAGAGAAGAAAGTGGTAGCGATTAATTTTACGTTATTTATTCTTTTTTATAGAGGGGCATGGCATTAATTCTGGCATCTATTTCAGCCGATAATGCTTTATAAGCGGGGCTATCAATTGATTGGTAGCGCTGTTTAAATTCCTCTTCATTCATATGCTCTGGGAGATCCCTAGGGTCAGGCATAAAGTCACTATAGTCCTTTATTTCAGACATTGTTTTTTGAATGTTACGGGCATTTTGTGGCGTTGAGGTGACCAGTTCACCAAAGCGGGCTCCTGCTTTGTCGGCCGCTAAATCAATAAAGCTGAAACCACTACCACTCTTAGCATCACTTAATTCTTTTTCTTCACCTACTACTTGGGCAATTTGTCCGTTTACAGACGTTGTTATGGCGGCTGAGCCAATAAAATGCTGTGCTAGATCAACGCGTTTGTAGAGAAAGGTCGGGTAGAGCTTAACGGCTGTTTTGTTAGTGGGGTAAAACGATAGAAATTTTTTGTTTTCTTTTCGGTTAACATAATTATTAACCGCCATAATGGCTATTTTATTTTCTTCTATTGCCGTTTCAGTCGTTGAGTTTTGAAGTGCTAAGGCGAAAACAGGCTTTAATAATTCAGCGAGTGATAAGCGCCACGCAGGATCATGGTTGGCAATAATTTGGGCAATCAGTTGCTGATAAGCTTCAAGTTTTGGGTTGTTAACATCTTGGGTTAGAAATTTTTGTGCATGATGTAGAGATTCTTTGCTGGAATAGTAAGTGATAGATAATTTTTGTTGATCTATTTTAAGGACCTTGATGGGTTGGGTCGCTAAGATAAAATAATCATTAAGCGAGGTGTATTTAATGACTGTGTTAATGGCAAAGCTAGCCAGTTTTGAAGGGAGTAATAATTTACCCGCTTTGAATTTTGTAAGGGTAGGGAGTGCGCTAGTGTTATCAATGCCAAGTCTAAAACTAATGTTTAGATATTGCCCTAGACTATTTTTAGGCAAGGTCATGGTCACCATAAAGCGGATGACATTTTTTTTAAATTCAATTTTCGCCGCACTCTTGCTGTATCTATTTAATAAATAATTGGCGGCGAGATTGAGATCTTGTTGGGTAAGCTCAATGGTCGCAATTTCATCAGGTTTGGTTTTTGCGCCTTCATGTAATATTTTTTTTGCTCTAGCGATATCTTCTTGCGTGACCGTCCATTCGAGTGGAATGTCCGGTTCACTGCTCACACCAAAGAAAACTAACATGATTGCGATCATGATCAGTAAGCTTAGAAGTGAGAAGAGAAGACTTAGCAGTATTTTCATATCAATTATTGATTACTCAAATTCAAGTTTTATGCCCGCCGATTTAAGGTAGTCGGCTTCTTGAGTGAGGTCTGCATGGGTCAGTGGCGCCTGCGTTAGCCAGCCATCAGGAAAGTGCATAACAATTTTTGATTTAATGATGCTGAGCGTAAAGTCAGGTAATTCATCATTATGACGGTTGCGGTGCAATAAGACGGAAAGTCGTAACACGATACTTAAGTAAGGCGCATAGTCATGCCAAGGCGAAGGTAGGTCGTTGAATAGCGTTAAGGTGAATTTGCGTCTATGTGATCGTATGATCGAGGCCAGTAAAATCTGGTCTTGTTTAGAAAATCCCGCTAAATCAGCATGTTCTATGATGTACGCGCTGTGTTTATGATATTGGCTATGCGCGATATCAATACCCGTCTCGTGTAAGTCGGCAGCCCAGTTTAAAAATTGAAGGGCGTTTTCGTTGCTCGCCCAATCGCAGGTGTCGAGTAATTTACTAACGATCAAGGTGTTGGTTTTTTTAATTCGGGCGGCATGAACTTTATCAGTACGATATCTTTCAGCGACTAATAATACGGTCTCTGAGCGCATATCATAATTGTAAATACGGCCTAATAAATCTTGTATAAGTCCTTCTCTTAGGGCGCCATCAGAGACGGTCATTTGTTCTATGCCTAGGCTTTTGAAGGTTGCATAAAGTATGGCAACACCGCCTGCAAAAACGGGGAGTCTTTCTGGATCAAGCTCTGGTAAATCAAGTTCACTAATATGGCTGCACTGAGTCAGGTAGGCGACGAGTTTTTGTAAACCTAACCAAGTGATACCGTTGTTACTCCAGTTTTTAGCGTGTAAAACTTTATCGATTGAACGCAAACTTCCGGAGGCGCCAATCGCTTCATCCCAATTTTTCCGCTGAAATTTTCTTTGGAACGGCTCGAGCTTTTGCTCGGCAAATAAGGTCGCTTGATTAAAAGCATTTTTAGAGATAAAGCCATCTTTAAAGAACATATTGCTGACAGAGACGCAGCCCATGTGTAAGCTTTCTTTTTCTTTTGGTGTTTCGCCAGTGCCGATAATGTATTCGGTGCTGCCGCCACCGATATCCATTACAAGCCGTAAGTTGGCATTGCTACTTAAGCTGTATGAAACACCTAGATAGATTAAGCGAGCTTCTTCTATCCCAGAAATGATGTGGATAGGGTGCCCCAAAGCCTGTTCTGCTTTGATAAGAAATTGCCCCGCATTTTTAGCGGTTCGTAAGGTGTTAGTGCCTACAATACGAACACTACCCGGAGGGAAGTGGCTTATTCTTTGCCCCATTCGCTCTAAACAGGCCAGCGCTCTTTCTTGTGTGTTTTCATCTAAGATATTATTTTTGTCCAAGCCTGAGGCAAGTCTAACCATTTCTCTCAGTCTGTCGATGGTTTGAGGTGTGCCATCGTTAAGACTGCAAACGATCATGTGAAAACTATTAGAGCCGAGATCGACAGCGGCAACCATTTCTGGCGGTTTGTTAGGCACGAGTTATCCAGTTTTGTCTGCTAAGCACATTAATATCTGTTAAAATTAAAAAAAGTTTTTTGTGATCTAGTCCTTGATCATTACCTGTCTAATTTAACTTATTTAAGGTCTCCCGTTAAGTGTTAGTTTTAATATGAATGCATTATCTATTCGTAACCTTCGAAAAACGTACAATAATGGTTTTGAAGCCTTAAAAGGGATTGACCTTACTGTTGAAGAGGGAGATTTTTTTGCTTTGTTAGGGCCAAATGGTGCGGGTAAGTCGACAGCTATTGGTATTATCAGTTCATTAGTCAATGAATCCAGTGGTTCAATAAGTATATTCGGCCATGATTTAAAAACGGATCGGTCAAAAGCCAAAAGTTGTTTGGGTATGGTGCCTCAAGAAATTAATTTTAACCAGTTTGATACGGTTAAAAGTATTGTCATTAATCAGGCCGGTTATTATGGCATGCCCCGTAAATTAGCCCTTGAAAGTGCTGAGCGCTGTCTTAAGCAAATGGATTTATGGGATAAGCGAGATACGGTTTCTAGACGCTTGTCAGGCGGTATGAAGCGTCGTGTGATGATTGCTCGCGCCATGGTGCATCAGCCAAAATTGCTGATCTTAGATGAGCCCACCGCTGGCGTTGATATTGAAATACGGCGATCTATGTGGAAAATGATGCAGGAGCTTAATGAGCAAGGCACGACGATCATTTTAACAACCCATTATCTGGAAGAGGCTGAAAGCCTATGCCGTAATATCGCCATTATTGATCAAGGCCGTATTGTTGAAAATTCTGATATGGCCAGTTTATTGTCCAGAATGCATATTGATCACTTTGTCTTTGATTTGGCCGAGCCATTGTCTATCGTGCCCGTTATTGAGGGTTACCAAATTGAGCGCATTGCTGACAAAGTACTTAATGTCGGTGTACCTAAAGAAATGGGGCTTAATCAATTATTTAAGCAGTTAAGTGAGTTGAATATTAAAGTTATTAGTTTGAAAAATAAAAGTAATAGATTAGAACAGTTATTTATGGATTTAATTGATTCAAGTTCAAGCGTATACAAACCATGAAAAATTCGATTGCCTTAAAAACTATTGTGACTAAAGAAATTTTTCGTTTTATACGCATCTGGCCACAAACTTTATTACCACCCGCCATTACAACGGCCTTATATTTTTTGATTTTTGGTAAACTGATAGGCGCTCGAATTGGCGATGTTAATGGCTCAAGTTACATGGATTATATCGTCCCCGGTATTATCTTAATGTCCGTTATTAGCCAATCTTATGCCAATGTTGTCTCGTCCTTTTATTCAACAAAATTTCAACGGAATATTGAAGAACTACTCGTGGCGCCAGTGCCTAACTGGGTAATTTTGGCGGGATATGTGAGTGGGGGGGTTATTCGGGGCTTATTGGTGGGCATGGTGGTCACCTTAATCTCGCTTATTTTTGCAGATATTGTCGTCAATAATGTATTAATAACCTTATCGATGGCACTTTTGACTGCCACCTTGTTTGCATTGGCGGGCTTTATTAATGCAATACTTGCGGAAAGCTTTGATGATATTTCTATTATCCCTAATTTTGTGTTGACGCCCCTCAGCTATTTAGGCGGTGTTTTCTATTCAGTTGGGATGTTGCCGGCAATTTGGCAAACGATCTCTAAAGCTAATCCTATTTTGTATATGATTAACGCCTTTCGGTACGGTTTGATCGGTATTAGCGATGTTAATATTGAATTAGCCTATTTAATTACCGTTGGCGCTATTCTATGTTTAACATTTATGAATCTACTTTTATTACATAAAGGCATAGGCATTAAAAACTAGCCGGCTTATGGAGTTGAGTGAGACTTATAATTTTCCAGACAAATGCGATGCAAATCGTTATCATGACTCGTTTTTTTTTAATTATCAATAAGGTTTAATCATGCAAGTTGCTGACAATATGGCTGTTTCTATCCACTACACATTAACGAATGATGAGGGCGAAGTGCTTGATAGTTCAATCGATGATGAGGCTTTAGTTTATCTACAAGGGAGTGGGAATATTATTTCTGGTCTTGAAAATGCGTTGATTGGCAAAGTTGTAGGTGATAAGTTTAAAGTTCGTTTAGATCCTGAAGATGCTTACGGCGAACTAATGGATGATATGATTGAAGTGATTTCACGGGAGATGTTTGAAGGGATTGATAATGTTGAAGTGGGTATGCAATTTCATGCGGATGTGAGTTCAGGAACGGGCGTTGTTACTGTTGTGAGTATCGATGGCGATAATATTACTATTGACGGAAATCACCCGCTAGCTGGACAGGCCTTAACGTTTGATGTTGAAGTTATTGATGTTCGTGCGGCAACTGAAGAAGAAGCGTCTCATGGCCATATTCATGGTGAGAATTGCCATCATTAAGCGGTACCCGTTTTGATAGTGAGTGCCACTTTTAAGAAAGTGGCACTCACAGTTTGAAGCCTTGGATTTTAAGTTAAATGATTAATATTGAAGTTTAGTTATCCAAGGATCTTTAGCATAGGGGTCTACATAAAAAGCAAGTGACTCCGTCTTATGTAATAAGCCTTCTTCACCCGAAGCATTGGGGTTTAGTTGCCGTTTCTCTACAAAATCAACCATCCGTCTCGTGTTATAAATAATCAGTGCGCGATTACTATTTTTGCGCTGATAGATTTGGTAAGCCACGTTGTTTTCCTGAAACATCACGTTTCTGTTAATTAAGGCCTCTAGTATGTTTTCATCACCTAAGGTTAAAATTCTTAAAATTGACTCTTTATGGTCGCTTATTAAAGTCTTTAGATGGGTTAGTAATGTGCCTGAAAGCTGGCACTTTTGGAGTGCTCGTAATTCTTGGTCGCAAAAAGAAAAGCTTTCTGCAACAAGATAGTGCTGGTCTTTTTCCCCATCGTTAGCAAATAAAGAAATCTTATCTAATGATTCATGCTCCAGCGCGTTTAAGAACGATCTGGGCGCACGAATATGTTTGTCTACCGTCACTACCCAAGGCAAAGCCCTGCCGGTGGTTTCAAAGCGCTCTTTGACGCTATTAATAACACTCGATCGAAATAATTCATTTTCGCGACCTTCGGGTTTAATAATGAAGGCATCGACTGCTGTTATTTGGGTGTAAAAACCGTGAGCTTTGAATTGGTTGATAATTGTAGAATATCGCGGTTGATAGGGGATGCCGGTGCCATCATAAAGAATATTAAATTTATTCTTTTTTGCGTACTCCGCAACTGAATCGCGCAGACGGTTTGCAAAAGGTTCGACGTAAACGTAATCATCACTATGATGGCTGGCCGCTGTCAGTACTTTGTAGAGATCGCTTTGCTTTCTAAATTCATCTAAGGAGGCAATGACAAAATTATCACCACAACTTGCTTTTGCAATTTCCTCAACCGCCGTTTTTCCAGAGCCAGCCCCGCCCATAGACATAAATAAACGAGGATTAGCATCAGGCGTCTTTCCGTCAAAGACCGCCTCTTTTGCTTTATCAAGGTTTGTTATGATTTTGCACAAGCGCTCAAAAGCAATTTCAACGGCGCGCTCTAATCTTTTGTCGCCGTTTGCAGCGAAGATCATTTTTTCTTTTAGGCCCTCGTTATTGACGAGATCAAATATGAGCGCCTGTTCACCTTCACATTGTTTGAGTAGTTGCAGGACTTCTGTATGACCTGGTGAACGCAACCCCGTTAACATGTTAATGTCTAAGCAAAATAAGGGAGCGGCGCCATCAAACCCTACGCTGATGCCATCAATTTCTAACTTTCCTGCTGTGCGTAATTCCTCTGTACCTGGTAAATAGCCAATCATATTTTGTGCGGCACATAGCGGATAATCAGCTAAGTGTTTGCCAGCGACAAATAATTCACTGGTAATATTAGCCATAGGAACGAGTCCACCATTAACCGATACGAGGCATTCAATACCGCTGGAGGTTGTGTGAGATAAAAAAGGAATGCCATAGATGAATTTTTTATTTTCTGGCCACTTTCCATAGGCATTAGGCGTGTTTTCTAAGCTCTTACACAGTGCTGGATTGAGTGCGTGCTCAAAAGCTTGGGTGATTTCTCTGAGTGTGCTGTCAGGGTTGTGTAAAGCGCCAGCATCACTGGCATTAATCCTTCTAAAATCAATCCCTTGTTCGTAAACACTCTTGATGGCGGGTAGTTTGCCTAGCATCGTAATGAAAAAATCAAGGGTTAATCTGTTTCCGTAACTGAACGGTCTAACGCAACGCATTTTTTGGTAAAAGCTTGCTAGCCTTTCGGCAATATTGTCCGTTCTAATTACAAAGCCATTATTATCAAAAATGGCTGTATCAATATTGTCGTCACCATCTAAGACGAGGCGCTCAATGGTTTCCCTAAATTCTTTTCTTTTGTCAGGATCAGTCATAGTCCCAGGCCTGTGACAAACCGTCGGCTGTTCTTTCCAATCTTGATACATTTCACGGTGAATACGTGAAAAAAGTTCTGTTAGATAAGTAACCCGTTTGGTTTGATCATGAGAGACGGTTCCTTCGGCTTCTTGCTGTAAGGTTGATAAAAGCTTTACACCTTGAGAAATTGCAAGTGCTGTTCGTAATTTTTTTAATTGTTTATAACCAGCAATTCTAGGGATGTTGTTTTTATTCATAAGGCTGCAAAAAAATAAATTAAATCTAACTAATATGCATATTGTAAATAAATTCTTTCCAAAAAATTGATAATTTTAAGAAAAGGTCTTTTACGTAGTCATTTCGGTTTTAAGGGGTATAGCCTTTTTTGCGCTTTGCTAACCGTACTACAAAAACATTTTTACGTTATAATTAGCCACTTTTTACTGCTTAACGTATAGATACCGTGTCGAACAGAAACAACGATTCATCAACTTTTCAGGGGCTTATCCTAGCGTTACAAGACTATTGGTCTAGTCAGGGTTGTATTTTATTGCAGCCATTAGATCAGGAAGTTGGCGCGGGCACTTTTCATCCAGCTACTTTTTTGCGGGCAATCGGTCCTGAGCCTTGGAATGCTGCCTATGTGCAACCGTCACGCCGTCCGACAGATGGTCGCTTTGGAGAGAATCCAAATCGTTTGCAGCACTACTATCAATTTCAGGTGCTTTTAAAGCCGTCACCCGATAATATCCAAGAGCTCTATCTGGGATCATTGAGGTATTTGGGTCTTGATTTACTTGAGCATGATATTCGCTTTGTTGAAGATAACTGGGAGTCACCCACTTTAGGCGCTTGGGGATTGGGCTGGGAAGTCTGGTTAAATGGTATGGAAGTGACCCAATTCACTTATTTTCAACAAGTGGGTGGTTTGGAGTGTAGGCCGGTTAGTGGTGAAATTACTTACGGGCTTGAACGTATTGCTATGTATTTGCAAGGCGTCAAAAGCGTTTATGATTTAGTGTGGACTAGCGGACCTTTTGGTGTGGTCACTTATGGTGATGTTTTTCATCAAAATGAAGTTGAAATGTCCGCCTATAATTTTGATCATGCTAATGTTGACTTCATGTTCCAGTGTTTCAATACCTATGAACAGGAGTGCAAAAAGTTAATTGAACTTAACTTGCCATTGCCCGCTTACGAAATGGTTTTAAAGGCCTCACATACGTTTAATCTTTTAGATGCGCGTCATGCGATATCGGTCACAGAACGTCAGCGTTATATTCTAAGAGTTCGAACCCTATCACGCGCAGTAGCAGAAGCGTATTACGCCAGACGCGAATCATTGGGCTTTCCGATGTTGACAGAGCAAGGAGCCTAAAATGACCATGAGCAAACATTTACTTTTCGAATTAGGTTCAGAAGAGTTACCGCCCAAAACCTTAGTTAAATTAAGTCATGCCTTACGGGATGGCATTGTTCAGGGATTAGTCGCGGCAGATATTCCTTTCAGCGCTGCAAAAAATTATGCTACTCCAAGACGTTTAGCGGTATTGATTGAAGATTTGTCGACTGCGCAGCCTGATAAAATAGTTGAAAAACGTGGCCCTGCTATACAAGCCGCCTTTTCCCCGGATGGGACGCCTAGTAAGGCCGCTGTAAGTTTCGCAACGAGTTGTGGCGTTACTTTTGAACAATTAGATCGCCTGAAAACAGATAAGGGTGAATGGCTGGCTTTCTCGCAGGTTGTTAAAGGTCAGGCAACAGAGGATTTGGTTGCTGATATCATTCGGCAAAGTATTGCCGGATTGCCTATTGCAAAAAGAATGCGTTGGGGTAATTTTACGACTGAATTTGTTCGGCCTGTTCATTGGGCTGTTTTGCTTTACGGCGATTCCGTGATTAATGCAGAAATTTTAGGCTTATCAACCGGTAATACGACGCAGGGCCATCGTTTTCACGCGCCGGAAAAATTGACGATCAGTCATCCTGAAAATTATGAGGCTATTTTATTTAATCAAGGCAAGGTTATTGTTGATATAGAGCAACGTAAATCAATCATCAATGCGGCTGCACAAAAAGCAGCGGCGGCTGTTAACGGCATCGCTCATATTGAGGCTGATTTACTGGAAGAAATCGCCGCATTAAATGAGTGGCCAGTGCCTATTACAGGCTGTTTTGATACTCGTTTCTTAGCGCTACCTGCAGAAGTGTTAATTACCACCATGCAAACGAATCAAAAATATTTTCCGGTTAAAAATGCGGACGGTGGCTTGCTGGCGCATTTTATTACCTTTAGTAATATCGAGAGTAGTCGTCCTGAATCCATACAGCACGGTAATGAGCGTGTCGTGACACCGCGACTAGCCGATGCAGAATTTTTCTGGAAACAAGATAGAAAAAAATCACTTGAAGATCGGGTCCAGAGCCTATCAACCATTGTTTTTCAAGAAAAATTAGGCACTATTGCGGAAAAATCCCAGCGAGTTAGTCAGTTGTCTGAGTTTATTGCTACCCGCTTTAAACTTGATTGTGAAATGAGCAAGCGTGCGGCTCTTTTAGCTAAAACAGATTTAATGACGGAAATGGTCGGTGAATTTGGCAATTTGCAAGGTCTCATGGGGCGTTATTATGCCTTGGCTGATAATGAGCCTGAGGCAGTGGCATGGGCACTTGAAGAACAATACTTTCCTAAGCAGTCTGGTAGCGTTACGGCAAGCAGTCCTTTAGGTCAAGTTTTAGCGATAGCTGAGAAAATAGATACCTTGGCGGGTATTTTTAGCGCAGGTTTAATTCCAACGGGTGACAAAGACCCCTATGCCTTGAGACGTGCAGCTTTGGGTATCTTGCGTACGCTAATCGAAAATAATTTGACGCTTGATATTCGTGAAACGGTTGCCTTTTCTTTGTCTCTATTTATACATACGTTTGATGTGACGGCGACTCAAAAAGCAGTCATTGATTTTATTAATGATCGTTTGAAAAGTTATTGTTTAGAAAAAGGCTATAGTGCTGATGAATTTGATGCCGTGATGACGGTTCTTCCGCCTGATCCTTTAGATTTTATGCAACGTTTGGCTGCTGTTAAAGCCTTTAGGCAATTACCGGAAGCGGAAAGCTTGGCTGCCGCTAATAAACGTATACGCAATATTTTAAAAAAATCGGATACCCAGCCCGCTGATAAGATAGAGGGGTTAGTTGAAAATGAAGAAATTCAGTTGCTAAAAGCTGCGCAATTATCAGCGGCAGATATTCAACCCTTATTAGCGCAACGAGATTATCAACAGACGCTTAATCGTTTGGCACAATTAAGAAGCGATGTTGATGCTTTTTTTGATAACGTTATGGTTATGACTGACGATTTAGCATTGCGAGCAAGTCGCTTAGCATTGTTAAATTTATTGTCGGAGCAGTTTTTACGGTGCGCGGATATTTCTAAATTGCAATCCTAAATGACTCAACAACGTTATGTCTTGCTCGATCGTGATGGCGTTATTAATTACGATTCAGATGCTTTTATTAAATCACCTGATGAGTGGATACCTATCGAAGGAAGTCTAGAAGCGATTGCCTTGTTTAACTTAAGGGGATATGAAGTCGTTGTGGTGACTAACCAATCAGGCATTAGTCGCGGAATGTTTGATGTGCCGATGTTAGATGAAATTCATGCGAAAATGCAGCGCTTAGCCAAGGAAAAGGGCGGTAATATTGCCGCCCTTTATTATTGTCCCCATGGCCCTGATGATAATTGCAACTGCCGAAAACCCAAGCCTGGCTTGCTTAATACGTTCGCGGCTGATTATTCCGCTGATTTAACAAAGATTGCCGTGATCGGTGATTCTTTGCGTGATTTGCAAGCCGCTGTAGCGGCAGGTGCAGAGCCTATTCTGGTTAAAACAGGCAAAGGCGAAATCACTTTATTAAATAATCCACAACTTAACCTTCTTGTTTTTGAGAATTTATATGACGCAGCAAACTACATCACAGCCAGACACGAGAGCTAAAAACTATATAGGATCAACTTTGTTGTTTTTAGGTATTTTTTCTACAGCGACAGTCGTTGGTATTTTGCTTATTTTAGGGCTGCTAACAACGTTTAAGATACGTTGGAAAATAGGCTATGCTTGGTGCGCAATTATTGGTTGGATGACTAAGGTTTTTTGCGGCCTGACTTATGAGGTTGAAGGCTTGGAGCATATCGATCCAAAACAGCCCGCTATTTTATTAAGTAATCATCAATCGGCATGGGAAACACTGGCGTTAAGATTTATTCTGCCACCGCATTCGGTCGTCATAAAAAAAGAATTATTATATTTACCTGTTTGGGGTTGGTCTTTATTAACGTTGAAATCGATTGTTATTGATCGAAAAAATCAACGCGCTTCTCTACGGGCATTATTGGGAAAAGGAACGCAATATTTAAACGAAGGTTTGTGTGTGTTGATTTTTCCTGAAGGCACTAGGGCTGGAGCTAGAGAGGTGTTGAAGTTTAATATTGGTGGCGCTATGTTGGCGCAAAAATCAGGCTACCCCGTCATTCCTATTGTCCATAATGCGGGTGATTTCTGGCCACGGTATAGTTTTTTAAAATACCCTGGTGTCATAAAGCTAAAAATTGGCCCAGTCATTGAAACTAAGGGGCGTAAAGCGACCGATATTAATTTGGAAGCAGAAACCTGGATAAGAAACGCCATGACGAAGATGGATTAAGAAAAGGTATTATCATGCTTTTATCTTGATTCTAAGGTATATGCGTATAATGCCGTAAATTACATTGTCACTATATAACGGTAACCCTTCATGAAAAAAGTATTAATTATATCCCTATCAGCATTATTGCTCCCTGCATGTGCGGATAAAAATCAATTTGAACAAGCCGTATTAGAGCAAATGGAAAAAGAGGTTGATATTAAAGATTATAAAATAGCGCCTGAATATATGACGAAGTGTGTGGTAGAAAAGTCATCGCTTAATATGCCGGGTGTTTTTGCGTTTGATCCTAAACGGATGATGGCTTATAGAAACTATACGAAAATGTTAAATATAGCAAAATCAGCTGATCCTAAAAAGACTTTGGATGAACTGCGTACTGATTTTGGTTCACCGAAAGAATTGGCTGAAGCCCATACCAATTACACAGAAAGCTTGATGGAATGTTACACCGCCGTTATTTCTGAGTCTGAACAAGCGCTAAAAGATAAAAAATAAGCTTATACTTGCAAGGTCACTTTGATGGTTATCAAAGTGGACGTGTGGAAGGTTGTTGTGGATGTGCATCACTTAACATTAAGTGCTAAGTGATGAAGCTCTTTTTCCTTATTAATGTGACTGTTGTTCGGCTAGATTTAGTTGAGTACACAAAGCAGAAATCCAAAGAATGACAGAGCGGTTTTTTTTGTCGGTCATTCTTTGGTGATAATGATAAGCTTTTTAAGTCTTATCTTTATTTTACGCGCATTCCTGCCATAGCGCCCTCATCAGGGCTTAAAATCCAAATATCTTTACCGCCAGGTCCCGCGGCTAAGACCATGCCTTCAGACGTGCCAAAGCGCATTTTTCTGGGTGCAAGATTGGCGATGACTAAGGTCAATTTCCCTTCAAGGTCTTCTGGTTGGTAGGCTGATTTAATGCCGGCTAATATATTACGAGTTTCATCGCCAATATCTAGGGTTAATTGCAATAATTTATCAGAGCCCTCTATGTGCGTTGCTGTGATGATTTTAGCAATTCGTAAATCTAACTTGGCAAAATCATCAAATTCAATAGTGCCGGCGATAGGTTCGAAAAGGGTTTCTTTGGGTGTCGTATTTAACGGTTGTTGAGCGCTGGTTTTTTCTAGATTTTCTTTAGATGCTTCAACAATGGCGCTTATTTTATCAGGTTCAACACGGGTCATTAAGGGTTTAAAATCACTAATAAGATGGTTTGACAGCGCTTGTGTATTAGTCGGCCAAGCGTTTAAATCTATATTTAAGAAACGTTCAACTTCAGTGGTTAGTGCAGGTAGAACAGGTTTTAAATAAGTCGCCAGTATGCGAAATAGATTGATACCCATAGAACAAACCTCGTGTAATTCTGCTTCATTGCCTTCTTGTTTAGCAATTAGCCAAGGTTTTTTCTCATCAATATATTGGTTGGCTTTATCGGCCAACGCCATGATTTCACGCATGGCCTTGCCAAATTCACGTGCTTCATAATGCTCGGCAATTTGTTCGTTAGCGTTTAAGAATTCTTGAAATAAACCCGGTTCGGAGCAGTTCGCTGACAGTTTGTTATCAAAGCGTTTGCTAATAAAGCCACTGCATCGGCTGGCAATATTAACCACTTTGCCAACCAAGTCGGAATTAACCCGTTGACTGAAATCATCAAAGTTTAGGTCTATATCATCAACGCCGGCACTTAGTTTTGCGGCAAAATAATAACGAAGATATTCTGGGTTTAAATGATCGAGATAGGTTCTTGCAGTGATAAATGTGCCGCGTGATTTGGACATTTTTTCACCATTAACCGTTAAAAAACCATGTGCAAAAATAGCAGTAGGTGTTCTAAAATGGGCACCACTTAACATGGCTGGCCAGAATAAGGCATGAAAATAAATAATGTCTTTACCAATAAAATGATAAAGCTCACTGGTGCTATTTAACGCCCAGTAATCGTCAAAATTGAGATTGTTTTTATCACAGAGATTTTTGAAGCTAGCCATGTAGCCGATGGGCGCATCTAACCACACATAAAAATATTTTCCGGGTGCATCAGGGATTTCAAAGCCAAAGTAGGGGGCGTCTCTAGAAATGTCCCATTGTTGTAAGCCACCATCTAACCATTCAGCTAATTTATTACGAACCTCGGGTTGTAAATGCCCCGCTTTCGTCCATGCTTGGAGCATTTCGGTAAAGTCAGCGAGGTTGAAAAAGTAATGTTCAGAATCTTTGTCTATGGGTTTTGCACCTGATATCGTGGAGACTGCATTTTTTAGTTCGGTAGGCGCATAAGTTGCACCACAGGCTTCGCAACTGTCTCCGTATTGATCAGGCGCGCCACATTTTGGGCACTCTCCTTTAATAAAACGGTCGGACAAAAACATGTTTTTAATGGGGTCGAAAGCTTGGGTAATGGTTCGTGAGCTGATATGTCCAGCATCGCGCAAGCGTTTATAAATGAGTGAGGAAAAAGCTCTGTTTTCTTCCGAGTGCGTGCTGTGATAATTATCAAAGGCTACGCCAAATTCAGTAAAGTCGGCTAAGTGTTCCTTGCCAACCTGAGCGATGAGCGCTTCAGGTGAAATGCCTTCTCTATCAGCCTTGAGCATGATGGGAGTGCCATGAGTATCATCAGCACAAACAAAATGACATTCATTGCCACGTTGTTTTTGGAAACGCACCCAAATATCTGTTTGAATGTATTCAACAAGATGTCCTAGATGAATGGGACCATTAGCGTAGGGTAGGGCACTGGTTACAAGAATTTTTCTTTCTGACATGGTGTAAAAGTTAAAGAAGCGCATATTAAAGAGAGTGCAATTATCTCATAAAATTAACAGGGCTACAGAATAGTGCGCTGGTAAAAAATGAATTAAATTCAAAAAACTGTAGAATGCAGTTTATGCGGTTTGATTAAAGGCTTAAATTGCCTTTAATCAAACACCCGATTGTTAAGTTTTTTATACGGATAGACCATGTTACAACTCGAAAAGACCACGGTAGAAAATAGTTTAAGGACTTTGATTGATCCCAATCATGGTGTTGATCTAGTGACAGCAAAGTCAGTTAAAGCGATCTTGATAGATGGCTCGCATCTTAGTGTAAAGTTGGAGTTAGGTTACCCTGCAAAAAGTACTATTGATCAATTGAAAATGTCAGTTGAGCAACTTTTAAAAACACTAGAGGGCGTTGAAACGGTGACGGTTGATATTACCGTCAAGATTTTGTCACATGCGGTGCAACAAGCTTTACAACCTAAGCCGAATATAAAGAATATTATTGCAATTGCTTCTGGAAAAGG
The DNA here is from genome assembly GCA_945877505.1 of Crenothrix polyspora. Taxonomy (GTDB): domain Bacteria; phylum Pseudomonadota; class Gammaproteobacteria; order Methylococcales; family Methylomonadaceae; genus Methylobacter_C; species Methylobacter_C polyspora_A. The sequence goes on from CAMDWT010000006.1 coordinate 26,211, forward strand.
AGGGGTAGGTAAGTCGACTACAGCCGTTAATATAGCGTTGGCTTTGGCGGCAGAAGGTGCAAATGTTGGCATACTCGATGCTGATATCTATGGGCCGAGTATTCCCATGATGTTGGGATTGTCGGGTTACCCCGAAAGTGTCGATAACAAAACAATGACCCCCAAGATGGCTTATGGCCTGCAAACCATGTCAATTGGTTATCTGATAAATTCGGATCAACCTATGATCTGGCGAGGACCGATGGCAACCAATACCTTGCAGCAATTATTAAGGGATACGAATTGGGTTGATGTGGATTATTTGATTATTGATTTACCACCAGGTACAGGTGATATTCAGTTAACACTTGCCCAACAAATTCCTGTTAGCGGCGCTGTTATCGTGACAACTCCACAAGATATTGCCCTGCTAGATGCTCAGCGTGGGTTGGGGATGTTTGAAAAAGTAAACGTGCCTGTATTAGGTATTGTTGAAAACATGAGCATGCACATTTGCAGTGAGTGTGGTCATGCCGAAGCTATTTTTGGTGAGGGTGGTGGCATTGCCATGTCTGAAAAGAACAAGGTGGATTTATTGGGATCGTTGCCATTAGATATGTCGATTCGTAAATATGCTGATTCTGGGGCGCCCACAGTAATTTCAGAGCCCAATGGCCGAGCAGCTCTGATATATAAAGAAATAGCACGAAAAACAGCAGCAAAATTAGCCTTAAAAACAAAAGATTTCAGCACTCGATTCCCAAATATTGTCGTGCAAAACACGTAAGATTTAAGCTGATGGTTACTGGGTGAAGTGCTTTATTATTTTTTCCATGAAGCCCTAAACCTTGAACCTTGACCTTCTCTGTGTGAGAATTAAACTATTTTATAAATTAGGTATTTACATTTCATGAGTATAAAGTCGGATAAATGGATACGCCGGATGGCGGAAGAAAAAGACATGATAGCGCCGTTTGAAAGCGGTCAAGTCAGAGATTCTGAGTTTGGTAAAGTTATTTCTTATGGGACGTCTAGTTACGGATATGATGTTAGATGTTCTGACGAATTTAAGATATTTACAAATATAAACTCAGCTATCGTTGATCCAAAAAACTTTGATCCAAATAGTTTTGTAGATGTTAAGTCGGATGTTTGTATTATCCCGCCTAATTCTTTTGCCTTAGCTCGCACCGTAGAGTTTTTTAAAATTCCCCGAGATGTTCTGACTATTTGTTTAGGTAAATCAACTTATGCACGATGTGGCATTATAGTTAATGTGACGCCCTTAGAGCCCGAGTGGGAAGGTCATGTAACCTTAGAATTTTCAAATACGACAACACTACCCGCAAAAATATATGCCAATGAAGGCGTGGCGCAAATGCTATTTTTTGGTAGTGATGAGGTTTGTGAGACTTCTTATAAAGATAGAGCGGGTAAGTACCAAGGACAAACGGGCGTAACATTGCCTAAAGCTTAACTTAGGCGGTTTCTTTTTGAGGCGGTAGTTGGACAAAAAAACCTTGAACTTTAAGGTGATCCATAACCTTTTGAGCATCTTCTCTGGCTAGTTTTCGTTCTGTTGTTAATGTTAACGCCATAACGAAATCTAGTTTTCCAAAGGTGTTTAGTAATGATTCTGGTACGTTAGAAAAATCATCTTTGCTAGTTATATATAAATATAAGTATTCTTTTTTTAGACTTTTATAGATAAAACACTGCATGAAATTGAATAATGATAATGAATCGAATGGTTCATTTTACCCTTTTTAATGAAATACTTCGTTCTTAATTCGACGCTTACTAAATAATGAATCAGTCAACGTTGCTTGGTTTTTTTAAATCAGCCTGTTTATTTGAGGCCTCTCTGATTTTATTGGCACTCATTTTAGGCTGGCTGGTTGATATAAATCCCATTGCAACCCTATCTTTTTCGTTCATACCCCTATTTTATGGTGTTATCGGGACCATTCCACTCATGGTGATGTTCTTTGTGATGGACAGAATCCAGAGGAATTCGGTAACAGATATCAGGAATTTATTATTAAATACCTTAGGTCCCGGGCTACGTGATTGTCATTGGACTGATTTATTAATACTGGCCTTAATTGCAGGTGTGTCAGAAGAGCTTTTATTTCGTGGTGTAATACAACCTTGGATGGATGATTTATGGGGGACAACTATAGCTTTGATCGCTAGCAATGTTATCTTTGGATTAGTGCATGCCGTTACGCCGCTGTATGCAGTATTGGCCATGGTGGTTGGGGTTTATTTAAGCTTATCTGTTAATTTTGGTGGTGAAACTAATCTGCTAATTCCTATTCTTATCCATTCTTTATATGATTTTTTTGCCTTTGTGCTTTTGATACGTAATTTTCGAAGTCGTTTAATCGTGAGTTAACTAATAAAATGATGCCTAGTTTGGTCAGGGTGTTTTTTCTATAAATGAATGGTTGATGAATATATTGTATAAAATTAAGAAACAATAAATATAATAATAGCTCTATTGTAAACAATAAAGGTCTTCTGTATAGTTCTGTTGTAGCAAAAACTATTAATAATATAAGAGGATTTAATCATGAACGATTTACAAAAAGATATTTTAACGAGCGCTGTTTTTATAACTGGAATTATTGGTTTTATTTCAGGTGAATTTATAATCTCATCGACCTTGTTTGCTTCTGCCGCAATTGCTAGTAACGTCAACTTTAACCGAAAAAATTCTAAAGTGGCTCAATTCTGATGCCAATGAATTATTTTTTCTGTGTTAATTGTTTTTTTATATAGCCTATTATGGCTATCAAAGGGATAAATAAATCCCCTTCATTTATTCATAGCAAATATTTTTCACAGAGAATGGCATAAGCTAATTCTCTGTGTTTTTATTTTGGATTAACACCCGAAAAACGATAAAAGTTTACCGCAATATTCCCATCTTACCTATTTTCACTAATATCCAATATTCATACTGGGTTATTTTTTTCTTAAATAATAGTCAACGTTTAAAGGCTGTTATTACCCGATTTCCCTTCATTTAAGTCACGCAATTTATTGTTAAAAATAGTCGTTAGTGTTTCTCTAATGCTATATTAACAATTAGTATCTTTTTCAGATCACTCAAAAAGTATGATCCATTTAATCAGGTTAATTATGTTAAGAGCAGCCCAAATTGTCGTTATTTTATTGACCACTTCTTTTAGTCTTCAGGTTCTCTCTGAAGAACATAAAGTTGCGATTGCAAGTGCACACCCATTAGCAACGGCAGCTGGATTTGAGATTTTAGCTAAGGGAGGTAATGTTTTTGATGCCGCTGTTGCTGTGAGTGCTGCTTTAGCCGTTGTTGAACCCTTTAGTTCAGGATTAGGGGGTGGGGCTTATTGGTTATTACACCGGGAAAAAGATGCTTTTGAAGTGCTCATTGATGGGCGTGAAAAAGCACCAATGGCCGCTCATAAAAATATGTATTTGGATAAAGAAGGGAAAGTGATTGATAAATTATCGCTTGATGGCCCTTTGTCTGCGGCTATACCTGGAATGCCTGCGGGTTTAGTACATTTATCTAAACAGTATGGAAAATTACCGCTATCTGAAAGCTTACTCCCTGCTATTAGATATGCTCAGACTGGTTTTGCAGTCGGTGAGCGCTATCTAAAGCTGTTAAAATTTAGAGAAGCTGTCATTCATCATTATCCCGAAACAGCGGCTATATTTTTAGATAAGGGTAAGCTGCCTGAGCGGTTTAGCCTGCTTAGGCAACCCGATTTGGCAAAAACATTAAGCAATCTCGCTAATTCGGGTAGAGAGGGTTTTTATAGTGGATCTACAGCGGATAAGTTGGTTGAAAGTGTTAACAAAGCAGGCGGTATATGGACAAAAAATGATCTTGAATCTTATCAGATTATTGAACGTAAACCGGTAACCGGGGTTTATAAGGGCCTCAAAATTACGAGCACAGGTTCATCCTCCTCGGGGGGCGTTGTATTGATTGAGGCTTTAAATATTTTAGCGGGTTATGATTTATCTAAAATGGATGAACTTACCCGTAAACATTTAATTACTGAAGCCATGCGTCGGGCATATCACGATCGTAGTTTGTATTTGGGTGATGAGGATTTTATTAATATCCCGCTTAAGCGCTTATTGAGTGAAGACTACGCGGCGGGTTTACGCAGTTCTATTAGGCTGGATAAGGCTCTGCCTAGTGAATTAATGTCGGGTCAAATAGAGCTTCAAACGGAAGGTCTTAATACAACCCATTTTTCGATCATTGATGACGAAGGTAATCGAGTGGCATCAACGCTTAGTATCAACTTTCCTTTTGGTTCAGGTTTTGTAGCGGAGGGCACTGGTGTGATATTAAATAACGAAATGGATGATTTTGATAGTTATCCGGGCGCAACCAATGGATATGGTTTAATCGGAGGTATTGCTAATTGTATTGAGCCGGGTAAACGAATGTTATCGAGTATGACACCCACTTTTCTTGAGAGTGATACCGATATCGCTGTACTTGGCACTCCAGGAGGTAGCCGCATCAGTTCTATGGTACTGTTAGCGGCGTTGGATTTTGAAAAAGGTAATGGTCCTGAGTCTTGGGTTAAGGTGCCACGTTATCATCATCAGTTTATGCCTGATGTCATTGAGTATGAGGAAGGGGCGTTATCAGAACCTGAATTAACAAGCCTGAAATCAATGGGGCATCAATCCAAAAAAGTGCGTTATCCTTATGGTGATATGCAAGCGGTACTTTTAAACAAAAAAACAAAATCATTACTTGCTGCAAGTGATCAGCGAGGAGAAGGTAGAGCGGTTGTTGGAAAATAATGAACTTGTAGTATGGTATGGCCAAATCACAGCAGATGAGAGTTTCTATGACGCGTATTGGGCTGTGCTTGATAAGGTTGAAAAAGCGCAAGCGGCAAGAATACAAAACCCACTTTTACACAAGCGTTATGTGGAAGTCCATGGACGAATAAGGCAGTTAGTCGCCCAAAAGCTTGAACACTCGCCGAGTGAGTTAATTATAAAAAAAGCTGAGCACGGCAAGCCTTATCTCGCTGATTATCCTCAATTAGCCTTTAATTTATCTCATTCAGCTGATAAATTTATACTAGCGATAGCCTTAAATTGCCAGTTGGGTATTGATATTGAAAGCTGTAAAAAAAGAGTAAATCTGGAGGGATTAGTTAATAAATGTTTCGCTAGCGAAGAGATAACTTATTGGCGTCAATTGCCGGACACTGAAAAAACCCAAGCATTTTATCGCTTCTGGACACGGAAGGAAGCCTTTGTTAAAGCTACAGGTAAGGGCATTGTGTTAGGTTTAAATACGTGCGTGATCAATCCAAAAAAGCCACAAGAGTTTTTAAGAGTACCTGCTCAGTGCGGAATAGCATCAGATTGGTTTGTTCAAGATATTGAGTTAGAGCGCGAAGTTTGTAGTGCCTTGGTAACGAATAAGAAATTCAGCAAGATTAAATTAATAAATGTTTAGTAAACCCTATAAAAGGTAACCGCTTAATGTAAGCAGACAGGATGATTGTTTAGAACCACCTGTCTGACGATTTACTTTTATTCGCTTTTTTTGACGCGTATTTTGCTACCCGCCATATCTTTTCCATTAAGACTGATTATTGCTGCTTTAGCTTCGCCTTGTTTTGGCATTTCAACAAAACCGAAGCCCTTTGAAGCACCCGTATCTTTGTCTATGACTAAGTCGCAGGATTGCACTGCGCCATGAGTCTCAAATAAAGCTTTTAGCTCTGCCTCTGTGATAGTTCGTGCTAGATTGCGTATGAGTAACTTCATTGCTGTACCGAATTATTGTAAGTTGTAGAAATTATACAGCGTCTCAGCATTCCAATGTGGATATCCTCAAGGCAATCAATTATTATTTTTTGAATAGGGCGTTGTGTTAAAAATAGTCGTGATGGCCTTAACCACACTTGCTATCACCACAATTTAAGCATGTCATACAGCCATCCATTAAAACTAAGGCCTTAGTTTGACATTTTCCACAAAGCAAAGCTTTGGCAGGAAAGTCACCCGATTCATCGAGAGTTGACGTGTCACTGTGTATGGCTTCAAATTCTTTTCGTTTAGCGTTTAAGAATTGTTTTTGGTGATTGTCCATGTCTGGACTTTGTAACATGCCGATTTTTTTAAGGTGCTGTTCAATAGTACAGCCAATTTCAGCCACTAAAGAAGGCATAAACACACCGCCTTTTTTAAAGTAACCGCCCTTGGGATCAAAGACAGACTTAAGTTCTTCCACTAAAAAGCAGGCATCGCCGCCTTTTCTAAAGACTGCAGAAATAACGCGTGTAAGCGCTAAGACCCATTGAAAATGTTCCATATTTTTGGAGTTAATAAAAACTTCGTATGGGCGGCGTTCTTCGTGTTCAGTATCCATATTCAGTACCATATCATTGATGGTGATATAGAGGGCATGCTCTGATTGTGGTGTCTTAATTTTATAGGTTGAGCCGAAGAGGATTTCTGGACGGGTCACATTTTCATGCATGCTTTCCAGATCTAATTTCTGAGACTCTATTTTCGCTTGTTCTGCGAGGGCTTTTTCTTCATTGTTGACGACTTTGTAGCTAATAATTTTTTTGTTAATTGCGTATGCCATGATATTTATCCTGATAGATTTTGTGCGGTCGATTAACCGCAAAGGATTGTCACTAAGAAGCTTAGAACTTACCGTAATAGCCTTCTTTTAAGGCATCAAATAAATTGGCAGCACTGTGAGTCTCGCCATCATATTCCACGTCTTCATTGCCTTTTAGTTCAATCACCTCGCCATCTTCAAGGGTGAATTGATACGTTGTGTTTTCCAGATCTGATTCTTTAACTAAAACACCTTGGAAAACTTCAGGGTTAAAACGGAAGGTGGTGCAACCTTTCAAGCCTTTGTCGTAAGCGTATTCATAAATTGATTTAAAATCTTCGTAAGGAAAATCTGTCGGAACATTTGCTGTTTTTGAAATAGAAGAATCTATCCATTTTTGTGCAGCAGCTTGGATATCAACATGTTGTTTTGGTGTTACATCATCTGCAGCAATAAAGTAATCGGGCAATGCTTGTTCTGGATCGTCACTATAAGGCATGGCATTAGCGTTGATCATTTCCCTATAAGCTAGCAGTTCAAAAGAAAAGACATCTATTTTTTCTTTTGACTTTTTGCCCGCACGAATCACATTACGTGAATAATGATGGGCAAAGCTGGGCTCTATTCCATTACTCGCATTATTGGCTAAAGATAATGAGATGGTGCCAGTAGGTGCAATAGAGCTGTGATGCGTAAAACGTGCACCCGTTTCAATAAGTTCGGCAATCAGCTCGGGTTCTTCTATAGCCAGTTGTTGCATATAGCGACTATATTTTGCGAGTAATAATTTGCCCGGTACTTCGTCGCCTATTTTATAACCATCGGCTATCATCTCTGGGCGTTTATGTAGCATTTCACCTGTAACCGTGAAGAGCTGCAACATAATGGGCGCGGGACCTTTTTCTTGCGCAAGTGATAAGGCGGCTTTCCAGCCTTCTACCGCTAATATCTTTGTGACTTCTTCTGTAAAGTCTACCGATGATGCGTCGCCGTATTTCATACCCAGCATGGTAACGGTTGAGCCCAAGCCCAAATACCCCATCCCATGACGACGTTTATTGATGATTTCATCACGCTGTTGGGGTAAAGGAAGGCCATTAATTTCAACGACGTTATCCAACATGCGGGTAAAGATATTGATGGTTTTACGGTAAGTTTCCCAGTCAAAATGGGCGTCGGCGGTAAAGGGTTTTTTAACAAAACGGGTTAAGTTTATCGAGCCTAACAAACAGCTGCCATAAGGCGGTAAGGGTTGTTCTCCGCAAGGATTGGTTGCTCGGATTTTTTCGCAAAACCAGTTGTTATTCATTTCATTGACTTTATCGATAAGAATAAAGCCGGGTTCGGCATAATCATAAGTCGAGCTCATGATGATGTCCCATAATCTGCGTGCCGGGATTGTTTTGGTGACTTTACAAGCGATAAGCCCGTCAGTATTAACAACATAACCCTCTTTTCCGGCTAATTCTCGCCAGATGATTTGGCTGCTGTTTTTTAGATCCAGGTTATCAAGTTTGACTTCTTTTTCGGTCACTGGAAATGATAAAGGCCAAGGCTGGTCATTTTTGACCGCTTGCATAAATTCAGTGGTAATTAATAACGATAAATTAAATTGACGTAAACGGCCATTCTCGCGTTTAGCACGAATAAAATCAATCACATCAGGATGGCCAATATCAAAAGTAGCCATTTGAGCGCCACGCCTTCCACCGGCTGATGATACGGTAAAACACATCTTGTCATAAATATCCATAAATGACAGTGGGCCAGAAGTATAAGCACCTGCACCTGATACATAAGCATCTTTGGGGCGTAGGGTTGAAAATTCATAACCAATTCCACAGCCCGCTTTTAGCGTCAAGCCGGCTTCATGTACTTTACCTAGTATGTCATCCATCGAATCAGCAATAGTACCGGATACTGTGCAGTTAATAGTGGATGTGGCGGGTTTATGGGCGAGGGCGCCCGCATTTGAAATAATGCGTCCAGCAGGAATAACACCTTGACGTAAAGCCCAAAGAAACTCTGCATAATATTGCTCTTGTTTTTTGTGGCCTTTTTCAACTTCAGATAGTGCTTTAGCAACTCGTTTATAGGTTTCATCAATGGTGCCATCAAGTGCAACGCCATCTTTACTCTTTAAACGATATTTAGTATCCCAGATGTCCATTGAAGCATCTTGAAAAGGGATTTCCGTAACGGTATTGGCGATAACATGAAGTTGTGCTGGCATGAGAATGTCCCTACTTAAGTTAGAGTTATCAAGTTAAAAAAGCCTAAATCAGCAAAGGGGGATTTGTATGATTTAGGCTTCAATATCTATATGTGGTTGATTTAAAGTTTATGGGCACAATATATAGTGTTTTAAAAAAAATACAATAGTTTTGTAACGTGAAATTAAGCATTTAAAAAAAGCGGTTTTTAGGTGTTTGTTTTATATAGCTTGTTTCAGTGTGGGGTTATAAGTTCATTCTATTTTACAAATTTAGGGCTGGGTTATTCGCTTAAGAAACCACCACTTTGATGTTGCCACATGGCAAAGTATTTACCTTTTTTATCCAGTAATTGTTGATGAGAACCCTGTTCAATTATTCGCCCTTTTTCCAGTACAATGATTCTATCCATGCTTAAGATGGTAGAAAGTCGATGAGCGATGATAATAGCGGTTTTGTTTTTGATGAGTTCAAAAATGGCAATTTGTAATTGTTTTTCCGTAAGTGAATCGAGTGCGCTGGTCGCTTCATCTAATACGATGATGGGCGCATCCTCTAGAAAAGCTCTAGCGATTGCAATGCGTTGCTTTTCTCCTCCCGATAGCTTTACACCTCGTTCCCCTACCAAGGTGTCAAATTGTTTAGGTAAACGATTAATAAAATCGAGGCTGCGGGATTTTTGGGCAATATTAAGGAGCGTTGTATCTGAAATATCAGTACCTAAGGTGATATTATCTCTAATGGAACGGTGAAATAAATCCGGTTGCTGAGGCACCATGGATATTTGGTTGCGCAAAGCTTCTAAGGTGAACGCTTTAGCATTAATGCCGTCAAAACTAATTGAGCCTTGTTGAGGATCAAGAAAGCGAAAGAGTAATTTAGTTAAGGTTGATTTGCCTGAGCCGGATTGTCCGACTAGGGCTATTTTTTCACCTGCTTTAATCGTTAAGTTGAAGTCTTCAAATAAATACGCTTGATGGGTGTTTTCTGCGTCATAGCTAAAATTGAGTTGATTAAAGCTTATAGCGCCTTTACTCATTATCAATGGGCGCGCCTCAGGTGCATCTTCTTCAAGATCGACTCTTCTAAAAACTTCCGCCATTTCTGAAGCATCGGCCAAGGCCGTAAATAAGGTTCTTATGTTACGGCCGAATTCCCATAGGCGCTGAATAAGAATAATCATAATTGATTGAAATAAAACAAATTCCCCTACTTGAAAATGACCTAAGGTCCATTTTTCAATCATTAAGTAAACCAATAACAGCTCAATACCAAAAGTCATGATGCCTTGGACGGCAAAAGACGCAAAGGTAAAAAACCAAGCAATTTTTTTCTTTTGGTAAACGGTATCTGAGGCTTTGTTAATGTTGGCTTGTTCACGGGCTTCCATAGCAAAGCTTTTGACGATGAAAATGTTGCTAATGGCATCGGAATAAACACCACCTACAATTGAATCTGCTTCAGCAACAGCTTTATCAAAACGCATTTTCCAGGTTGAAAAGGTGATGTTCCAGATAATGAAAAGACCCACCCAGATTAAGAAGTAATAAGCAAACTCGGGTTGTTGTTGGTAAAAGATCGTAAAGGAAATGATGACGGCTAAAATATTCATAAAAAACTGGAATAAGAACCAGTCCATAATAATTTCAAATGATCGTGAAAAGCGATTGGCTTGCTTGATTAAGCTACCTGAAAAGCTATTCTCGAAAAAAGCATATTTTTGTTTTTTCAGCACATCAAAACAACGTTTCTCTAATAAATTTATACCACCACCATCTAATGGGATGATGGCAATTTCTAGTAAACGCCAAGACACCCATACGCCGGCGTAGATAAAAGCAATCATCTTTAAATTGTCGAGTAACAAGACAAAGGTGGTTTCGGTATAAGGGAGTGCTAAGCCATTGGCAATATTTTTATAATAAACCGGGGCGGTTAAATCGAGTGTGATAGAGCATCCTAGTGCGAATAAAGCCATAAAGAAATACGCTTTCTTTTGCCAAATCACTTTGCAGTATTCTTTAAAAATGATATCCATTTAGTTAGTTGATCGCTCATGGGTGGTTTTATCCATTATGCCGGATAAAACCTAAAGGGGAGTCTTAAATTTAAGTATTTTAGGTAAGGCGCCAGAAAGATTCAAAAAGATAATGGCTTAATTCCCATGATTATAATTTCAATACTTCAATAATTGTTGTATAGTTGTAATATGGAAAAACAACTTGCAACAACACTATTTGAATCGCTGGCCTCAGGTGTTAGGTTAGATATTTATCGTTTATTGGTCAAAAATGCACCGGAAGGCTTAGTGGCGGGTGAAATTGCGACACAGCTATCTTTGCCTGCCACTAATTTATCCTTTCATCTGAAGGCCTTAGCTCAAGCAGGATTAGTGAGCGTGGTTCAAGAAGGACGATATCAACGTTATCGGGCTAATCTTATTGTCATACAGGAACTGATTGCGTATCTGACTGCCGAGTGTTGTACCGGTAATCCCGAGCAGTGTTTTGACGGTGAGTTGGCGGCTGAGTGCTGTAAAAACTAATTACTTTATAAACTATAGCTTGAGTTATTAATCATGAATGTATTATTTCTTTGTACCGGAAACTCTTGTCGCTCTGTACTGGGTGAAGCGACTTTTAATCATCTGGCGCCTGAAGGTTGGCGTGCGCTAAGTGCAGGCAGTAAACCTACGGGAAAGATTCATCCCCGCTCTTTGGCTTTATTGGAACGTGAAGGTATTGCAACCGATGGGTACTTTAGTAAATCATGGACTGATCTGCCGGTGACACCTGATATTGTGCTGAGTGTTTGTGGCAATGCAGCTAATGAAACCTGTCCTGCTTACCTAGGTCCTGTCCTTCGCAGTCATTGGGGGGTTGAAGATCCCGCTCATGTAGAAGGCTCAGAAGCAGAAATTGACGCTGCCTTTATGACCGCTTATGGCATCCTTCGCCATCGCATTGAACAGTTTTTAGCACTGCCTCTTGATGTGTTACAAAACGACCGTGAACAGTTGAAGGTTGAATTGGACCGCATAAGTACGTTGTTACCTTAATTATAAGCAGAGACTGTATGACTATTATTCAAGTATTTGATCCAGCTTTATGTTGTAGTACCGGTGTCTGTGGTGTGGATGTTGATCAGCAATTAGTCGGTTTTTCTGCTGACATCGATTGGGCGAAACAAAAAGGCGCTCAGATTGAGCGATTCAATTTAGCACAACAACCCATGGAGTTTGCACAAAATACTATCGTTAAAGCGTATTTGGAGCGTTCTGGTGTTGAAGCCTTGCCGTTGATTTTGGTGGATGGTGAAGTTGCGTTGGCTGGACGGTATCCTAGTCGAGCTGAATTGTCTCGATGGGCCGACCTTGTAATATCAGAAGAGAAGCCTAAGTCCGGTTGTTGCGACGGAAATAGTTCGTGCAGTTAATTAAAGGATAGGCTCGTTGGAGATTAAATATGACCGCATTGAGATTTCTTGAGCAACCACCGCGATTTTTGTTTTTTACGGGTAAAGGTGGCGTAGGTAAGACTTCTGTTGCTTGCGCAACTGCCATAATGTTGACCACTGTTGGGCGGCGAGTGTTATTAGTGAGTACCGATCCGGCTTCAAATGTGGGTCAGGTCTTTGGTGTTCCTATTGGTAATCAAATCACCCTTATTTCAGCAGTGCCTAATTTATCTGCTTTAGAAATTGATCCTCAAGCGGCGGCTCAAAGTTATCGAGATCGCATCGTTGGACCTATTAGAGGCATTTTACCTGAAGCGGTTGTAAAAAGTATTGAAGAGCAATTGTCTGGGGCATGCACGACCGAAATTGCAGCCTTTGATGAGTTTACTTCTTTGTTGATAGACTCACCATTAACCGCAGATTACGAGCATATTATTTTTGATACGGCGCCTACCGGTCATACCATTCGATTATTGCAATTGCCAGGTGCTTGGAGCCACTTTCTGGAAGAAGGTAAAGGTGATGCCTCTTGTTTGGGTCCATTGGCAGGTCTGGAAAAACAACGCAGTCAATACAAAGCCGCTGTTGATGCCTTAGCTAACCCACTGCGTAGTCGTTTGGTGTTGGTAGCGCGTGCTCAACAAGCCACCTTACGTGAGGTTGCACGAACACATGAAGAGTTGGCTTCGATTGGTTTGTCGCAGCAGTATCTCGTGATTAATGGCATCTTTCCAGAAGAAGACGTTGCACACGATAGGCTGGCAACGGCCATCTTCACACGTGAACAAAACGCGATGGCAACCATGTCAAAAGTCCTTAAGTCTTTACCTTGTGATCGCATTGAACTTAAACCTTTTAATTTGGTTGGCCTTGACGCGTTAAGAAAATTATTTACCCCTGTTTTATCTACACATAGCGCTACTGATACAAGTACATCCGCTATCGAGACGCCCAGCCTGTCGAAACTAGTCGATGAAATTGCTAAAGATCAAAAAGGTTTAGTAATGTTGATGGGTAAAGGAGGTGTTGGTAAAACAACGTTAGCGGCTACTGTGGCTGTGGAGTTAGCTCTACGCGGCTTATCGGTCCATCTAACAACGTCTGATCCAGCGGCACATTTAAGCGACACGTTGCAAGGTGCTTTAGCAAATCTTACAGTAAGCCGAATTGACCCACAGGCAGAAACAGAACGCTATAGGGAAACTATTTTAGCGACTAAAGGTGCTCAGCTTGATGCGCAGGGCAGGGCATTGTTGGAAGAAGACTTACGCTCGCCGTGTACAGAAGAAATCGCTGTCTTTCAGGCTTTTTCAAGAGTCATTCGTGAAGCGGGACATAAATTTGTAGTGATGGATACGGCGCCAACAGGGCATACCTTATTATTACTCGATGCAACCGGGGCTTATCATCGTGAAGTCAGTCGTCAGATGGCGGGTTCTGAGGTTCATTTTTTGACCCCGATGATGCAGTTACAAGATCCTAAGCAAACTAAAGTGCTGTTGGTGACCTTAGCGGAAACTACGCCGGTACTTGAGGCGGCAAATTTACAAGCGGACTTGCGTCGTGCAGGTATAGAGCCTTGGGCATGGGTGATTAATAATAGCGTGGCTGCAGCGACAGTTCATTCTCCTTTGTTACGCCAGCGTGCCGAAAACGAATTGCAAAAAATTGAAGCGGTTGCCACTGTTCATTCGAAGCGCTATGCCGTTGTGCCTTTACTGGAAAATGAACCGATAGGGTTAGAACGTTTACACGAACTGGCTAACAACTAAAACTAACTGGAGATAAATATGAGTTCGTCAATGAGGTTGTCTTTTTTTGATCGATATCTGACCTTGTGGATTTTTATGGCAATGGGTTTGGGTGTTAGTGTGGGATATCTCTTCCCCACTGAAATTATCACATTAAACAATACCGTTTCAGTCGGCACTACTAATATCCCAATTGCCATTGGCTTAATCGTTATGATGTACCCGCCGTTAGCCAATGTTCATTACGAAGAACTGGGTGACGTTTTCCGTAATTGGCGGCTATTAAGTGTTTCTTTAGTGCAGAACTGGTTGATGGGGCCCGTGTTGATGTTTGCCTTGGCACTCCTCTTTTTGCGTGACTATCCGGCTTACATGACGGGTTTGATTTTGATTGGTTTGGCGCGCTGTATTGCCATGGTCATTGTCTGGAATCAATTGGCGAAAGGCGATAATGAGTATGCTGCAGGTTTAGTGGCCTTTAATAGTTTGTTTCAGGTTTTGTTTTATAGTCTTTATGCGTGGTTGTTTGTTACCGTATTGCCGCCACTATTTGGAATTCAGTCCGGTGCTGTCGATATTACCATGACTGAAATTGCCAAAAGTGTCTTTATTTATTTAGGCGTTCCTTTTATGGCGGGATTCCTGACACGTTTCTTTTTGATCCGTCGCAAGGGTAATGAGTGGTATCAGCAACTATTTATTCCCAAAATAAGTTCGTTGACCTTAATAGCACTGCTTTTTACCATCGTGGTCATGTTTTCGCTGAAAGGTAATTTGATCGTGCAATTACCCTTAGATGTCTTGCGGATTGCCACACCCTTGTTGATTTATTTTGTAATAATGTTTTTGGCGAGCTTTTTGATAGGTAAAGCGGTCGGAGCCAATTATGAAAAAACCACTACCTTAGCGTTTACTGCGGCCAGTAATAATTTTGAGTTGGCCATTGCTGTCGCAGTAGCCGTATTTGGTATTGATAGTGGCGAAGCTTTTGCTGCAGTAATTGGACCTTTGATTGAAGTTCCTGTGATGATCGCTTTGGTTAATGTGGCTTTTTATTTTCAGAGACACTTATCTTTTTCAACTAAGGTTGCTTCGGTTAGTAAGCACTAACAGTAGCGCGATTTTTAAGTGAGTAAAAAATTATCTGAGTCTAAGGTATCTAACTCGATATCCGTCGTTTCATCTTTTAAATTGACACCTGAAAATTTAAGTTTTTCAGCCTCATGTATTAAGAACAGTAATTTTTTTAAAGCCTGCTCATAACGGAGACCTTTGTCGTGTATGTTCGAAATACAATTACGGTTTGCATCGGTACTAAAATTGGCTTTTGCTTGATAAGTAAAGTAAATGCCCATGCTATCGGGTGAACTTAACCCCGGTCGTTCTCCAATCAATGTGATACATAGCCTAGCGTTATAATGATCAGCGACCTCATCACCAATGGCGACTCGACCATGTTTTATTAAGGTCAGTGGTGCTAATTGGTAAGCATTTTCTTGTAAAGCAGGTAGTAATAATCGTAAGAAGGGTTCTGCGTGATGGGTAATTGCCTTAGAGGATAAGCCATCAGCAATAACAATGACGGCATCAATAGGCTGTATCGTTTGTTTTTTTAAAGTAGCGATAGCTTCCGTATTTAACAAACGACCTAAGTCGGGGCGTTGCAAATACATCGTTTGATTTTCGGCCTGACTCTGTAAAGTTTGAACAGGATTCCACAGCGTTTCTAGTCGTTGTGAGAGAGCGCTAAAATCTAAAGGGATATGAACGGCATCACGCGCTAGCGCATGTGCTAATTGAAACTCTAAACAGGCCTGGGTGGGTAAGCTCATGCCAGCTCTACCCAAAGCAATACGAGCACTTGTAAATTGACGTAGATTTTGCCAAGGATCTTGGCTTGTGGGTGACGATTTTAAGGTATTCATTGGCCCATGTCCTTGAGTCTTTGTAAAGAAGGTTTGAATAAGGCGGGTATCTCTGTGTTTTGACGCAGTTGATTGTGGTCATTAAATATTTGATGCTCTTGTAGCCATACTTCGAACTCAGGAGCAGGTCTAAGACCTAATACTTGGCGAATATAAAGGGCATCATGGAAAGAGGTTGATTGATA
This sequence comes from Crenothrix polyspora, assembly GCA_945877505.1. Lineage (GTDB taxonomy): Bacteria > Pseudomonadota > Gammaproteobacteria > Methylococcales > Methylomonadaceae > Methylobacter_C > Methylobacter_C polyspora_A. The sequence goes on from CAMDWT010000006.1 coordinate 42,330, forward strand.
ATTAAGCATAATATCATCAGCGCCAGGGACGCCCATGATAAAGGTGCCGCCCGCCATAGCAAAGGAACTAAGTAATAAATCCATATCGTCCTGATCAGCTTCAGCATGGTTGGTGTAACAAATATCACAGCCCATCGGTAAGCCCAGTAATTTTCCACAGAAATGATCTTCTAAACCAGCCCGCATAATCTGTTTGCCGTCATAAAGATACTCTGGTCCAATAAAGCCAACGACGGTATTGACTAGCAAAGGGTTGAATTTTCGAGCAACGGCATAAGCTCTCACTTCGCAAGTTTGTTGATCCAGACCTTCATGGGCGTTGGCAGATAAAGCACTACCTTGGCCAGTTTCAAAATACATACAGTTACTACCGATGGGGCCTCGACCCAATTCTAATGCCGCCTGATGAGCTTCCGTTAGTAAATTTAGGTTAATACCAAAGCTATCATTTGCTTTTTGTGTGCCGGCAATGGATTGAAACACTAAATCAACTGGAGCACCTTGTTCGATGGCTTTTAGAGTGGTTGTTACGTGAGCTAAAACACAGGCTTGTGTAGGAATTTGATAACGTTCAATAACATCATGCAGTAAATATAATAGTCGAGAGGTGGCTTCAAGGTTGTCAGAGGCCGGATTTATACCAATGACCGCATCACCACACCCATAAAGCAAACCATCCAAAATACTAGCGGCAACCCCGGCAGGATTATCAGTAGGATGGTTGGGTTGTAGACGGGTAGAAAAGCGGTTTTCTAAGCCTATAGTATTTCGGAATTGGGTAATTACGCGACATTTCTTAGCAACTAAAATTAAATCTTGTATACGCATAATTTTAGAAACAGCAGCAACCATTTCTGGTGTTAATCCTTTGGCAATAGTGCTTAATGCTGCGGTAGTCGCTTGATCAGACAATAGCCAATTGCGAAAATCGCCTACAGTCAGATGACTAATGGCATCAAAAGCGTAAAGATCATGATCATCAATGATTAGGCGAGTGACTTCATCGCTCTCGTAGGGAACAACGGCTTCAGTCAGAAAATGCTTTAAAGGTAAATCTGCTAGCGCCCATTGTGCGGCAACGCGTTCTAAATTATTGGCGGCAGCAAGGCCGGCTAGATAATCTCCAGAACGAGGCGGGGACGCCTTAGCCAAGAGATTGCCTAGCGTTTTAAAATCATAAGTCAAGTGGTTGGCGGTTGATTTATACATTTAATGCGTCCTGAGCTCAGAAGATTCATTACGATAGCATTATTATATTAAAGTAATATTATAGAAATTGATTAACTTAAGATGTGAACTATCACGATGAGTGAGGGTGTATTTTGTTACACTGAGTTATTGGGTCATTATTTAAATTTTTATTATTAAACCATGAGTAAAAAAATCAAAACAGCCTTTGTTTGTGATCAATGTGGCGCTGATTATCCGCGTTGGGGTGGTCAGTGCACCAGTTGTGGCGAATGGAATACAATTAAAGAAGTTAGATTGGGCTCTTCAAGCACCGAGCACAGCAGTCGAACCGGTTATGCGGGGAGTCGATCGGAAGTAAAATTATTGGCCGATGTAAATTTATCCCAAGCCGAACGTATTTCAACGGGCATATCAGAGTTTGACCGTGTGTTAGGGGGAGGGATAGTAAGAGGCAGTGTCGTCTTAATTGGTGGTGCGCCCGGAGCAGGTAAGAGCACGCTTCTATTACAGGCTATTGCTAATATAGCGGACAGGAATATTACGGTATTGTATGTTTCCGGCGAAGAATCACTCCAGCAAATAGCTGAAAGGGCGCTGCGCTTAAAACTGCCGGCAGATAAAATCATGATGTTGATGGAGACCTCGGTCCAGCGTATATGTGATGTTTTGGATGAAATAAAACCTCATATTTTAGTTATTGACTCCATTCAAGTGATGCACACACAAGATGCCGACTCAGCCCCCGGTTCAGTGTCTCAAGTTAGGGAGTCTGCGAGTTATTTGACGCAATATGCAAAAAAAAATCATGTTTCTATTTTTATGGTCGGGCATGTCACCAAAGATCAATCCTTGGCAGGACCTATGACTTTAAGCCATATAGTTGATACCCAAGTGATGCTGGGATCCACTGATGATGCGCGTTTTAGGGTTTTAAGAGCGGATAAAAATCGTTTCGGTAGTGTCGGTGAATTGGGCTTTTTTGCCATGGACAGTACAGGTTTAAAAGAAGTTAAAAACCCATCAGCAATGTTTTTAAACAGAGCAGAAAAGCCCTCGTCAGGTAGCGTGGTAACGGTGTTATGGGAGGGTACTCGCCCTTTGTTGGTCGAAATTCAAGCGTTGGTAACAGAGTGTCAGTATGGCAATCCAAGACGTTTGGCGGTTGGTTTTGATCAAAATCGATTGGCCATGTTATTGGCAGTGCTTTATAGGCATGGGGGGATTTTTACGGCCCAAGATGAAATTTATGCAAACGTCGTTGGCGGGATTAAAGTCACAGAAACCAGTTCTGATTTAGCGATTATTGTCGGAGTAGTTTCTAGTCTGAAAGATAAAATTATCCCCCATGATGTGTTCTTTTTTGGAGAAATTGGTTTAAGTGGCGAAATAAGACCGGTTGCCAATGGACATGCGCGCTTAAATGATGCTGCAAAACATGGCTTTAAAAAAGCCGTTATCCCCAAAGCCAATGTGCCCAAAACAGCCATTAAAGGTTTGGAAATTCACGGAATTTGTACGTTATCTGAGGGGCTGGATATATTGGCTGATTTATAGCTGTCGAGTTAAGGCGTTGGTGATTCTACGTCTGAGTAATGTGCCTAAGTACCGTTATTCTGGAAACGCCCGTGTTTATTGATCGATGACTTTAAGGAGTCCAGGGTTGTGCCGCCTTTGTAAGAGCAGGTTGGATAACCACGATGATCAACGGTGCTCAAAAAGAAAAAGCCTCTACTTTCTATGCAAAGTACAGGCTGTTCACTGATTTGATTCCCGACAATTATTTGCTGCAAGCGATCTGCTAGCTTACGAGTGTCGAACTGATCTTGAACAGGTTGTTCATCGCGTAAAAAGAGTTCATGAGACTTTCCTTAAAGGGTTAAGCATGATTAGGCTGGGAACTTCTCAGGATAGATGTTGTATTCAAAATTGAGTGCTTCTTCCCATTTATAGAGCATAGCGATGGAAACATTATTGGCGAGCTGTTTTGCAGTAAGTCCAGGGCTGAGTTCAGTTTCTGGATTTTCAGTTAAAATATTCGCCGGCATCAGGTCAACCCCTGCTTTTTTTGCCACCATAGTTTGCTGGTGCCCGTCTTTTATATAAATAAAACCGTGACAGACAAATACATTAACCTCTTTACTTTCTTGATCAGTATTGTCAATGCTAAGTTCTTGTATAGATTGAGTTGGTAACAATTTTTTGGGTGCTACCCATAACTGTGAAAAATGATGGCATTGTCTCCAAGCATCAAAACACTCTTTAATTTTTTTGGCAATCACATCTGGCGAAGTATAGGATGTGTCTATGATCAAGTCATAATTCCCATAGCGTCTAAACTGTATCTTGTATAACTCGTTAAAGCGCTGGTCTTCTATAGTTTGTCGTTTGAAGTTATTTTGTAAGGTGACATCAAGTGAAGGATTGCTTTCATCATTTCGAGAGGCATTAAATACCCGATTTGCACCCACGATTGGATCGACAGATAAAAAAACTTTGAAAGCAGTTGGAATAAAATGCCAAGCCAGTCTAGAATCGAGTATTAAGTTGTCTTGGGTTTTGCCAAGTTCAATGACATAAGAATCTATTTCATCATCAATACTGCGATCGGTTTGCGAAAATTGGTTAAGTTCTAGGGTTGTTAATCCGCGTTTGCTTGCAATGGCACGTTGTATGGCGCCCGTACCAATGACGTCAAAATGGGTTAACTGTTTTAGTGAGCTGGCCACAGAGGATTTACCGCTGCCTATATCGCCAGACATTACAATAATATTCTTCATAGTGAGTTAACCTTTTTTGTCTAAAACCATGTAAAAAAGCTATATTAGCATTAATGAGGACTATTATTCGCTAACAAGTGTTTCTATTCGATAATGCCCCGCACCGTTGAGACCTAAGTGTTTTGATAGCCACGGTAAGGTTTGCTGCATATCTGTGGACAAAGTCCACGGTGGGTTGACGACAATCATACCACTGGCCGTCATGCCATGTTCTTGCGTATCTGCGATTATACCTAATTCAAATAATTGTACATTTTTAAGGCCGCTGTCTTTTATGGCCCTTTCTAAATGTTGATTACGACTTCTATCAACTACGGGATACCAAAGCGCATAGGTGCCTAAAGGAAAGCGTTTATGCATGAGACTTAAACTAGTTACAACCTGCTGGTAATCACTTTTTATTTCATAAGATGGATCAATCAGTACCATGCCTCTATGTTGTATTGGAGGCAGAAGACTAATTGCGTTATGTAAGCCATCCGTATGTGCAACTTTAATGCGTTTATCATTACCGATAGCGGTATTTAATAAGTTTATTTCAGTTGAATGCAGTTCATGTAAGAACAGGTGGTCTTGGTTGCGTAAAAAATGTTTGATAATTAAGGGTGAACCAGGATAACGGGTTAACGTGTTATCCGCGTTGAAGCTTTTGATGATATTGACATAGGCTTCAACACTACTAGGTAAGTTGTCTTGCTGCCATAATCGGGCTATCCCATTGTTAAATTCTTTATTTTTTAGCGCAAATTCACTATTGAGACGATAGTCACCGGGCCCTGCATGAGTATCAATGCAGCAGAAAGGCTTTTCTTTTTTACAGAGATGTTCAAGGATTTTAATTAAGACGAGATGTTTTAAAACATCAGCAAAATTTCCTGCGTGAAAAGAGTGTCGGTAACTAAGCATTAGGGAATAGGTTTTAATTTTTAAAAATAAGTTGTTTAAAAGGGTCATGCTATGTAAAAGCAAAACGCTTTATATAGTTCAAGTTCTGGCGGCGTAGCCCATAAATCGTTCTTTAAAAGAATAACGCTTTCTATTAAGCCTCCTTGTCCCTCGAAAGCGTGTTAGTTTATGCTTATTTATCGCTTATTTTTAATAACCAACCGTCTTCGGCTTCGCAATGAGAAGATTTTGCGGTCACTTTGATGTTCACTCTTGCCGCTGTATCAACAAGAGAGTTAGGGATTTTGCCTTTAAAAAGATAATAAGGATCTTTAAATTCTGCGACAACATCAACCGGTATATTTTTGACAGTAACAGAAACTTGTTCTGGTTTATCAATATTAAAAACTAAAAATGAAAATTCTGATTTAGGGGTAACAGTGGCTAGATGGGGGGGTAAAAATTTACCTAAACGTGGTTTTTCACAAGAACTGGCACTGCCACCGCCACTCGTTTTTCCGCCGCCATGACCGCTATGATGTTCGGAGGCTTGCGTGGCGATGTTAAAAGAACACGTCAAAAGAAATAGGGTAAGTAGTATTGGTTTTGTCATGGCTTTATTCCTCAAGTGTTGTTATTAGTATGTCGTGTTTATTTCTATAAAATAATTTTAATATTCATTATCAGATGTACGTCTATTCCCCTTAATACAATAAAATAGTTATATGCAATAATGCATGAATAATCCACTCTTTTAAATATATTTAAAGAACAAGGTGAGACTATTCTGACTCTGAGACTTACCAAATAAGCTCAGGCCAACGATATTAAACCTAGCCCCTAACCATTGGAAGTGGATAAAGTATTTCATCAGTTTAGGTCAATCACCCTGTTATTTATGGGACATCCCAAAGATACCCTGCTAAGATTAAGTAATCTACTTTTTCAATCTGCAACAATTATCCTATAAAAGACCATGCTAACACGACGTCGTTTTTTAAATTATAGCAGTGGAGGCATTCTAGCTATTGCTAATGGCTGTAGACCTGAGCATATCAATTGGCTTCCACATCAGGAACAAAATTCTTCGGCTATCAATGTTGCCTTAGCGGAACATGCAAAATTCACGAAGCCAAAAAATCTTTTATTAGGATATCCAATCAACATGAATACCCCGCCTAAGGCTTTTTTTGCCTGGCGCCAACAATTGCTTCAGATAGGCGTTGGGGAATTTTCCTATAACAATGTGGGTAACCCTTACAAGGACAGTCCTATTGTATATAACACCCATGATTATGAACGAGAAGTCATTAATAGATTTGGCAAGTTATACAAATTTCCATCCACCAACACTTGGGGCTTTCTTTCAAACAGTGGCACTGACAGTAATATGCATGGCATGTATATGGGGCGAATTCTTTTAAAAGGTCGCACCGGTGAGTTGCCAAAAGCCTATTTCACCAAAGAAGCACATTACTCTATACAGATTTTGCGTGATTTACTAGGTCTAGAAACCGTTTTTGTGGAAACACTGCCGGATGGTGGCATGGATACTCATGACTTAAAAAAGAAACTGGCTGATAACGCCTCTCATCCAGCCTTAGTAATAGCAACGATCGGAACAACTTTTAAAGGGGCTATAGATCAGCTTGATCACATACAAGACGCCTTAAAAGGCTATGCCAGTTATTTACATTTGGATGTCGCATTATTTGGCGGATATCTTACTCATACCCAGTATGCCGATGAAGTAGCCCATCAATCGGATAGCAATCCTAACAAGGCACGTTATGATTCTATCGCTGTTTCTTGCCATAAGTTTTTCGGTTTCCCGTCGCCTGCCGGTTTATTTATTAGCACGCAAAGTCATTTTAACGAGTTTAATGAATTTTTTAGTCAAATTCATAATCCTGAGTATATTCAACATGTCCCCGGAACAATCACTTGTTCAAGGGATGCTGTAAAACCAGCCGAATTTTATTATTTCACATCACCAGCGGCGATGGCTAAACAACGAGAAGATGCACTCGCGATTTTACAAAATACAACTTACCTGTTCGATGAAATGCAAAACCACTTTCCCGATCTACAACCGGTACGTTCTAATGAGCTATCTAATACTTTGTTTTTTAGAAAGCCCAGCGATGAAATTGTGGAAAAATATTCATTGGCAACCATGCATTTTAACATCAATAATATAAATCAAAATTATGCACATGTAGTGGTGATGCCTCATGCAAACCGTAAAGTATTATCAGAATTTCTTACAGATCTGGACAAAAAGTCATAGTACTTTTCTGCCTTAAATAGGATGCAAAATAAACAGTATTTTTGTAGTTCCATGTTTAATTACTCAATTTTTGCATACAGCCGGTCTGGATCGCTTTGCTCATTAGTTGGTTTTGCCCCCCGTTTACCTTCAAATAGACTGCCGGCATTATCCATCAATTCCTTTTTCCATTGATTCACTTGGGTTGGATGTACGCCGAATTCCTGTGCAATCTCGTTGATGGTTTTCAAGCCTTTAACCGCTGCTAATGCAACCTTGGCTTTTTGTGCGCCGGTAAATACCTTGCGTTTACTCTCGGTCATTTTCTGACCTTTTTCACGACAGGCTATATATATCTTAATCTATTGTCCGGTTTTTGGGGTCCACTATATAGTTACCCGCATTGGCAATACTTCAATAATCTGTTGTGAGATTTTGCATCAGTATTTCCACATAGGCCGTTTTATCCATAAACAGAACATGCCTTTCAGCCCATTCTTCACGCGTCAAACCACGATCGATGACAGCAGCAATCGGAGTTGACGTGACTATATAACTTTCTAACCGAACATCCTTATCTTTAAGGCGTATTTCAATATCTTTAATCACCTTGTGGAACTGCACCTTTGGATGCTCCGGCCCTTCATGGGAAATGCCATGCGGTTCGATAAAAGCCACGACCTGCTTTTCACCAGTTACCGCCCACAGTATAAAGTCAGGGTAGAAATTACCTGCCTCGAAAAAACCAATACCACTGCCGCGCGATTTATTGCGTAACAAATAAATTGACGTTTTTTTCTCCTGCAAACTGGCGTCATTAGCCTCTAACCATTGCATCAGATCAATCACAAAATCCTTTTCACTTTTATTAAGTGAGACTGGAGCAATGGTTATTGGGCAACCTTTTTCTGCATATAATAAAGGCTGAAATAAATGATTACCCAAAATACAGGCTTGCAATTGACCCGCTTCAATCAGGTGTTTTTGTGTCTTAGCCTTTAATTCTTTATCAATCGCAGCCTGAAGTTTTTCAATATCACCAATTAATTGTTGCTCACTGGCATCGACAATCAATTGATAACACTCTTCCGATTTAGGTAGATTATCATCGTTGCTGTCTAACTCACGCACTTCCAATCGTGGGCGGATAAACTCATCCGTTGCATAAAGAAAATATTTTTTGCTGTATTTTTTCAGCAGCTCCAGCGCAATCTGGTTCCAGATACGGACATTGGCGTAATTGTTTAATGCGATCAGTTCTTTCGGCACATACAAAATGTACCAGTCATTCCTTAACAACAGACTACAAATTGCCTGCGGCAATATTATCAGGCTATAAAGGTTTTCCCTCGCCTTAAATTGCTCCAGCTCAAAATACAATTTATTGATGTCGAGAAAAGCAATGTGTTGATCGGTAAATACGGCTTCATGCTCCAGGACGGCAGCGGCATTACTCGCACGCGCACCGGCGGCAACAATAGCCTGTATCTTGGGATACCAATCCACTTCAATGCGATTTTTGGTCAGGTAATCCGGCACGCCACCAAAAAGCGGCATGGCACCATCGCGGTTAAAACTATATTCACGTCCATCAGCGGCTTTGCGCTTGGGGCGCAGTACTTTCAATTTTTGGCCAAAGTCGTAAGTCAAATTCATCGGAATCTGAAAAACTTCCTTACTATCATTGCCTGGCAAGCCTTCATCTTTTAAGAAATCACGAAACTTTTCCATAAAATCAGCCTGGACACCAAAAACATTGAGCGTCTCAATATAATGGATGTATTCGGGCTGTTTGGCAGGAGTTGCTGCCCGTGATCTTTTTAATGACCATGCGTGCCCTTTTAAACGCACACCACGACCAAACAACTGAATAATTTGCGAACCTTCGCTACGCCCGACACGCATCAGTCCGAGCGTGCTGACACGCCAGCAGTCCCAGCCCTCAACAAATTTCTTGGCACCTATCAACAGATTGATAGGGGATGACGATTCTTTAACGCTCGCAAATTGGGCAGCAAAAAAGTCACTGTCATCAACCACGATTTGCGGGCAATTTCCTTTGGTGCATTCCTCCTCAACGTGTTTGGCAAGTCCTAAGGCATCGCCAACATTAATCAAGCCAAAATGCTGATCGCCGTTGCCTGCTTTTAACAGCAGTTCGCCGCTATCACCTTTTAAACGCAATAACTGCAACTGACCACCGGCACGATTGTTAAACAGGCTTTCTAAAATATCAGCATGAATATCGGCCGGTTTTTCGCCCTTGAGCAGTCGTTGACGCAAAAATAAAAAAGCACCGTGAAAAATATCGTGCCCCGTATTATCCAGCAAACCGGTGGCAGTGCCATCCTTGTTTAACAAGGTATCAATTGCTTGAATGGCCACATCAGGTTTTTCAAGGAAGTGAGCAAAAAAAGTTAATACCCGGAGCAAATCTGAAACAGTCGCTACCTCATCAATGGTTTTCTTTTTATTACCAGACACGCTGGATCCAACAAACACCCATAGCGGTTTTTCAATATTATAAGCGGCATACTCTGCTTTACGTTCCCGATACAAACGCAATTGCTGGTAAAACCCCAACAGACAGGCGGTCAAATAGATAAATTCGTGATCCGCTTGGGATTTAGGGATATTGAAGATACGGTAATCCTTGCCGTAGCCGTCTTCGTAAAAATAACGATACGAATAATCAAACAACACGGCTTTGGCATAGCTTTCTTCAATTTTGGCATTATTAGCCGCTTTTACCGCTTCTTTAAACGTTGCTGAATATTCAAACGCAAAGCCTTTTTCTACCAAGCGTTCCCGTTGTTTCATCCAGCCTTCTTCGTCGGATTTGCCCATCCCGCGATGACCTTCGTCCACCAATATCAGGTTTTGATCACCTAAATTACGGGTAGCAATTGAGTTGGGACCGTCTTTTTCACCTAATTTGGTGATTTCAATAAAATCAATGCGGGTTAAATGGCCATAATCACTACTTAGTAAATTACTTGTCGAGCCAATAGCATTGTTATCCAGAACCAGGCGGGAAACTTCTATACCGCTCTGAAGCAACTCCTGTTCATGTTGACTGCTTAAGCCCTCATTCGGGGTAATCAACAACGTGCGCGAAACCATATCATGCTGGCCCACTTCCGTGGCGTAGTGCGCAAACTGGCGATAATTAACGTGCATCAGCAAGGTTTTACCGGAGCCGGTGGCATTTTGCAGGCAAAGTTTATTTAACTCTTCTAAGCTGTACTCGCTAATACCCGTAAACATGGGTACTTTGCGACTCGCCCAGTGTGCGTTAAATTGCCGAACATAGTCATTCAACTGTTCCAGTAGTTTTTCGCGGTCAGAAAAATACTGATGCAGGTAAATTTCCGCAAACAACAACGATAGCCATTGGTAATATTTCCATTCAATCGGTCGTTCTCTGCCTTCGTTTAGCCATTGGGTATGGCTGACAATGTTTTGCTCATAGTGCAACAAGGCATTTGGATTCAATACCGCATGCGGTTGCCAATTAAGCTTTAATTGCTGGTAGAAAAAATGCAGATTGTCGGTATCCAAGCCTTCACGACAGTCACGCAATTGTTTGGCCAGAAACTGCATCGGGCGCACTTCGCGGTTGCCGTCTTTATGTATAGCGAATGTGTCCACACCAAACAGTGAAATTAGCCACTGGTTTAACACCAATTTGTCCGTAAAATTGAGCGATGCGCCGATCTTCTTTTTGGCTGCGGCTTTGGGTTTGGCGGCCATTAGCTTGCGTCCCCAGCCCACATCGCATTATGAAATGCTTCTTCAATCAATCTCACCTTGGTTTGCTCACCTTCCACCACGGGATTGGGCAATGTATGACTGCCATTGATATAAATCACGCCATAAGTTTGCGCACGCGGGGAAATTTGCAACTTCTCCAGCAAAAACTTTTGCAGCACAGCGTTGTCTTTTTCGGCATCGTCGGTTTGCTTGCGCCAGATAATCAAGGTTGCTACTTTGGAAGTATTATCGCCCGGTACTTTAAGTGTGTAGCCTTCAATCAAGCGAAACCAATAATCGCCTGTATTATCAACTTTTAGGCGTTTGCAGGTTAAGCGGGTATTTTGATCTTTAGGTAAATCGGGATCTTGTTCACGCTCAAATTCCGCACTAAAGCTATGCGGTGCAGCCATGTTTTGCACCCACAAACCAATTAACCAATTAAAGGTTTCGATCAGGTCGATAGCTTGCAGAGTTTGCTCTTCACCGCCAGGCTTTTTGATGTTCATCTTATAAGCCGTCGGATCGCGGAAATCAGCGATATTCAGCAAACTTTGGCTGGCTGAGGTTTCCACATCCAGGAAATAATTAAGCAAGTAATCTCGTTGCAAATCAGTGTTATTGGCCAAAGCCTTATCACGGCTGTTATCGGTTTTAATCACCAGATTATTCAGTGTATCTTCGTAGCTTTCCAAGCGCAGGGTTTTGAAGCAGTGGCTAATGCCCTCACGGGAAACGGGTTTGCCTTCTTTCCAGTCTTTGGAATAAACTACTTTTTGAATGCGGGGTTTCAACGCTGTGTCGAAATAACTGTTTTGCTCGATTAGAATATATTTTCGTTTAATTTTATCTTCACGATTGAGATTAATAACAGCATGTCCAGTTGATCCAGATCCTGCAAAGTAATCTAAACATATAGAATTATCTTTTCTAAATGATTGTACTGCAAAAATACATTCTTGAACTGCATAAACTGATTTGGGAAAATCAAACTTTTTTTGCCCTAAAATATTATTCAATAATTTTGAACCATAAATATTTGCGTAGAATTTTTTATCGATCCAAACAGTTTTATAACTAGTGTAAGTTTTTGTTCTCGTTATGCTTATTTCACCATTACGCTCCCTAACATTTAGCTCATGTAGAATTTTTCCTACTGAATCTTTTGAAAAAACCCACTTTCTCTCTTCTCCATCACTGGCGACAGGATAGACGCTAATTATGTCATCATTCTGAATGTTTGAAGCGCCGGGATGGAAATGTTCATCACAGACTTCTCCAAAACCTATTATAATTCCAGATTTAACAAAGATTGGATAAAAACAATTTTTAGCAAGTGATCTTGATGAAGTTCCGCCCCAGTCTCTAAATGCTTCTTCGCTATCTTCATTCCGCTTAGTTTTACCAATTAAGTTTTTCTGTTTTTCATATGAAAAAATTGTCCATTCGTGGCTATAAGAAAAATTATCACCCTGTACGCCTGCTGGGTTATGAACAATAGAAATGCAGTCATTTTCCCACGTTGGAAATTGATCGCTAAGCAATTGACTAAGGTTCACACCTTCATTTTCATCAATTGCAGTAATCAATGCACCATCTCTTGTTTTTAACTTTGCGGCTAGAAAGAGCCTATCAGCCATCATTGAAATCCAAGATGAATGTTTATATGAATTTTTATAGATTATTTCGCTACTTTTAGCATTGTAAGGAGGATCAGCATACAAACATTGGATTTGTTTTCTGTATTTATATTGGATAATATTTAAAGCTTGAAAATTATCAGAATTAATTAACACACCATCGCATTGCGCGTCTAAATCAGGTATTTCAGCAAGCAGTTGCTGTTTAAAGCCGTCGGAAAATAAAGCGGTGTCAAGCAGAAGAAAAGGATTGTTTTTTAGAAACTCAGGCGTACACTTTTTGGCTGGCTGGCTGGCTGGCTGGCTGGCTGGCTGGCGAAAAGGCTATCGTTTATTTCTGAGATGGTAAACAGTTTTTCCCATTCATTCAGTTGTTTGTTATTGGCGGCAATCTCGGCATAAAATTTTTCCGGCACTCTATCCAGCGTGATGCAGTAATTTGTTTCAGTAACAAATTTCTTCTTGAGCCACAACTTCTTCTGGAAGTCTTCCAATTGGGATAAAAAGGAAATCAATTTGTGGGCAATGCGGCGTAATACCCTAATTTGCGCCAGATACTGTTCCACTTTTGGCGCATCAGCGTTTTCTATATCATCAAGACGCATGATTTCGTTCTTGATATAAAAATCCAGCTCGCGGCGCATAAAACCGCCCAAGTCTTTATGGATAAAGTAATCCATGGTATTTAGGGCTGCATATTGATATAGATATTTTCCTAACAAGGTACGTTTGGCTTTGCTATCGGTGGGGGCAAGACGTGACAAACCTTGCAAAAATCCGGTTGCAGAGGTGTCTTCTTTGAGTGCATTTAAAATGGCGACTTCGGCTTCAAGTAAGCGACTTTCTTGCCAAATTTTATCTTGTTTATTTGATGGTTTATCATTATCCATACGGTATTCAAACTGAATGACCAATTCGCCATCTTCTAAGGCAATCGGAGCATCCTCATGAATAAGGAAAAAACGCTTCTGATCACTGGCAGCCTTGATGTTACCATGCTCACCTTCGCTGGCATCAACAATACGAAAATGTACTTTTAAAGGAGGCTCATCATCAAGGATGGCAAAC
>CAMDWT010000007.1 GCA_945877505.1 Crenothrix polyspora
GTTGTACCTGTGAGAATACGCATAATAGCTTGAGCGCGCTGTCGGGGTTGGTCAGCCAGCCAGCTTTGTATTCCCTGAAACATAGCGGGTGTTGGTAAAGGTAAATAATGCCTGCCTGGACCTTGAAGAACCATATAAATACTAGCGCCTAAAATAGCACCTGCGTAAGCAAATATAGCCTCGCCGTAGAGATAAACCCCTAAAAAGCATAATACAATCAATAAAGACGCAAATAAACGGACATAAATACCGAACAAAATGGTTATGCCCAACATGATTTCTGCCCAACGTAACCAAGCCCATTCAGCACTCAGCTGATTCAAGTCAAGATCTGGTGCAAAAAAAGTTGGCGTGGTGAATTCGGCCACTCCGAACCGTGGTTCGGCACCCAACGCTGAGGATAATAATATCCAAGCTACACAAACTCGTAAAATGCGAGGAACATGATCGCCATAGGAAGATAATCTGGCTTGTAAATCAGGAAATAATTCGCGAGCTCCAGTAAAACCTAGCCATACCCAACCGACAATGAAGATTAAAAAAACCGAAATCATCGTCACATTGAATGTTGAAAACTGAGAAAAAAGACCCGGTCGCTGCTGACTGTTCCAATATTCAATTTGGTCGGGCGTTAGAATCCAGCGCTCATGAGCTAAACTAAGCTCAGAGAAAAATAGAAGTCCAATGACGCTAACAACTAAAACTAAGGCTTGCCAAAAGCGTCGTGATTTTAAGTCGATAGTAAACATTCAGTCCAACCTTATTAAATTTAAACAACATTCAATTGTGCTACAAATAGTGAACAGATAGTTTACTCAAGTTATTACAAAAAACAAATCACTTTTCAGACTACTCAACTGGGTTTTTATGAATTAAAGTTGATTAATCAGCTGTAACTCTTGTGGATAAGGCGACATATAATAAGAAGCTTCAATATACGGATCAGGCGTTTGGCGAAAATGGTGCTTAAGCAGCGTTAACGGAACAATTAACGGTATTTCACGATTGCGATAACGCTCAATAATTTCACACAATTCTGCTTTATTATCAGCACTTAACTCTTTTTTTAAATAACCCTGAATATGTTGCAACACATTGACATGCTGACTTCGACTAGCAACCGACTTAAGTATAATCATAAGTTGTTGAATATAGGACTCAGCCACCTCAAACACATTATCTTTAGTTAAAGCCGCCAATAATTGACCCAATTCACGATAATCACCATGACTCATAATAATTAATTTATGACGTGCGTGAAACTGTGTCAGTTCTTTAGGCGTTAGTCCTTCGGCCATTAATTGTTTCCACCGATAAAGCACATAAATTCGCTGTATAAAATTTTCACGCAAACCAGGATCACCCAAGCGGCCTTCGTCTTCTACCGGTAATAGTGGATTATTACGCATCATTTCTTGCGCATAAATACCAACCCCTTCCCTATGCGGCTGAACCCCAGAATAGACTTTAACTCGCTCCATACCGCAACTGGGCGAATCTTTTTTTAAAATGTAACCACATAAGTCAGCATGCTTAGCTTTTTGCTCCGCCGCATAATCTGTTAGGCGACTCGTTACATCTAGGCTGGAATCTTTTACGCCTAAACAACGTATAGTGGCATCGATTTTCACCAAATGGATAGGTGGTCTCGGTATGCCTAAGCCAATAGCGACTTCAGGACAATAGGGGATAAATTCAAAATAGTGGCTCAATGTTCCATTGATATAAGCATCACGCTTATGAGTCCCATCAAAACGAACCAATTCACCCAGTAAACAACTACTAATGCCAATAGGTATTTTTTTCATAATGTTTATAAAATTTAGATTAACCCGCTCTATCAATTGAACTATCTTTAATGATTAATTCATTGAGAATAGCCCCTAAAAATGCATTTTTTGTTCTGATCTTAATTATTTTTTTCAGCAATGACTGGCATTTTTCTAGTCAGTTTGAGCTTATTAAACTTTATTTTATGCTTTTTTAGCCTAACAGCCAGCCGAAAACTCAGCAATAAAATAATCACTATTAAATAAAACATCGGCTCTGCAAGGTTGCCTTTGAGCTGCCAATAATAATGAATAATGACTGCGATAGCCGCACTATAAATCAACTTATGGAGTTTTTTCCATTGTTTGCCCAGACGTTTTTTAGCCCATTTTGACGAGGTAATAGCCAATAAAAAAACAATGCTATAAGCGTACAATCCTAGCCAAATATAGGGGCTTTCAATAATATCGATACCAATAAGCCGCCACATAAATCCATGATCTATCGCTAAATAGGTTATGACATGCAGACTGGCATAAAAGCAGGCATAAAGTCCTAATAGTTGCCGGTAAGGTGTCATCCCTGGCCATTTCATCACCGATTGCACTGGCGTTACCGCCAATGTTAGCCATAAAAAGCGCAGTGACCAGTCACCTAACCTTTGATGAAGTGCTTGTATAGGGTCTGCACCTAACGCATCAAAAACCGTATCATAAATTAGCCACAGCAAAGGTATCAAACAAACAATACCGATGACGTATCGGCCATTAATTAAACGCAAAAGCATTAGAAAAAACGCCGTAAATCCATATCGCCATACAAGGAAGCCACTTGATCAGCATAACCGTTAAACAATTCCGTTTGTCGACGAGGCGTAAAAAAACTGCCGCCTAATTGTCGCTCACTGTTTTGACTCCAGCGCGGATGAGGTACGTCTGGATTAACATTAGCATAAAAACCATATTCACTAGGCGCCATTTTATTCCACGTTGTCAACGCTGGTTTATTTAACAGCTCAATTTTGACGATCGCTTTAATGCTCTTAAAACCATACTTCCAAGGCACGACTAATCGTAAAGGTGCACCATTTTGCTTGGGTAAGGAATCTCCATACATTCCAACCGCTAATAGGGTTAAAGGATGCATAGCCTCATCCATACGTAAACCTTCTACATAAGGCCATTCCAACATCGCATTATCACGCTGTTTGGGCATTATTTTAGGATCATAAAGGGTCGTAAACTGGACAAACTTTGCACCAGATAAAGGTTTCACTGTTTTTAATAAACTAGCCAACGGAAAGCCAATCCAAGGCACGACCATAGACCATGCTTCAACACAACGAAAACGGTAGATATATTCCTGTAGTGATTGCTGACTCAAAATATCTTCTAAATGATAAACACCCGGCTTTTCTACTTCACCACTAATTTCTATTGACCAAGGATCAGTGGGCAAACTTTGCGCAAGCGTAGTTGCATCGGCTTTATTAAAAGTAAACTCATAATAATTAGTATGGTTTTTAACAAGTTCTGCAGAAGTAACAGATAAGGCCTTAGTTAACACATCCGCTTTTGGCAAATGGTCCCACGGTGCTTTCTCACCAGCCCTCACTGAAGTAATTCCCTTACCAACCAATAATGACCCAGCGAGTGCTTTAATTATCTGTCGACGCTGCTTAAAAATTAACGGGTCAGTAATTTCACTACTCAGAATGGCTTTTTGGGTTTTAATTATCATGTCAGTACTGCCCCTCGTTAAATGACGCTACTTGAATTCATTTACGCATATAACTATTACTTAAATGAATCTTTATCGATTGGTCAACATACACTAACTTTTTTAACATGCAAATTATAATAACGCTTAAAGTCCAGCCAATTAACTACGCTATAAAGCGACAATTTCTCTTACTTAACCACCTTCTTTAACTTAGTAAAAGCCCTCGCAATTCGATATAAAAATTCCAAAAGACTATAAATGCGATACTTTTGATTTGACTATTTAAAAAATTATGGAAAATTAAATCTACTTATTGGTTACACTCTTAAAACGATTATTGGCCATGACACTTAAAATCTTTTTTTATATTATTTTTATGACACTCAGCACAACAAACCATGCTATTTCAGCATCAGAAAAAAATCTGCCTCCTTGCCGAGATACGCCCAATTGTGTTTCTAGTCAGGCACAAGATGACAAGCATTTTATCGAACCTTTTAAAATTAAAGGTAATGCAGCAGAAGCTTGGAAAGCATTAAAAGAACTCATTAACCAACAAAGTCGCTTAGTTATCACGCATGAAACAGTGAATAGAATACACGCAGAAGCCACCAGCTTGGTTTTTCAGTTTGTTGACGACATTGACTTAATACATGACAACCAAACAAATTTAATACATGTTCGTTCTGCCTCACGCACTGGCCATAGTGACTTTGGCGTTAATCGCAGACGAATTGAATCACTAAGATTGCAACTGCAAAAAGCCCATGTGATTGACTAGGCAACCTGCCTTCATTTGTTGTTAACGCAACAATTACTTCGACATCATTTTAAAAAATGCCTCATGACGGCTTACACAAACTCCCTGTTTATTTTTCGCCGTGATTTACGTTTACATGACAATACTGCTCTTAATGAAGCATTGAGTCTTTCTAAACTCGTCTTACCTTGCTTTATTTTTGACCCCCGGCAAATCAATCCACATCCCTATCAAAGCAAACCGGCACTGCAATTCATGTTGCAATCACTGCTTGACCTTCAGCAACAATTACAGGCCTCAGGTGGAACGCTTGGACTGTATCATGATGTTCCCGAACAAGTGATACAACGATTGGTTGTTGTGCATAAAATAGAAGCTGTATTTATTAATCGTGATTACACCCCTTTTAGCCAACAACGTGATCATGAGTTAGCTTTAATATGCCAAAAACTAAAAATACCCTTACACATATCATCTGGCGCTTTACTGACTGAGCCAGAACAAGCCGTTAAAACGGATCAAACACCTTACAAAGTTTTTACCGCTTTTTATAACAATGCGAGACAATTTCCAGTGACTTTGCCGGAAGCGTTAAAAAATAATCATTTTTTATCCCCTGCTTCTGAATTTACAATCGATCAATTAAATCCTGCAGTCACTGACATTAACCCAGCGATCATGGTGGGTGGTCGCACGCAAGCTCTCACTATTCTTGAGCATATTGGCGATCAAAACGATTATCTCACTACCCGTGATTTTCCTGCTCAAGATACTACCAGTAAGCTGTCAGCACATTTAAAGTTTGGCACGTGTTCAGTACGAGAGGTTTATTACACTATTGTTGAAGAATTGGGCGCTGAACATCCCTTGCTTAGGCAACTCTACTGGCGAGATTTTTTTACTCATATTGCCTATCATTTTCCCCGGGTTTTTGGCCGACCCTTTTTAGATAAATTTGCCCAGCTGCAGTGGGATAATAATAAAGATTACTTTAATGCATGGGCCGAGGGTAGAACTGGTTTTCCGATTGTTGATGCCGGAATGCGAGAATTAAATACGACTGGCTTTATGCATAATCGGTTAAGAATGATCGTTGCCTCTTTTTTAGTTAAGGATTTACATATCAGTTGGCGTTGGGGTGAACGGTATTTCGCCCAACATTTGGTTGATTATGACCCCTGCGTGAACAATGGTAATTGGCAGTGGGCCGCCTCTACCGGTTGCGATGCACAACCTTATTTCAGAATATTTAATCCTTGGCTACAACAACAAAAATTTGATGTTGATTGTCAGTATATTTATCACTGGATACCTGAGCTTAAAAGCTTTCCCGCAAAAACGATTCATCAATGGCATAAAAAACACCAAGCCGGTGAATATCCAGCCCCCATCATTGATCATGCTCATGAAAGCCAGCTAACCAAAGCTTGGTTTAAAGAATCTATTATTACAACACTGTAATCTTACTTATTTTATCTACGAAAATTCGTAATACGTAAACCGTAAACAATACAGTTCGCTCGGCCCTTAGCTATTAAATAACGCTTGATACGCTTTAGCAGACTGTTCTGGCTGAGCTGTAAACAATCCACCTATAACCGCCAGAAGATCAGCGCCTGCCGCCAATAATTGGCCTCCATTTTCAGGCAAAATACCGCCGATAGCGACGATAGGAATATCTATCAAAAAGTTAGCTTGCCTTAAAGTTTCAAGCTCAGCTGGCGCCGCCAATGGTTTTGATGAGGAGGGAAAAAATCGGCCAAAAGCAACATAAGTCGCCCCTTGCCTTTGGGCATCCAAGGCTTGCTCCAGAGCGTTATAACAAGAAACACCAATAATGGCATCCGCGCCTAAACGCTCTCTTGCTTGTGCAATAGCCCCATCTTCTTTACCAATATGAACGCCATCCGCTCCCACTTTAACGGCCAATTCAACATCATCATTAATAAGTAAAGGCACCTGATTAGCACGACAGACTTTAACTAACTGACTCGCTAAATAAATCGCATCCAGCGGGTTCTTATCACGATACTGAACCACCAAAGCGCCGCCTCTAATCGCCGCAACGACTTCATTAATAATGCTATCAACTGATTTATTTTCTGTTTGGGTAATTGCATAAAGACCACGTTGGGGAAAAATCATGCATCGTCCTCCATCCAGAAAAACCGGTTAGGTATAAACTGACCCCTGCCCGGCTGATAAGCACTATTTAATGAATTCCAGGTGTACTCTTGCGCTTCCATAACCGCCTGAATAGGTTCTAAACCATGCGCTATTAAAGCAGCAACACTGGCCGCCAAGGTACATCCAGAACCATGGTAACTATTAGGCAATCTATCCCAGGTATACGTTTCCCAACACCGGTTATCATGAAATAACTGATTACTCACAGACGGGGTGTCTTCATGCGTACCCGTTATCAAGACATATTCACAACCTTTATCTAGCAACTCAAGACCGCATTCGTCTAGCTCATCAAAGCCTGCTAATCTTCGAGCTTCTTCACTGTTAGGCGTTATTACCGTCGTGCAAGGCAGTAATAAGTCAATAATAGTGTCAAGCAACCTTTCATTACATAACTCAGTGCCACCACCCGCCGCCAAAACGGGATCAAATATAACGGGGATATGTGGGTGTTGTTTCAGAATGGCATAAATAGCTATTGCTGTTTCATGATGCCCAATTAATCCAATTTTGAACGCATTAATAGGTAAATCATCTAGTAAGGTATTCGCCTGACTAATAATATTTTCCGGACATTGCGGAATTAACTTCTTAACATTGCGCGTATCCTGCTCAGTTAAGGCTGTAATCACACTAACAGAATGACACTGGTGACTGACCAATGTCTCAATATCGGCTTGCACGCCCGCACCGCCACTAGGATCATGACCAGAGAATGACAGAACAACCGGACGTTTAGAGGCCATAAGATACCTTGTATATTACAAATGAAATAGCGTATAAGGGAAGTATGGCGCTAAAAGTTAGTGCCATAAAACGGATGAAAACGTGTGGCGTAATTATAATAGATAATACGGTTTAAGCTCTTATTTATGTGCGTCAAATCGATAACTACACGTTGAGCGTGGATCGCTAGTCAGAAGTAGGTTATTTTATACTCACTTTAATCGCCAAATTTTTCGGTACCTTTTGACGGTGATAGCCAAGGTTATACCTTTCAGGCCCCGCCGACTAAAATTAAACACAATTTACTCAATGAACCTAAACACTTTCATATTATTACTTTCTATACTACCCTTTTACTCAGTTACTTGTTTAGCGGATCAAAGGTCTGAGCCTCAAAAACTAGTGAAATTATCAAAACAAAATACCTCTAGAATAAAAGCGCAATCCGAAAAGAACGTGATCACTATAAAATCACAATCAACTGAAAATGCTACGGCAATAAAGGCTCAATCAGAAAAAAATGTGGCCTCAATAAAAACACAGCCCGATCAAGATCCAACTAAAATAAAGGTTCAACTCAGGCTAAATGCTATAAGCACTCAAGAGCAATTAGATCGTAATACTGCCGTTACTGAGGAACAACTTGAGCACAATAAGTTAAGTACGCTATTACAGCTAGAACAAAATACGGCAAGTGCCACTGCCAACTTAAAGAAATGAGACGGCTAAATTTAAGCTTTATTTAGATTCAGTTACCCTATTTTATAGCACTCGATTACTGACTCACCTTATTAAAACGCGAAGCTTATGCTGACAATCGAACAGATAATTTCAACACTAAACATAGACAATGATTCTATTTTTCCACGAGAAGCATTGGAACATGCCGTTCTTCAGAAGGAAGTTATTACCCCAGCGCTATTGACTATCATTGATACCATTACTGAGGATCCTGAGCTCCTTGAGAGCAATCCTGCGTTTATCTATGCGTTGTATCTTCTTGCACAATTTAGGGAAGCAAGAGCCTATCCCGTCATTGCCCGTTATTTTAGGGAACTAGGGCTTGAGGATGAAGCATTAGATCCAACGGGTGATACCGTCACAGAAGATTTAAACAGTATTTTAGCGTCAGTTTGTCAGGGTGATCTAAGTTTGATAAAACAACTCATTGAAGATCAGAGTGTTAATGAATATGTGCGTACAGCGGCTTTAGGGGCTTTAATTATCCTTTACAATACTGATCAGCTTTCACGTGAAAGCTTGGTGAGTTACATGGGAGGACTTCTTGAGCATTGCCTTAAACAGGAAGAAGATCCTTTTTTTGTTGCAACGCTGGTTTGTAATGCCTGCTCTATTTATCCCAGAGAACTTTACCTCCTGTTAGATGAATGTTTTCAGCAAGATCTCGTCTATGAAGAAGTCATTAGTAAAGCGCATCTTGAGGATTATATGAAAATGGATAAAGCAACAGTTTTAGCCGAACTAAAAGAAAATCGTCAATACCAATTAATCAATAATGTGATCACTGAAATGGCGTGGTGGTCTTGTTTCCATCCAAAGGCTAACGCTGATTTCGAACACGATAGCACTGGTAATGTAGGTAGAAATGATCCCTGCTTTTGTGGAAGTGGCAAAAAATATAAAAAATGTTGCCTTCAATAATATAAGGCTCACTTTGTGGACTGGAGTAGCCCGCAAAACAACCTTTGCACTTAGCATTACTTTTACCTCAATCCTGAAACTGTGTATTATTCGGGTCATTTACTATTTCGAGATCGTTTTTCTAGTTAATGGATTTTCAACGCATAAAAGAGAGCCTCCCCTCAACACCCGCCTTCATACTCGATATAGAAGACATTATTAACAACTTAGCGGTTTTACAATCCTTGCGTGAACAATGTGGATGTAAGGTGTTATATTCAATAAAGTCACTTCCCTTAACGCGTGTTCTTGAGCTTGCTAAACCGATAGTTGATGGCTTTTCTGTTAGCTCGTTGTTTGAAGCTCAATTGGCTCATGAAATACTAGGCGAAAAGGGTAACATTCATATCACTACGCCCGGTTTAAAGCCTGAGGAATGGAATGATTTAAGGGGCTTGCTGTCGCATGTCAGTTTTAATTCCTTATCACAGTTACAACGTTTTTCTGATCAAGCTCCCAGCCGTTTATCCCTTGGCTTACGTATTAACCCAAAACTCTCTTTTCTTAAGGATCACCGATTTGACCCTTGCCGACCTTTTTCAAAATTAGGTGTTGATATTGACGACTTGGCAGGCTCAACTCACCTTGATCAAATTAAAGGACTTCACATCCATAATGTTTTTTCGGCCACCCACTTTTTGCCACTCATTAAAACCATTGAGAAACTACGTCATTACTTTAGGCAAGATCTTGCAAGACTTGACTGGTTGAACCTAGGCGGCGGTTATTTATTCACTCAAATAAATGACCTTAAACCGTTTATTAATTTAGTCAATGCGCTAAGACAAGCTTATCAACTTGACGTTATTATTGAACCCGGCAAGGCGGTGGTTGATAGCGCTGGTTATTTAGTAACGACGGTTATAGATTGTTTTGAAAGTGATGGTCAAACAATTGCAATACTGGATACCTCGGTTAATCATAACCCCGAAGTGTTTGAATACCAGCGCCAACTTGAATTGGTAGAGCACGATCCCAAGGGCAGTTATGCTGCTATTTTAGCGGGTTGTACGTGTTTAGCAGGTGATGTTTTTGGTGAATATCGCTTCAACAAACCTTTAAAAATTGGCGACAAATTTATTTTTAAGGGCGTTGGTGCCTATAGTTTAGTTAAAGCCAATCGATTTAATGGCTATAATTTACCGAATATTTATCAATATCACGCGTCACAACTGACAGACATAAAAAACTATGCCTATCAAGATTTCCGGCAACAATGGTAATTGATTTTTCTAGGAATCACCCACGATTTCTTAAGCCCTCATAAACTTGGAACCTAACCATGAAAGCAATTCTTATGACCGCCGCTGGCGAACCCAACACACTTAAATATAGTGATATTAAAGAGCCTGAACTCTCACTGCCCACACAAATCAAAGTTAAGCTACAAGCCGCAGGTGTTAATCCGGTAGATACTAAAATAAGACGTAATGGTATTTTTTATGATCAGCCCTTACCCACTGTATTAGGTTGTGACGGCGCGGGTATTATTGTTGAAATAGGTGCGGACGTTAGTGGCTTTAAAATCGGCGATCAGGTGTGGTTTTGTAACGGGGGATTGGGCCGTGAACAAGGTAATTATGCTGAATATACAGTGCTTGATCAGCGCTGGGTTAGTTTAAGCCCCCACTCTTTTTCAGCCGTTGAAGCAGCGGCCGGACCCTTGGTCTTAATTACGGCTTGGGGCGCGTTATTTGATAGAGGGAACCTGCAAGCCGATCAAACGGTTTTAATTCATGCTGGGGCCGGTGGTGTCGGTCATGTTGCAATACAATTAGCTAAACTAAAAGGGGCCCGCGTCATCACTACCGTAAGTTCCGAAAAAAAGGCCGCTTTTGTTAAGGAGTTGGGGGCTGATGAAGTCGTTATTTATGACCACAACGGTTTTGCCACTTCAGTTAATCATCTTACTGACGGGAAAGGCGCTGATCTTGTGTTTGATACCGTTGGTGCTGCTGTGTTTAAAGAAAGCATTGCCGCTACGGCCCATTTTGGTCGCTTAATAACGTTGCTAGATCCA
Source organism: Crenothrix polyspora (assembly GCA_945877505.1). GTDB lineage: Bacteria > Pseudomonadota > Gammaproteobacteria > Methylococcales > Methylomonadaceae > Methylobacter_C > Methylobacter_C polyspora_A. Next base: position 10,887 of record CAMDWT010000007.1, read on the forward strand.
GGTGAATTAAATCTAAACGAAGCTAGAATGCGCAATTTATTAATTGGATTTGAGCTCATGTTAACGCCGATGCTGAGAGACTTAGGGCAAGCAAGAGATAAACAGATTGAAATATTAAATCAATGTGCTCAATGGGCTGACCAAGGCTTGTTAAAACTACATGTCAGCAAATTATTACCCTTAAGCGAAGCTGCTTTTGCTCACCAATTAATTGAAGAAGGCCATACGTCGGGAAAAATAGTTTTATCTATTTAAGAGGCCCTACTAATTTTTAGCAGCGTTCATTTAGCATTCATTTAAAGTCGCTATAGTCATGCTGGCTAAATACCATCGGCTTGATTTATGTATAATAGCCACCAAGAATCAAGCGTAAACCTCGATAATAACGACACTATAAAAGGTTATGACAACTAACAGATACGGACGAAACTCCAGTTCCAGGTATAGTAACAAAAAGGCGACAAAAAAATCGACGTCTCATTGGTTAAGGAATCTTTTACTAATCTTTTTTGCCGGAGGTTCCTTTGCATTCGCAAGTTACCTAGGTTATCTGGATTATAACGTCCGAAAACAATTTGAAGGTAAACGCTGGGCTATCCCAGCGCGGGTTTATGCTAACCCTGTTGAACTTTATGCAGGCTCTAACCTACCCCCAGCAAAACTTGAGGGCTTATTAAAAATATTGCACTATCGAAATGATGGCGCCTTATCAACGGAAGGCACTTATTTTAAAAGTGGCTCACAAATTAACATTAAAACACGTGAATTTTCTTTTTGGGATCAACATCAACCCAGCATTCACATTCAGCTTAATTTTACTGAGTCCGGCATAGAAAAAATTACCGACTTAACGAAATCTGAAAGCGTCGCTATTTTACGCATGGACCCCGTGCAAATTGGCAGTTTTTATCCCAGCATTAAAGAAGATCGCGTTCTAATAAAACTAGAAGATGCACCTAGCTCTTTGATTAATGCTTTATTTGCCTCAGAAGATCGAGACTTTTACCAGCACTTTGGGGTTTCCATAAAGGGTATTGCTAGAGCAATCTGGACCAATGTAATGGCTGGAGGCATGGTGCAAGGCGGCAGTACCATTACTCAACAATTGGTAAAAAACTTTTATTTAACCAATGAGAGACGTTTATCACGCAAGGCAAAAGAAGCCTTAATGGCCATTATTTTGGAGTATCGTTACTCTAAAGATGAAATTTTAGAGGCCTATCTTAATGAAATCTATTTGGGTCAAAATGGCGCAAATGCCGTTCATGGCTTTGGCTTAGCGAGTGAATTTTATTTTGGTAGCACCTTAAAAGATCTTCCTCTTGAGCAGGTCGCATCATTAGTCGCATTAGTCCGTGGTCCATCTGAATATGATCCAAGACGTTTTCCAGATCGAGCATTGCAACGACGAAATCTGGTGCTTGAACAAATGGCCGCAGAAGAATATATAACGACCGAGGAAGCCTCAGCAGCCATTGCAAAACCTTTAAATATTATTCCTCGCATGGCCCGCTCGTCTAATCGTTACCCTGGCTTTCTTGACCTCGTTAAACGCCAATTAAGGCAAGATTATCGAGAAGAAGATTTAACCTCTGAAGGACTGAGAATTTTTACTACTCTCGACACGCAGGTTCAAGATGTTCTTGAAAAAACCATTTCAATTAAGCTAGCACAATTAGAAAAATCTGGGCACGCCAAAAACCTTGAATCAGCTGTTATTGTTACACGCCGCGATAATGGTGAAGTTGCTGCACTAACCAGTGGACGTGAAAGTTTACCCGGTGGTTTTAATCGTGCTTTAGATGCCGTCCGTCCGATCGGTTCACTCATTAAACCGGCTGTCTATCTAACGGCACTCGGTTATCCAGACAAATACACAATCACCACAAAGGTAAGTGACTCTACCATTGTTGTTAAAGGTGAAAATGGCATAGATTGGATTCCTAAAAATTACGATCATAAAGAACATGGCGATGTACCTTTACATTCAGCCTTAGCAAAATCTTACAATTTAGCAACCGTCCGTGTAGGAATGGATGTCGGTGTGGCCAATGTAGCCAAGACGTTAAAGAACATGAGTGTTAGCCGACAAGTCGATCAATTTCCTTCGCTATTATTAGGTGCGGCAGCCCTTACACCTATAGAAGTGACTCAAATGTATCAAACGTTAGCGGGTGATGGTTTTTCAACGCCCATTAAAAGCATTCGAGCCGTCGTTGACACGACCGGTAAACAACTACAAAGTTACCCGCTTACTGTCAAGCAAGCCGTAGATCCAGCGGCGACTTATATTGTCAATACCATGTTACAAGAGGTCATGCACGAAGGAACAGGGAGATCAGCTTATTCCTTCTTCCCTGAGACCTATGGCTTAGTGGGCAAAACAGGAACCACCAATGATGCTAAAGATAGCTGGTTTGCCGGCTACACCGGTGATTATCTTTCGGTAGTATGGATCGGTCGAGATGATAATAAATCAATTGGATTAACCGGCGCAACAGGTGCATTACCCATCTGGTCCACCCTCATGCAACAAATTTCAACGCAACCGGTTAATTTAATTCCGCCCGATAATGTTACCCTAGCGTGGGTTAATCCTCATAGTGGCGCTTTAACCACTAAAGATTGCGGCAGTGGAAAACAATACCCTTATATTTCAGGCTCAGAGCCAACGGCTTATTCAGAATGTGGGGAAGACGTTTTTGAACAAGATAAACCTTGGTTTACTGAAATTTTCGAAATTGATTCGAATGAAACCAAACCTGAATCACAATGAATTATAAAAGAGAAAATATGATTAAAACTAACCTATTACGCCTTATTTTTTTGGTTTTCTTGATTAACACACCTGCTTATTCAGCAGAGGCACCCGTTAAGCAATTACAACTATTTTTAAAATCATCAAAATCATTGACTGCTGACTTTAAGCAAGTATTGATTAATGAGGCGGGGGCTCCCTATCAAACCAGTTACGGCATTTTTTACCTTCAACGACCTGGTAAATTCCGATGGGATTATTTAAAACCTTTTCAACAACAAATTGTCTCAACGTCGGGTAAAGTTTGGTTTTATGATACGGATTTAGATCAAGTCACTGTTAAAAAACTAGACGAATCCGTTGGCTCAACACCGGCATTATTGTTAAGTGGCAATATTTCACTCGATGACAATTTTACTATGCAAGATCAAGGCGTTGATGGTGATTTGCAGTGGATTAAATTATTACCTAAAAACCAGGAAAGTAGCTTTAAATATATTCTAATAGGCTTGAATAAAGGCACACTAGGCGGGATGGAATTAAGTGATAATTTTGGTCAACTTACGCGTATCTATTTTTCCAATGTGTTATTAAACCCACCTATAAAACCAACAGTATTTGAATTTGAAGCACCGAAAGGTGTCGATGTGTTTTCTGATTAGCATGATCAAAATCGAAACTTCTCAGAGACTCACTTTCTATTTAGTGGTTTATCTTTAATGTTTGATGACTTAACTAAACCGCTTGCGGATAGAATGCGACCACAATCCTTGGATGATTACGTGGGTCAAAAACACATTCTTAAACCAGGCAAACCCCTGTATGAAGCGGTGGTTTCGGGACGCTTACATTCGATGATTTTCTGGGGACCACCCGGAACCGGCAAAACAACTCTGGCTCGTTTAATTGCCTTGCACTCTGACGCTGAGTTTATGCCCATTTCTGCCGTTTTATCGGGCGTCAAAGAAATCAGAGCCGCTGTTAGCGCCGCTAAAAAAATTCAACTTGAACAACACAAGCGCACTATCTTATTTGTCGATGAAGTACATCGTTTTAATAAAGCGCAGCAAGATGCCTTTTTGCCTCATGTCGAAGATGGTACCGTATACTTTGTTGGTGCAACCACTGAAAATCCCTCTTTTGCGCTTAATAACGCCTTATTATCAAGGGCACGTGTTTATGTCCTCAACGCATTAACAAGTGATGATTTAAGAGACGTTATCGAAAAGACCCTCAACGATAAATCAAAAGGACTCGGTCATCTGCCTATTGAAATGACTGATGCCATTAAACAGCAATTTGCTGAGGCAGCTGATGGTGATGCCAGAAGGCTATTAAATTTATTGGAAATTGCAGTAGAGCTAGCCGCTGCAAAAGACAGTCATACTATTACTGAACAATGCGCCAAAGAAGTTTTATCAGGTGGTGTTAGACGTTTTGATAATCAGGGCGAAGAATTTTATAACCAAATTTCTGCCTTACATAAATCGGTAAGAGGCAGTTCACCTGATGCTTCCCTTTATTGGCTGTGTCGAATGATGGATGGGGGATGCGACTTAAGTTATTTAGCGAGGCGTATTGTGAGAATTGCTTCTGAAGATATCGGAAATGCCGACCCCAGAGCTTTACAAATGGCTATCAATGCTTGGGAAGCGCAAGAACGTTTAGGCAGCCCTGAAGGTGAATTGGCCTTGGCGCAAGCCGTCGTTTATATGGCTTGTGCGCCTAAGAGCAATGCCGTTTATAAAGCGTATAATGCCGCCATGAGCGATGCAAGACAAAGTGGAAGTCTTGGTGTGCCGGTACACCTAAGAAACGCCCCAACCAAGCTCATGAAAGCGCTGGATTATGGCAAAGAATATCGCTATGCCCATAATGAACCGGAAGCGTATGCCGCCGGCGAAAATTATTTTCCAGAAGAATTAACAGGGACGCGTTATTACCACCCTGTTGATCGAGGTCTGGAAATAAAAATCAAAGAAAAACTCAAGCACTTAGAGGCCTTGGATAAAGGCTAAGTATAAAGCCAAGTGGGCAACGTAAAAATTGCCCAACTGAGGCTCTTCAAACAAAGTATCACGTTATTCTGTAATCATCTTCCTGCAATTTAGCATGCGCCGCAGCGAGCCTTGCAATCGGTATCCGCGGCGCCGAACAAGAAACATAATCTAATTTAATGTGATGACAAAAACGGATTGACTGAGGATGCCCGCCTTGCTCACCACAGATACCAATTTTGATATCAGGACGTGCTTTACGTCCTGAGTCGACAGTCATTTTCATTAACTGGCCGACACCTTTAGCATCAAGCACTTCAAAGGGATTATCTTCAAGTAAACCTGTTTCATTGTATAGCGGTAAAAACTTATTTTCCGCATCTTCACGGGAGAATGAAAACGTCGCTTGGGTTAAATCATTAGTACCAAATGAGAAAAACTCCGCCACTTGAGCAAGCTCGCCTGCACGTGTACAGGCTCTGACCGTTTCAATCATCGTTCCAAACTTATAATCCAAACTAATGCCATAGTGGTCTTCAACCTCTTGCTGTATCTGGTCAACATAAGATTTTACCGTGACCAATTCTTGTAAAGTTATCACCTGAGGAACCATGATTTCAGGAAAAATAGCCGTGCCCTCTTTAGTACAAAGAGCCGCCGCCTCAAGAATTGATCGAATTTGCATTTGATAAATTTCCGGATAGGACATGCCAAGACGAACACCTCGATGCCCGAGCATCGGATTAACCTCATACAATTCTTTGACTTTCTTAAGCATCAATTCTTTTTTGGCAATGGCCTTATTGATAACTTCTTCATTCAAATGACTAAATGGAGTTGGCAAAGTTTCCTGCCAACCCAAGGTATCCAAAACGACCTGCTGACCCTGAATCATTGTTTTATAAGTATTCAGAGATTTTATTTCATCTTCCAACTGATGTTCACTGGGTAAAAATTCATGCATCGGCGGGTCTAAAAGCCGCACCGTAACCGGAAAGGGCGACATAGCCTCAAAAAGTTGTTTAAAATCATCTCGCTGAATAGGAAACAATTTATCCAATGCTTCATTCCTAGCCTCTTTGCTATCAGCCAAAATCATATCAATCACCAGAGGCAAGCGATCTGATGCATTAAACATCCGCTCTGTCCGACATAAACCAATACCCGTTGCGCCAAAACTGGCGGCCATACGAGCTCGCTCTGGCGTATCCACGTTAGCATGAACCTCTAATTCAGAAAACTCATCAGCCCACGACAATAAAGTTTTTAATTCATCAGAAAATGCCGATTCTATCGTTGCAATTTCACCTAAATAGATAAGTCCAGTACTACCATCAATCGTGATGATGTCACCTTCACGAATATGTAAATCAGCAATAATAGCTTGACGAGCACGGACATCAATTTTTATGTCTTCTGCGCCAGCAATACAGGCTTTACCCATACCACGTGCAACCACTGCGGCATGTGATGTTTTTCCTCCACGACTGGTCAAAATACCCTGCGCAGCAAAAAAACCATGAATATCTTCTGGCTTAGTTTCTTCTCTCAGTAAAATTACACGCTCTCCAGCACGTCCCATTAATTCAGCCGTATCTGCATCAAAAACACATTTCCCATAAGCGGCTCCGGGCGAAGCAGGTAAACCTTGCGCTATTGCTTGTACTTTATTTTCTGGGTCAAGTTGTGGGTGTAATAATTGCTCAAGTAATTCAGGATTAATCCGTAATAAAGCGTGTTCCTTAGTGATTAAACCTTCTGCAACCATTTCCACAGACGTCCGCACCATAGCGGCGGCATTCATTTTTCCATTTCGTGTTTGTAGGCAATATAATATGCCGCCTTCAATGGTATATTCATAATCCTGAACTTCATGGTAATGCGCTTCAAGTTTATTACGCAAATCAACTAATTCACTAAAAAGAAGGGGCATTTCATCGGCCAGCTCATGGACAGGCTTGGGCGTGCGTATTCCGGCAACAACATCCTCTCCTTGCGCATTAACTAAGTATTCTCCATACATTTCATTCGCGCCAGTCCCTGGATTACGGGTAAATCCAACTCCCGTTGCACAGTTATCACCCATATTACCGAACACCATAGCCACGACATTAACGGCAGTACCATTCGCCATTTTAGGAGTAATATGAAATTCCCTGCGGTAATCGACAGCTCGCTTACCGGTCCATGAGTTAAAGACAGCCTTAATAGACAATTCTAACTGCTCGTAAACATTTTCAGGAAAAGGCTTACCGGTTTCCTCAAGAACAACCATGAGAAATAATTCACTGATTTGACGTAAGTGTTCCGCACCCAAGCCTACATCGGCTTTAATTCCAGCTTGCTTCTTGACGGCGTTAAAATGAAAATCAAATTTCTCATCATTAATGCCCAAAGCAACCTTACCAAATAGTTGAATAAAGCGCCGATAAGCATCATAGGCAAAGCGAGGGTCACCCGTCTGTTCAATAAGACTCTTTAACGTCTGGGTATTAAGACCTAAATTCAATATAGTATCCATCATCCCCGGCATAGAAATTGCCGAACCCGAACGAACTGACACCAATAATGGATTAACTTCGCTACCAAAGTGTTTGCCCGAGAGTTTTTCAACCTCTAAGATATGTTTTTTTACGTCGTCTAACAATCCATTGGGTAATTGATTTTTTTCAAGGTAATCAAGACAAGCTTTAGTCGTTATAACAAAACCTGGAGGAACATTAAGCCCTATCTGCGTCATTTCACAGAGATTTGCACCTTTACCACCCAGTAGTATCTTGTTTTTTCCATCTCCCTTTTGGAATGAATAGATATAGTGTTCAGTCATGTTTTCCCCAAAATTGAGTTGATTATAATTAAAATTGAACTAAAAAATGATAACGACCTTTTCAGCTCCGCACTTCAATGACCGTTAACGACTTGATGTTTTGATGACGTATCAACGGCTACCTTATGATGTCATGACAGAAATCAATCTATTGGCTATAATTTAATGACTTTTATCAACACAACAATGACTGAAAAATCTAATCCCTTACCGGTGGTGGAGCTAAGACAACTCTAGACCCATTAGACTCAGCGGAGCTCACAATTCCAGCGCCTTCCATCGCTTCAATGATAGTAGCCGCGCGATTGTAACCCACTTTAAAACGCCGCTGCACACTGGATATTGACGCTTTACGAGACTCTGTAACAAACATGACGGCTTCATCATATAAGGCGTCAGATTCTGCATTATTATTACCACTATCACTCGTACTAAAGCCGTCACTGCCATCTGAAGATTCTCTAGTAATTTCTTCTAAATAATCGGGTGGAGCCGTCTGCTTTAGAAACTCAACAACACGATGAACTTCATGATCGTCAACAAATGCGCCATGCGCTCGTATTGGTATACTGGTGCCTGATGGTAAAAACAACATGTCGCCATTACCTAGCAACGTTTCAGCGCCGCCTTGATCAAGAATGGTTCTTGAATCAATTCGTGACGATACCTGAAAGGAAATACGCGTTGGGACATTGGCCTTTATCAGCCCCGTTAAAACGTCAACAGAGGGTCGCTGCGTCGCCAAGATTAAATGAATGCCAGCTGCTCTTGCTTTTTGGGCTAAGCGAGCAATTAATTCTTCAACTTTCTTTCCGACGATCATCATCATGTCGGCTAATTCGTCAATAACGATGACTATACTCGGCAACTTACTCAGAACGGGATAGTACTCGCCTTCTTCAAGTGGGTTTAACATTTGAAAGATTGGATCTCTAATAGTCTCGCCCCGCCCGGCGGCCTCATCAATTAAATGATTGAAGCCTGCTAAGTTTCTTACACCCATTTTAGACATTAATTTATAACGTCTTTCCATTTCAGCAACGGCCCAACGTAGCGCATTGCTGGCTTCCTTCATATCAGTAACAACAGGGGTTAATAAGTGTGGTATCCCTTCATAAACAGATAACTCTAACATTTTAGGATCTATCATAATCATACGAACTTCTTCAGGCGTTGCTTTATAAAGCAAGCTAAGAATCATGGTATTGATCGCAACTGATTTACCTGAGCCTGTAGTCCCTGCGACCAAAGCATGAGGCATTTTACCTAAATCAGCCATCAAAGGAGCCCCTGAAATATCTTTACCCATTGCTAACGTTAATAACGATTTTGCTTTTTCAAATCCGGGAGAGGCTAATAACTCTCTCAAGGTCACCATTTCCCGTTCTCTATTGGGAATTTCAAGACCTACAACTGATTTTCCAGGAATAATTTCTACAATACGAACACTAGTCACTGATAATGCTCTTGCTAAGTCTTTAGACAAACTACTGATACGACTAACTTTTACACCTGCAGCAGGCTGTAGCTCAAAACGAGTAATAACAGGCCCAGGATGAAAGCCTACCACCGAGACGGCGACATTAAAGTCGACCAGAATGTCTTCTACTAACCGAGACATTTCCTCTAAATCTGTTTGCGAATAGCCAATAACGCGCGTATCTCTTTCATCCAACAACGCTAAAGAAGGCAGTACCTCTTCACCTGAAGTATATTTAAAGACCGGTTGATTTATTATTTGTTGAGGATTTTTTTCAATTTGCCCGCTGCTCTTACTATCAATAGGGGCTGTTTTTAGTGAAGGCTTTCTTTTAGAAACCGATTTTTCACGAGCCGTACTCATTGGTTGGGTCATATCATCCAAATATTCTTGCTCTCCATTAGTAAATTTACGATGGATAGCATCACCCAGATACATAGTATATTTGCCAATAAGATCAATTAAACTTAGCCATGACAGCTCGGTAGCCAACGTAATCCCAGACAGCAATAAAACTATTAAAAATAACGTAGCCCCTGAATTACCAAATAATACAAGTACCGAATCACCCGTTTCCTGTCCTAAAATCCCACCTGTACCACCTGGAAGCTCTACACCTATTCTCAGTATATAAAGATAAAGTAAGGCCGATCCTGCAACAACCGTTCCAATAGAACCCAACCACTGCAAAACAATAGTCGATTTTTGTTGATTCTGCTGGGTGCTGCTATAGAGCAAATAACCATGCCAAACCATAATCACTGGAAATAAATAAGCACACAAACCAAAGAAACTAAGTGAAAAATCGGCAATCCACGCGCCAAAAACACCGCCGGCATTAGTCACTTTCTGCTCTACACTGCTGTGTGTCCAGCCAGCATCCTCATTATTAAAAGAAATAAGCGCAATCAAAAAAAACAAGGCGATCGCAAAAAAGGCCAATACTGCAACTTCACGTAAGCCACGAAACGTTTTTTCTTCCATAACAGCAGACATAAATTTGACTCAACTAAAAGTATTAATTTTAAAAAGTTTAATACACCCAAAAAGGGTGTATTAAACTAATTCCTAATGAAAATGAAGTATTAATAGACCGACAAAAAACTAGATGCTAATTTGCAGCATTTACCCTATAAAATGATTATATAATAGTTGGTAATAGATTCTATATTAATATTGGCCTTAGTAAATTCACCGTATTTTAAAGCACGTTAATTATCGCCGTAATTAGCATTTACGTAATCCGCTTTTACCTGCATAATTAGTTAAACCTCTCTCTAATTTAACTTCCTTAAAGGTTTTTTAATGAACACCCCTAAACACTGCCGCCTCTTAATTCTTGGCTCTGGCCCTGCTGGATACACAGCTGCTATTTATGCTGCACGGGCTAACCTTAAGCCCGTTATAATCACTGGTATGCAACAAGGTGGGCAATTAACGACAACAACAGAAGTGGACAACTGGCCGGGTGATGTTGAAGGTTTACAAGGCCCTGACCTCATGGAAAGAATGCGCCTACACGCAGAAAGATTTGAAACTGAAATTATTTTTGACCACATACACACAACAGACTTATCGGTAAGACCCTTTATTTTAACCGGTGACTCTGGAACTTATACCTGTGACGCTCTTATTATTGCAACAGGAGCTTCCGCGCGTTACTTAGGCTTAGAATCTGAAGAAGCCTTTAAAGGACGCGGGGTTTCAGCCTGCGCGACTTGTGACGGTTTCTTTTATCGCAACAAACCCGTCGCAGTCATTGGTGGCGGCAATACCGCTGTTGAAGAAGCACTTTACTTATCAAATATAGCCTCTAAAGTCATTGTTGTTCATCGTAGAGATAAATTTCGTTCTGAAAAAATCCTCTCTGACAAGTTGATTGAGAAATCACGAAATGGTAATGTCGTTATTGAATGGAACGCCTCTCTCGAAGAAGTCTTAGGTGATGATATGGGCGTTACGGGCATCAGAATTAAAAGCGCTCTCGATCATTCAACTAAAGATCTAGAAGTGCATGGGGCTTTTATTGCCATTGGCCACACGCCTAACACAGGCATATTTGAAGGCCAACTGGATATGGATCACGGTTATATTAAAGTTCATAGTGGTATAACCGGAAATGCTACGGCTACTAATATTCCAGGTGTTTTTGCTGCGGGTGATGTAATGGACTCCATTTACAAACAAGCCATCACTTCAGCTGGCTCAGGCTGTATGGCAGCACTGGATGCAGAAAAGTTTCTTGATGAGCTAGTTTAATAACAAGGTGTAAATTTCAAATTTTTATCTTTGAAATTTACACCCTTTAACTTAAAAAAAATGCAACTCACTCTACTCGACCCTAACAATCCACAGCAAGATTTCCCTACCTCACATAAAGCATTACAAGACCCCAATGGCTTGCTTGCGGCGGGGGGGTGTTTATCAAAAACCCGATTATTAAAGGCCTATCGGCAGGGCATTTTCCCTTGGTATAATCATGATGAGCCTATTTTGTGGTGGTCGCCAGACCCTCGATTAGTTTTATATCCAAACAATTTAGTCATTTCCAAAAGCTTAGGTAAAACCTTACGTAAAAATAACTTCTTAGTGACCTTTGATAAAGCCTTTAATGAGGTTATTGCTGCTTGCGCAGAACCTCGAAAAGACTTAGGCGGCACATGGATTACTGATGATATTACTCAAGCTTACATTGACCTCCATAAAGCTGGCCATGCGCACTCCGCAGAAGCATGGCAAGACGGGGAATTAGTAGGCGGTTTATATGGCGTTGCGTTAGGTCAGGTTTTTTTTGGTGAATCCATGTTTCATACTAAAACAGATGCCTCAAAAGTTGTCTTTGCCCGCTTAGTAGAGCAACTAAGCATCTGGAATTACCAATTAATTGACTGCCAAGTTCACACATCACATTTAGCCAGTTTTGGCGCGGTTAATTGTGATCGCATACATTTTGAAAAACTACTTAATCAATATTGTGACGTTCCTGCCAGCGAATTAGCATGGCAAGAGCAATGAACTCTATCCCCTTAGTTTTAAGCCAAGAACATCCCTGCGGCTATATTGATGGGGAAAGCTCACAGTCCCTGTTTATTCATCCTTCTTTTCCTTTATCTCTTTCAATTTATAATCAATTAATAGCTCAAGGATTTCGCCGTAGTGGTAATGAGGTTTATGCGCCCCACTGCCCTCATTGCTCGGCTTGTATTCCCGCCAGATTATCTATCAAAGATTTTAAGCCCAATAGACGCCAAAAACGCTGTCTTAAAAAAAATATCGACACACAGATTATTATTAAACCCGCCATTTTTGAACAAGCCCACTACGAGATGTATCTACGCTATCAACAGGCCAGACATACTGAGGGCTCTATGGCTAATGCCAACCCTAACGATTACCTAAATTTTCTTAGTAGTCATTGGTGCGAGACGATTTTTGCTGAATTTTCTATCAACGATGAATTAGCCGCCATTGCTGTTATTGATCAACTCGAAACCGCATGGTCAGCTGTTTATACTTTTTTTGACCCTAAATTTTCCAGCTATAGCCTAGGCGTTTACGCCGTCCTATGGCAAATCGAGGAGGCCTATAAACAGCAAAAGGATTTCTTATACATGGGCTTTTGGATAAAATCCTGTAAAAAAATGACGTATAAATGTGACTACCAACCTATTCAATTACTAATTGACAATCAATGGTGTGAAAATTCGACATAAGCAACAAAAAAAGACTCTCTCCTATTGTTAATCATTAGCTTATGCTATAATGCGCAGTTTTAATTGCTGAGAATAAATACAAATGGCTAAAGAAGATCAAATTGAAATGGAAGGCAAAGTCATAGACACGCTTCCTAACACCATGTTCCGCGTTGAACTTGAGAATGGACACGTTGTGACGGCTCATATTTCTGGCAAAATGCGTAAGCATTACATCCGCATTCTTACCGGTGATAGTGTTAAAGTTGAAATGACACCTTACGATTTAAGTAAAGGTCGTATAACTTTCCGCATGCGTTAACCTCACCCGTATCGCCCCCACATCTAATGGAGGCATATCCGAACACAAGCCAATAGAATTGCGAAATTTTCCTATTACCTATCTATAGCAGTGCGCTTACTTAAGAATTGACTTCAGAAACAAGCATCTCATTGCTTTCTATAGCAAAAGCCATCTCATCATTTTCCACATAAATCCTGACATGACCGCCATGAGCAAGCTTGCCGAACAGCAAGTCATTAGCCAATGGCTTCTTTATTTTTTCCTGAATCAACCTTGCCATAGGCCTAGCCCCCATTTTTGGATCACAACCCCGCTCAGCTAACCACAACCGAGCCTCAGCATCTAACGTTAGGGTTACATGCTTCTCGGTTAACAAGGCTTCTAATTCAAAAATAAATTTATCAACAACATGCCCGATAATTGAAATATCTAAGGGCTTAAATTGGATAATGGCATCCAAACGATTACGAAACTCCGGCGAAAAGCCTTTTTCTATGATCTTCATGCTATCAGATTCGTGACTTTGCTGAGTAAAACCAATTGATGCACGACTGCTCTCTTCTGCCCCTGCGTTGGTCGTCATAACCAAAATAATATTACGAAAATCAGCTTTTCGGCCATTATTGTCCGTTAATGATCCGTGATCCATCACTTGTAATAACAAATTAAAAACATCAGGATGCGCTTTTTCTAGCTCGTCAAGCAACAGCACCGCATGAGGATGCTTAGTAACCTGCTCTGTTAACAACCCGCCTTGATCAAAGCCTACATAGCCTGGCGGCGCACCTATTAACCTAGAAACAGTGTGACGCTCCATATACTCAGACATATCAAAACGAATAAGCTCAACACCTAACACTTTAGCAAGTTGACGCGTTACCTCTGTTTTACCGACGCCAGTAGGACCGGCAAATATAAATGAACCAATTGTTTTTTGAGAATCACGAAGACCCGCACGTGATAGCTTTATCGCAGAAGCTAACGCAGAAATAGCTTCATCCTGCCCAAACACCAACATTTTCAGGTTTTTTTCTAAATTAGCTAACTTATCAATATCATTAGAGGAAACTGATTTTGCAGGGACTCTAGCAATTTTAGAAATTATTTCTTCTATTTCAGCAACATCAATATCTTGTTTACGATCGGCCTCCGCAGTCATACGCTGCTTAGCACCTGCCTCATCAATAACATCTATTGCTTTATCAGGCAGGTGCCTGTCAGTAATATAGCGATCTGATAACTCAGCAGCTACCCGCAAAGCTTCAGCGGAATATTTAACATTATGATGCTCTTCAAAACGAGACTTAAGCCCTTTTAAAATTAAAATAGTTTCTTCAACCGAGGGTTCAAGTATATCTACCTTCTGAAAGCGCCTTGCCAAGGCATGATCTTTTTCAAAAACGCCACGATATTCTTGGTAAGTCGTCGAACCAATACACCGTAATTGACCCGATGCAAGTGCTGGTTTTATTAAATTAGAAGCATCCATATTTCCACCAGAAGCAGAACCTGCACCAATAATGGTATGGATCTCGTCGATAAAGAGAATAGAATCAGGCTCTTTTTTTAGCTGAGTCATTAAGGCTTTAAGTCGCTTTTCAAAATCGCCTCTATATTTAGTACCGGCAACCAAAGCGCCTAAATCTAATGAATAAATAATACTTTTCAGCAAGATTTCAGGTACATTCTCTTCGACTATTCTTTTTGCCAATCCTTCAGCAATTGCTGTCTTACCAACACCCGCTTCTCCGACCAGTAAAGGATTGTTTTTACGGCGACGGCAAAGCGTTTGAATAGTCCGCTCAAGTTCAAGCTCTCTACCAATTAATGGATCAATTCTACCCAGCAAAGCTTCTTCATTCAGATTGATTGTATATTTATCTAAAGGACTTCCTGAATCCGTATCCGCATTTCCAGCTTCTTCTACGGGTTTAATAGGCTCCTCATTTTCTTGATCGATTTTTGAAATGCCATGCGCTAAATAATTAACCACATCTAATCGAGAAATATCCTGCTTATTCAATAAATAAACAGCATGTGAGTCCTGTTCACTAAATAGCGCAACAAACAAATTTGCACCCGTCACTTCTTTTTTATCGGAGGCCTGAACGTGAAAAACTGCCCGTTGCAATACCCGCTGAAATCCCAATGTTGGCTGAGTTTCCCGCTGAATATTTTCAGGAATCATAGAGATTGTTTCGTCAATATACTGCAATAACTGGCTACTTAAGTCTTCAATATCACAACCACAGGCTTTCATGATGGTTACGGCCGATTTATTACCTATTAATGCCAATAATAAATGTTCAACGGTGATAAATTCATGACGTTGGTCATGTGCATTTTTAAAAGCTGTATTTAACGTAACTTCAAGTTCTTTGCTTAACATAAACGCTCCAATTTACACTTCTTCCATTGAACACATCAATGGATGTTGATTTTCTCGTGAATAATCGTTGACGATATAAACCTTGGTCTCCGCAACATCTTTAGAATAAGTTCCACACACACCTACACCTTGGGTATGTATTTGTAACATAACCCGAGTCGCTTTTTCTTCAGACATAGAGAAAAAGTCCATCAAGATTTCAATAACAAAATCCATCGGTGTAAAGTCATCATTTAACAAAATTACTTTGTATAAAGGCGGTCTTTTTAACTTAGGCTTAGCTTCTTGAACCGCTAAGTCATCATCATTATGTTTGTAGGGATCGAAGTCAGACATAGTAGCCAAATAAAAAATACACTTATTGCTTTAAATGGTGTCAATCTTAGTGCATTTCAAGCCTAAGTAAATAACTAATTAAAACTACT
This sequence comes from Crenothrix polyspora, assembly GCA_945877505.1. Taxonomy (GTDB): domain Bacteria; phylum Pseudomonadota; class Gammaproteobacteria; order Methylococcales; family Methylomonadaceae; genus Methylobacter_C; species Methylobacter_C polyspora_A. The sequence goes on from CAMDWT010000007.1 coordinate 26,759, forward strand.
AAACATTGAGGATTAGACAGCAGAGTACCTCCTATCCTCAAACTTTACTGTCCCCTGCCTTTTTTACCAACATAAGTTCTTAATATCTAGTAACATATTAGCTTTTATTATTGTTGGAAATCATCAATGGTTTGGAAACCACATGTCACTGTTGCGGCCATTATTGAACAAAATAATCGCTTTTTACTCGTTGAAGAAGAAACCCCTCATGGACTCCAGTTCAATCAACCCGCCGGTCATTTTGAAGAAAATGAAGACCTTATAAATGCCATTAAACGTGAAGTCAATGAAGAAACTGCTTGGCAGTTTGAGCCTGAACATCTTATTGCTATACAACTTTGGCGTAAAACCCCTAACCATCCAACGTTTATTCGAGTTTGTTTTTCAGGCAAATGCCACGACCATAATCCAGACCAACGACTTGATGAGGGTATCGTTGCAACCCACTGGCTAACCCGTGACGAAATTGCCCTACACATAAATAGGCTACGCAGTCCTTTAGTTCTAAGCAGTGTTGATGATTATTTAAGCGGGCATCGCTACCCCTTATCCCTGATAAAATCATATCTAGACCTTGAAAATTATGAGTAAAAATATAATTGTCGGGATGTCAGGTGGCGTCGACTCATCTGTAACGGCTTTGCTATTGAAGGAGCAAGGTCATCAAGTCACCGGTTTATTTATGAAAAACTGGGAAGAAGATGATGGCACGGAAGACTGTACCGCGATGGAAGACCTCGCTGATGCACAACAGGTTTGTGACAAACTTGGCATTGAACTTAAAACAGTGAACTTTGCCGCTGAATATTGGGATGAAGTCTTTGAAGTATTTCTGTCTGAATTTAAAGCAGGTCGTACGCCAAATCCTGATATTTTGTGTAACAAGCACGTTAAATTCAAAGCCTTTCTTAATTATGCGACTGAAGACCTAGGTGCAGAATATATCGCAACGGGGCATTATGCCCGTGTAGCCCAAAGAAACAATGATTTTTTGTTATTAAAAGGACTCGACCCTAATAAAGAACAAAGTTATTTTCTTTACACCTTAGGCCAACGAGCTTTGTCCAAAACTTTATTTCCCATAGGTCACTTACACAAACCTGAAATACGCAACCTCGCCGCGAAAGCAGGTTTTGATAACTGTCGTAAAAAAGATAGTACGGGCATCTGTTTTATTGGAGAGCGTAAATTTACTGAATTCCTGCAACGTTATCTGCCAACACAACCGGGAGAAATGCGTACACCGGAAGGTCATTATATTGGTAAGCATTCCGGCCTTATGTATTACACTTTTGGCCAACGTCAAGGCCTTGGAATTGGAGGTGTTAAAAATGCGCCCGATGAACCTTGGTATGTGCTGGAAAAAGACCTTGAAAATAATATTTTAATCGTTGGGCAAGGTCACGACCATCCACTTATGCTGCATAATACACTAGAAGCAAGCCAGTTAGATTGGTGCAACAATAAACCTTTAACTGAATCTCTACGCTGTACAGCTAAAACTCGCTATCGCCAAGCCGACCAGGCTTGTCTAATTGAGCCCATAGCAAACAACCACATTAAAGTCAGCTTCGATGATCCGCAACGCGCTATTACACCCGGACAATCCGTCGTTTTTTATGAGGGTGAAAATTGCCTAGGCGGTGGCATTATCGAATCAAAATCTAATCACCATTACGACAAACAATTGTATCAGGATACACAACATGACTAATTTTGCCCTAACCGCAATCTCCCCCATCGATGGCCGTTATGCCAATAAAGTAGAAGATTTACGCCCCGTATTCAGTGAATACGGCCTGATTCGTTTTCGAGTACTCGTTGAAGTTCGCTGGCTACAAGCCTTAGCAAATCACCCTTTAATCATTGAAGTTAAGCCCTTTAGTGACGGGGCTAATCAATTATTAAATAACATTATCACTGAGTTTTCAGAGACTGATGCGCAACGCGTCAAAGATATAGAAAAAACGACAAACCATGACGTTAAGGCGGTTGAATACTTACTAAAAGAAAAAATAACGGGTTGTGCTGAATTAGAAAGCGTAAGTGAGTTTATTCATTTTGCTTGCACTTCAGAAGATATCAACAATTTATCTTATGCCCTAATGTTAAAAGAAGGCCGTGAGATTATCATCAGTCAAATTGAAGCGTGCATAGAAGCGCTAAAGAAGTTAGCGCTTAAAAACGCTGACCAACCCATGCTGTCCCGGACTCATGGCCAATCAGCTACACCAACGACGGTGGGAAAAGAATTTGCCAACGTTACAGTCCGCATGATGCGTCAAAAAGAACAACTGCAAGCCGTTAGCCTATTAGGTAAGATTAATGGTGCCGTGGGTAATTATAATGCGCATTGCGTTGCTTATCCTGATGTTGATTGGGCTGAGTTTGCCAAAGACTTTGTTGAATCGCTAGGCTTACAATGGAATGCTTATACTATCCAGATTGAACCTCATGACTATATAGCTGAATTCTTTCATGCTTTATCACGATTTAATACCATTTTGCTTGATTTTGATCGGGACATCTGGGGTTATATTTCCTTAGGCTATTTCAAACAAAATACCATTGCAGGTGAAGTGGGCTCATCTACTATGCCGCATAAAGTCAACCCCATTGATTTTGAAAATTCAGAAGGGAATTTAGGCATTGCCAATGCTTTATTTTCATTTTTAGCAGAAAAACTACCTGTCTCGCGCTGGCAACGTGACTTAACCGATTCCACTGTCTTAAGAAATATTGGTGTCGGCATTGCGCATACCAGCATTGCGATACAAGCGAGCTTAAAAGGTATTTCAAAATTAGAAATCAATGTAGAGGCTATTGAAGCCGATCTTAATACAAATTGGGAAGTACTTGCAGAACCGATACAGACTGTCATGCGTCGTTATGGCATCGAGAAACCGTACGAAAAGCTTAAAGAGCTCACGCGTGGTCAGCGCATCACACCTGAACAACTACAAATATTTATTGAAAAGCTGGAAATACCCACTGAAGCAAAGACAGTTTTATTGAACTTAACTCCGCGTAATTACACCGGTTACGCCGAGAAATTAGCGAAAGAAATTTAACCTTTTTTATCTTAATATAAGATCAGTGCATTAATTTCAATTGACAAAAAAAAACGCATAATATTAGGATTAACTCAGAAGCTTTAATTCTATTTTATGCGTTCTTTCATTTATAACTTTATTCTAATCGCATTCCAAACCGTCAACCCTCTGAAACCCTCGAGGTAATGCTGAACCTCTTTTAGCACGACTTCCTGTGTAATGCTCTATATCAGCCGTTTTTAACGTTAAAAATCGCTTACCAGACACTACTTTTAGTGCGCAATTCTCAGGCATTGACAATACTGCCACCACGTAATCTTTCTCTGATGTAAGATCAAGGGTCGGAATTTGTATTAATTTATTACCTTTACCACGCGCTAGCGCAGGCAAATCGGCTACGGGGAAAATTAACAAGCGGCCTTGCAAGGTAACAACTGCCAATAAATCTGACGCTTCATGAATCGGGACTGGCTTTAGTACTTTAGCGCCATCAGGCAGCGTAATCATTAATTTACCCGCTTTATTCTTACTCGATAGCTCTTTTAATTGCACTCTAAAGCCGTAACCATAATGACTAGCTAACACATACCAGTCATCGGGATTTCCTGCCAGCAAATGTGTAAACATTGAACCTTGAGGAGGATTAAGGCGTCCAGTCAAAGGCTCACCTTGTGTTCTTGCTGAAGGCAAGTCGTGTGCAGAAGTACTGTAAGCACGCCCCGTCGAATCCAGTAAATAAATAGGTTGCGTTGACCGACTCTTAACGGACGCCAAAAGCCCATCACCGGCACGATAACCTAAAGTGTCCACCTCAATATCATGACCTTTTGCCGCTCTTATCCAACCTTTTTGTGACAAAACAACCGTTAAAGGTTCATTGCTAATTAAAGCGGTTGTTTCTAATGCTTGAGCCGCTAACCTATAAACAATAGGTGAGCGCCTATCATCACCATATTGCTCAGCATCACGCTCAATTTCTTTTCTAATCAAGCGATTTAATAAAAGCTTGGAACCCAACGTTTTTTCGAGTGCTGCACGCTCTTTTTCTAACGCATCTTGCTCACCACGAATCTTCATTTCCTCCAACTTAGCTAAATGTCTTAACTTTAACTCTAGTATGGCTTCAGCTTGAATATCCGTTAACAAAAAACGCGCCATTAAGACAGGCTTGGGATACTCTTCATTACGTATAATGGCTATAACTTCATCAATATTTAGATAGGCAATTAATAATCCATCCAGTATATGCAGTCGGGCAAGTACTTTATCTAAACGATATTGTAATCGCCTACGAACCGTTTCTGTTCGAAAAGCTAACCATTCAACCAGAATCTGTCTAAGCCCTTTTACTTTCGGCTTACCATCAACCCCTATCATGTTCATGTTAACGCGATAGCTTCTTTCAAGATCAGTGGTCGTAAACAAATGAGACATAACCGCATCAACATCAATGCGTTTGGATTTAGGGATAATTAATAAACGGGTAGGATTTTCATGATCTGACTCGTCTCTCAAATCTTCAATCATCGGCAGTTTCTTAGCCAACATTTGCGCGGCTATTTGCTCCATCAACTTAGCCCCAGAAACTTGATGGGGCAAAGCCGTTATGACAATAGTGCCGTCTTCTTGCTCATAGATAGCTCTCATTTTTATCGAGCCACCACCTGTGACATACATTTTTTGTATCTCTTCTGCAGAGGTGATTATCTCTGCTTCAGTTGGGTAATCAGGGCCTTTAATATACTTAAACAACGTTTCCAGTGATGACTCTGGCTCATCCAGCAATTGAATGCACGCTGCAGCCACTTCACGAAGATTATGGGGGGGTATGTCTGTTGCCATACCTACCGCTATACCCATAGTACCGTTAAGTAAAATATTGGGTAATCGTGCTGGCAATAATACGGGCTCTTTTAAAGTCGCATCAAAATTATCAGACCACTCAACCGTGCCTTGCCCTAATTCACTCAACAAGGTATTGGCGTAAGCTGTTAGTCGAGATTCTGTGTAACGCATCGCCGCAAAGGACTTTGGATCATCGGGCGAACCCCAGTTACCCTGACCATCAACCAAAGGATATCGATAAGAAAAATTTTGCGCCATCAATACCATTGCTTCATAGCATGCAGAGTCACCATGGGGATGATATTTACCCAGCACATCACCTACCGTACGCGCTGATTTTTTATACTTTGCCAAAGCAGTTAAACCTAACTCAGACATCGCATAAACAATACGCCTTTGCACCGGTTTTAAACCATCAGCAATGTGCGGCAGAGCTCTATCAAGAATAACGTACATGGAATAATCCAGATAAGCCTTCTCGGCAAAATCCTTTAAAGGTAGTTGTTCAAAATTTTCTTGTAAGCCCACTTAAAATCCATCCTCTGCTAACTCAATATGAAGTTCACGACTTTTTTCTAAACTTTCTTGACGTAATTTTCTACGCATTTCTGCTGCTGCATAATGTTTTCTTTCATCCTCTGTTTCCAACAGTAAACGGGGCACCTCAAAAGATTTTCCATTTTCATCGATTGCTACCATCGTAAAGTAACAAGAAGTTGTATGCCTTTTCTCATTAGTCCGCAAATGTTCTGCGACCACTTTTACCCCGACTTCCATGGATGAACGCCCGACATGATTAATACGGGCAAAAAAAGTGACTAGCTCGCCAACATTGACTTGCTGCTTAAAGAAAACCTGATCTAATGCCGCTGTCACGACATAACTCTTACAGTATTTTGCTGCACAAGCATAGGCAACCTGATCCAGTAATTTCAATAATGCACCACCATGCACGTTACCTGAAAAATTGGCCATGTCGGGGGTCATTAAAACCGTCATTGATAAATATTTTTCTTGTTTACTCATTGAATTGTAAAAGTCTTTTTTATAACAAACGCTTAATCTAGGGACTCAACTACTTTTTCAAAATAGCTAAGGAGGCTTGCAGATAAAGTACTTTAAAAGTAACGGTGCTCTACGGCAATAAATTCAAAATATTAGCTATAACAACTAAGATAGTTATCTTAACGGAATAACCAACAATAAACGTGTATTAAGTAAAAAAAACCGAATTCAAAACATAAAAAAAGGCAGCTAAAGCTGCCTTTTTTTACTGTATTAAACAAAAACCACTTAAAGTTTTTCTTTGATACGAGCCGCCTTACCTGTTAGATCACGTAAATAATACAATTTAGCGCGACGAACATCACCACGACGCTTTACAGAAATTTCGCTAATAATAGGACTGTGTGTTTGAAAAACACGCTCTACACCCGTACCATGAGAGATCTTTCTAACAGTGAAAGCAGAGTTTAATCCACGATTACGTTTTGCAATCACGATACCTTCAAAAGCCTGAATTCTTTCACGCTCGCCTTCTTTTACTTTAACCTGTACAACTACTGTATCTCCTGGATTAAATTCAGGAATTTGTCTTAGTTGTTCTTTTTCCAATTCATCAATAATATTGCTCATCACCACACCCTATTCAACTTCACTTTTAAATTGTTGCAGCAGATATTCCTGCTCTGCATTCAAATTCTTGTTTTTTAATAAATCTGGCCGCCTTTGCCAAGTTCTGCCCAACGCTTGCTTCATACGCCAAATAGCGATATCCGCATGATTTCCACTTAATAACACATCTGGCACTGAGACTGTTTCCAGTATTTCAGGCCTAGTAAAATGTGGATAATCCAACAAACCATTCATATAAGAATCTTGCTGAGCAGATTCTTCATGGCCAAGTACTCCTGGTAATAAACGAGTAATTGCATCAATTACTATTAATGCACCCAGCTCACCACCACTAATCACATAGTCACCCAGTGACCATTCATCATCACAATCCATTGTAACAAAGCGCTCATCTACACCCTCATAGCGCCCTGCAACTAAAATCAATTGAGGAACATCACAAGCTTCAGATAATAAAGCTTGAGTGATAGGCTTGCCTTGCGGGCTTAAATAAACCACTTTTGCGGTACTACTACCTGCCTTTTTTGCACTTTTAACCGCATCATGTAAAGGCTGGCACTTCATTACCATACCAGGACCACCGCCGTAAGGACGATCATCAACTGTTCTATGTTTGTCTTCAGTATAATCTCTAGGATTCCATACTGACAAACTAACGATTTGACGCTCTATTGCTCTACCCGTCACACCGTAACTTGCAGCACTTAGTATCATCTCGGGAAATAATGTTACGACATCAAAACGCATGAGTATGATTAAAAATCAGGATCCCAATCAACAACCATTTTGGCATCATCTAAATCAATACTCAGTATTGTCTGTCCCTGTAAAAACGGAATAACCCGTTCCCGATCTCCTTTAACAATAACAACATCATTGGCACCAGTTTCCATAAGACTTTCAATCACGCCTAAAGGAACACCTAAACTGGTTTCAACGTTTAAACCTATCAAATCAGACCAATAATATTCATCTTCTGCCACTTTCGGCAATTGTTCTGGGCTTATAAAAATATCCCAGCCCATAAGATTTGCAGCTTGATCTCTATCATTTATATCTTCAAGCTGGGCAACAACAACCTTACCCTGAAGCTTTCCATCAAGAACTTTAATAGTCCTTAATTCGTTATCTTTTCTTAACAACCATGGAGAATAATTTAGTATATTCTCTTTATGATCGGTAAAGGAAAACACCTTTACCCAGCCTTTTACACCAAAAACGCCGGATATTTTACCAACGTTTATTAGCTGCTGGTTAGTCAACTGCTTAAGCAGCTGCTTTAACGGCGTCTTTAATCAACTTTGCTACTCGCTCAGAAGGTTGTGCGCCATTGGATTTCCAATATTCAACTCGCTCACTATCCAAACGCAATCTTTCTTCATTACCACGCGCTAGCGGGTTAAAAAAGCCAAGACGTTCAATATAACGACCATCCCGACCGCTTCTGCTATCGGTTACAACAACGTGATAAAAAGGGCGGTTTTTAGCGCCACCTCTTGAAAGACGAATGGTTACCATCTAATTTCCTCAAAAACGATTAATCAAAATTTAATCCGCCATTTTACGCGATTTTCACTATAAGTGAAGAATAAATTAGAAAGAATCAACTCTCGCTCTTTTTTTTCGCGTAAATAAGCCTCAAAAAAGGCAAAAAACTACCTTCTCATACCTTTCACATTGCTTTTAATCCCGCGCAACATATTAGCCATATTGCCTGCCTTAAACTTTTTCATCATTTTTTGCATCATTAAAAATTGTTTAAGGATGCGATTAACATCTTGCAACTGCTGCCCACAACCTGCCGCAATTCGTTTTTTTCGATTACCTTTTATCAAATCAGGGTAACGTCTTTCTTGCATCGTCATAGAGCCAATCACTGCAATTTGACGAGCTAATTCTTTATCATTAACTTTATCTTTCATTTCCTGGGGAACGCTGCCCATACCAGGCAACTTATCTAACATCGAACTAACACCACCCATGCTTTGCATTTGCTGTAGTTGTTCACGGAAATCCTCTAAATCAAAGCCCTTGCCTTTTTGCATTTTACGGGCAAATTTGGCCGCTTTTTCCTTATCAACTTTTTGCTCAATCTCTTCAATAAGACTTAGCATATCGCCCATACCTAATATACGGGAGGCGATACGATCAGGATGAAAAGCTTCTAAAGCATCGGTTTTTTCACCAACACCTATAAATTTGATGGGCTTTCCAGTGACATGCCTTATCGATAACGCAGCACCACCACGAGCATCGCCATCTGCTTTAGTAAGAATAACACCCGTCAATGGCAAGGCATCATTAAACGCTTTTGCGGTTATCGCCGCATCTTGCCCCGTCATACTATCAACAACAAATAATGTCTCAACTGGATTAATAGCCGCGTGTAAGGCTTTAATTTCACCCATCATTTCATCATCGATATGCAAACGACCGGCAGTATCAATGATAATTACATCGAGAAATTTTTTCTTGGCCGCCTCAATCGCATTAATTGCAATATCAACAGGTTTTTGGGACAAATCACTGTCAAAAAACTCTAAATTAACTTCACTCGCCAGCATCTGCAATTGCTTTATAGCGGCTGGACGATAAACGTCAGCACTTACAACGCCGACTTTTTTCTTTTGATTTTCTTGCAACCAACGGCCCAGTTTAGCTACCGTGGTAGTTTTTCCAGCACCTTGCAAGCCCGCCATTAAAATAACGGCCGGCGGAACGGCATTTAAATTAAGCCCTTCATTGGCCGCACCCATCACTTTAACGAGTTCAGACTGAACGAGCTTAATCATCGCTTGACCAGGGGTCAAACTCGACTGAACTTCCTGCCCTAAAGCACCTTCTTTGATGCGCTCAATAAAGTCCGTAACAACCGGTAGAGACACATCCGCTTCAAGCAAAGCCATACGCACTTCACGTAGCGCATCCTTAATATTATCTTCAGTCAGACGTCCCTGACCTTTTAGTTTTTTAAGTGTACTACTTAATCTGTCGGTTAAATTATCAAACATATCTGTGTCTTTGTTGTTATTCTTAAGGAAACTACCCGCTATTACAAATGCGCTAGGACTATTTAATTCAATATATTACCATATCCCTTAAGTCCTTTGCACCCGTTGCAATAACAGAACTAATTTAACGTCAAATATTGAGTTAATGTAGTATTACCGTACCCTTTGCAACAACCCATCTATTTAAGATATAAATGAACATTACTGCAATTGCTATCCTTTCAATCAGCGCTTACTTGGCCAGCAGTCTACTCATTATCCGACATATTGACCAACACCGCCTGCCCAAGCTTGCTTTTTTCCTAGCATGGACTGCGGTTTCTTTACACTTCATTCATACCGCTATTCTTTTTCAGGCCAACAGTGGTTTTAATTTTAGTTTTTTCAGCACGGCTTCTCTTATCGCCATGATTGTTGCGTTTCTATTATTGATTGCAACCATTAACAGCCCTGTTGAAAAACTAGGCACTGCCATCTTCCCCATTGCAGGCATTATGCTGGGACTTGAGCTCAACTTTTCTACTCAAACAACAGCACCTTCAGATTATAACTGGGCGATGAACACCCACATACTCACGTCTATTATTGCTTTTAGCCTATTAAATATTGCTGCTTTACAAGCCATCTTGCTCGCACTTCAAGATCAACAATTAAAAAGCCATCCACCTAAACCCTTTATTCATTCCTTGCCATCACTGCAGACGATGGAGTCCTTACTCTTTCAAATGCTAACCACTGGGATTGTTTTTTTAACAGTTTCCTTAATCAGTGGTTTTCTATTTATAGAAGACTTATTTGCCCAACATCTCGTACACAAAACAGTGCTTTCTATTTTGGCATGGCTAATATTTACTGGGCTCTTAGTCGGCCGAAAGCGTTATGGCTGGCGAGGAAAAACAGCCATACAATGGACTTTAATCGGCTTTCTGTTTTTGCTATTGGCTTACTTTGGCAGCAAAATGGTGCTTGAGCTTATTTTGCATCGATAATTACTCAGACACATCACCTAAAATAGACAAGGGTACTTTTTCCATCTATGCAAGAACCTTGTTCATTTTGATGCGATCAATCCGTTAAATCCACTATCGGAAACCCCGCTTATACTGATTAGCCCTTCATCAAATTACTTTCCACTATTTGCCGCCATCAAACGCCTTAAATTCTCTGAAATCTCCTGCCCTAACTTTGTCAAACATTGGCTTTGTGCAGCAACCATAAGGCTATGATCAGTTGTTGATGCAGGAAACTGGTAAGTAGACCGCTTATCAACAACCGACTGCTCATTATGCTTAATGAACCATTGCGCAATCAAGCGACTCTGTCCATTTTCATCCACTATAAACTCAAGTATATCAATGCCTACTTGATAATCTAAGGCTTGCCGTTGTGGCCAAGGATAACGAACAATACGATCCGTGTTTAGCTGATTAGGCAATGCTTTGAATAGCGCTAGTGAAATGTTTTGATCTAATCGCTCCGCCCAGCGATGCTCTTCAGAAAAAACATACTGATTGTCAGTGACCGCCATAATCATCTGAGACCGATTCAGATATTCCGGAATCCGTATGGGCCCCAAACCAACAACAGGGCCTTGAACAACGTCATGGATACTTGGACTAACAACACCACCGGAATTTGCATTAAGCATGTAAAACTGCACGGGCTCACTATTATGTGAACATGCACTTAATGAAACTACCAAAAACGCCATAATTAATCGACCCATCAGCACATAATCAACGCTAATTTTCATCTTTTTATTCCTTTCCATAAATAATTGAGTCAGGGTGACGCTCCAGATAATCCGTCAAATCCTTTGTAGATTGAGCCGCATCCCGCATAGCTTCGAGAGATTGCCATAGAGGTGCTTCCGGTGCCGCAAGCGCTTCAACAGCGCCCATCGCATGCTTAGATTCGAGCATCAAATTAGTGGCTGTACCCAGTGCTTTTTCAGTAGACACCAACACGGGCCCAATATTATGGGTAAATTGCTGCACTAACGTTCGCGTATCTATTATCGTTCCATTCATATTTGACAGCAAAGGCGACAAATTGCGATTAAGAGTGGTTAATAGCACTTCAGTTTCATGCAAAGACTTCGCTAAAGCGGCGCGATCTTTTTTCAATTCATCCGAGGCCACGATGTCACGCGTCTCTTTTAAAATGATCGAAAAATCTTTAACTATTTGCTCTATAGGTAATTGACGGATATTAGTTAGCACCTCTTCCGCCGCCACTTTAATTTGATCGACTGTTGTTGCAACAGCGGGTAGTTCTGGCAAGTTTTTATAATTTAGCCCCGTTAATTTAGGCGGGACATCTCGATAAAAACTAAATTCAACATACAACAAGCCCGTTAATAAGCTTTGTGTTTGAAGTTGTGCTTTAAGCCCCCCATCAATCAAATGCTGAATATTTTCTTTGCGTTTTTGTACCGACCCACCCGCTTGAAAAGGCAGACCACTTGGATCTAACACTGCTGCCGGATCAATCTCGATGACAACCGGCTTAACAATACGGGAGAATTTCTCATCAATTTCCAAGGAAATCTCTTTTACAGTCCCAATCTGAACACCCTGCAACTTAACGGGCGCGCCCACATTTAAACCATTCAAAGCAGAGTCGAAGAAAATAACGTACCGCCATTTCTTCTTGAGAAACTCTCCGCCCCCAAAAATTAGCACAGCTGCTATTAACAGTATCAGCGCACCTACCAAAAAAGAACCGATAGTATAGGGATTAACTGGCTTACTCATAAGTCACACTTTTCCTGATGTTTAGTTTCATTTTTATTCCGATTTTCGGTTTCATCTCGCGTGAGAAAACGGATGACTTTAGGATCGCGAGATTCAATTAGTAATTTTCGTGGAGGGCCACTTGCAATCATCGTTTTAGTTTCTGGATCCAGAAATACTGAATTAGTACCAATAGCAAAAATACTTGCTAATTCATGGGTCACCATAACAATAGTAGCGCCTAAGTTATCACGTAAACTTCGAATTAAATCATCGAGCAATTTAGCACTAACAGGATCTAGCCCCGCCGAGGGCTCATCAAAAAATAAAATCTCTGGATCCAATGCCATTGCTCTCGCTAAACCCGCCCGTTTTTGCATCCCACCACTAATCTCAGAGGGATAATAATCTTCAAATCCAGCCAACCCAACTAAAGCCAACTTGTAAGCTACAATTTCTCTGATTCGCCGCGAGCCCAAAAGCGTATGCTCAGTAATAGGAAGAGCAATATTTTCAGCTAACGTCATCGAGCTTAACAATGCACCGCTTTGAAACAAGACACCTGTTCGCTTTAAAATCCGTTGCCGTTCCTTATGTTCTGACTGCCAAAGACTTTCATTACCATAAAACACATCGCCTTTGAGTGGCTTATGTAAGCCTATTAAATGCATCAACAACGTACTCTTACCACAGCCACTTCCACCCATGATGATGAAAACATCACCACGACTGATCGTAAAATTCAAATCACGTTGAATAATGAAATCACCATAAGACATCGTCATATTTTGTATGCGTAAGCTAGAATTTATCATTATTTAGACTCCCAAACGATTACACATAACCGTCATCAGCGAGTCAGCAATTACAATAAATACAATCCCTGTTACCACGGCTGAGGTTGCTGCATTACCCACTGCAGAAGCACTACGTCCACACTGCATACCTCGCATACAACCAGCAACGGCAATTAACACACCGAATACCGCACACTTTGCAATTCCGATACCAAAATCGGGTATATGTACTGCATTCGCGGTACGACTAAAGTACTCAACCAGTGACACATCAAAAAACGTTATCGTGACTAAAGCGCCACCGATCACCCCCATCAAATCAGCATATAAGCAAAGTAAAGGCATAATTAAGATCAGCGCCAGAAGCCGCGGCAATACTAAAAACTCCATAGGCTCAAAGCCCATCGTTTTAAGTGCATCAATTTCACTATTAACCTGCATGGTACCCAACTGAGCCGCATAGGCTGCACCAGTCCGACCTGACATTATAATAGCGGCCATCAATCCGCCCATTTCTCGAGTCATGCCCAAGCCGACCATATCAGCAATATAAATCTGAGCACCAAATAAAGATAACTGAACCGCTCCCACAAAAGCCAGAATCAAACCTACCAATAAACTAATCAATGTAATAATAGGTAACGCAGAAGGACCGCAGTCTTGAATATTCATCCATAAATCAATCCAGCGGAAACGCGCTTTACCTCGCGCCAAAGAAACAACGCTAAGGGCAATCTCGCCGACAAAAGCAACCAAGGCTTTCGCATCGCCAATGATACTTAGGCCACTTTTACCGATATCCTCTAGCCAATGCGTTTTAACTTCTTGACGTCGCGCGCCCACTCGCTCAGGCACCGCATAAACTAAACTCAACAACCCTTGAATGCCTGACGGCAACGTCGCGGTATCAACTTGAATACCTTGCTTTGCGCCATAATCTATCAAGTTAATGAGTTCTGTCATCAATAAACTATCCCAACGCCCCAAAGCCATTGTTGAAAAAACAAGTCTAGTAATTTTCGAACCCTCACCTAACTGCGCTAATAAAATTGCCAAATCGGGGGTTTCTGCTTCAAGAACCCAATCACCTATAATCGATACTTCTAAGGTATCTATTTTAAGGGTCGTCTTAAGTTCACACGGAATATTGTTTATAGTCTTCATTGTCATTAGAAAATTTTCATAAAAATATCTGACCACCTAAATAGTTACTATTTGTTACTAACCAACTTTACCATATTGATTAGACAGATTCATTACAGGACAGTGTATTGCACTGAAACGGGGGTTTTCAACCAAGCATGCCGGTTTATATGCACACTATGCTATTCAATTTTTTATATTTTCACCCAACGCCACTCATTCCAGAGATAACATGATCGTATTACAAGCAAAAAACTATTGCACCATGTATTAATTTAACACTATTTATCAATATCTTAACTTATAAAAAAATTAAATACACCCTATGCGCTCAAAATACCGCCCTATGGCTCGATTTATGCTTACAAAGCCTTTATAAATTTAAAATCTAATTTTAGGTATTGAGTCGAAATGCACTTCAAAACCTTCAATAACAAAAAGCCAAGAATAAAGGATAGCGACATGGTTTATCGAGACTGCGCTCAACAAACGATAGAAACATCTAATCAAAAACTCCAGAACCATGATTTTAATCTGGATACTGCATTGGCTAATATCGCACATTGGCTTCCTGCACAAGGCCCTATTAAAGACTTTATTCACCATAACACCTTACATGCGGTGCAACATCATCCTTTTCATGAGGGTATTGCTATTGCAGCAAAAATTTTTGGTGCCCGCAGTTACTTGCCACTGACTGATTACCAAAACATGTTCCATCAAGGTCGAATAACACGGAGTGCTATTGACTGGGCTATTGAACATTCAGGGGGTACGCCTTTTGAACAAGACAACTTCAGAAACACCTTATTTGAAGATGACAACACCGGACATTATCCACCGACTTCACTCGCTAATCATGGTATTCGTACGACTTGGTTAACTCAGCTAGAAATCGATCTAAATGCAATGGTTCACCCTATATTATTTCGTTTATTGGGCAATTTTCTAGATCAAGGCATTAGCCGTTGGAATCTCTCCAAAACGGGCGAGCACTTCTGGAAGTGTATCGTACGTTTAGCACAAAATAGTTTATTACCCCTATACCCCTTTAATGATGCCGCTGTTCACGATCTGCTCTCTAAAAAACCAGAAGACGTTATTCTTTATTGTCTAGATAAAATAGTCGGCGACGAACAACTCTACGAACAGTATTTACTAGAAATGTTGCTCGCTCATCCCGGCTGGTCTGGCATCGTTCATGTTATAGAACAAAAACCGAATATGCTACTGGCACGCCGTGAAATCTCTTTAAAGGAAATGATCGCCGTAGAATGTGCTATTGAACTCGCTTTTTTACATAAGAAAAAAGGTGAGTATTTTAAAAGTATTGCCGCCACCCCCCATAAAAAGGGAATTTCCCTACTAAAAAGTACTCACTTAAAGCCTACTATTCCATTGCACTTAAGAATCTGGCATGAAGCAATGGAATGGTCATTACACTCCGAGCTATTATTAGCTTTAAAAACGCTTCCATCCGCTAACAAAAAACGCCTAACAACACCCAAAGCACAAGCATTATTTTGTATAGACGACCGCGAATGCTCATTAAGACGACATCTTGAAGAAATCAATCCGGCAATAGAAACCTTTGGTGCCGCTGGCTTTTTCGGTATCGATTTTTTTTATCAGGGCTTAGATGATGCTTATCCGGTGGCACAATGTCCTAATATCATAACGCCTAAACATCTAATCAAAGAATCAAATAGCGCCTCACATTCAGGTGATAAAACAAAACCAAAAAAACTAACGCACATGCATTTCACGGCTCACTCAATGTTTCGGGGTTGGCTCTATACCCAAACATTAGGTATCGGTTATGCCGTAAAAATGGCTTGGGACGTTTTCCGTCCAGGCTCAAAATTACCTAACATCAGAGCCTTGAGTGAAGTTGAACATCACTCACACCTGCATTTACTCAGAGAATCTGACGAGTTAACGCCCGATGGTTTTTTATTGGGCTTCTCTTATACGGAAATGGCGGATCGCTTATCTGGCTTATTCCGTAATATCGGATTAACTGACAACTTTTCACCGCTCATTGTTATCGTTGCTCATGGTTCAAGTAGCGTCAACAACCCGCACTTCGCCGCTTATGATTGCGGCGCCTGCTCAGGTAAACCAGGCGCTCCCAATGCGAGGGCCTTTGCTTGGATGGCTAATCATAAAGCCGTTCGAGCTATTTTACGTGAACAGGGCATCGACATTCCCCATGAAACTCGCTTTATAGCGGCACTCCATAACACCAGTCGCGATGAAATCACTTATTTTGACCCTCACTTACTCGAGCAGAGCCCCGTACCAAACCTACCGGCCTTTGAAGAATCGATGAGCACAGCACTGCAACGAAATGCAAAGGAGCGCAGTCGCTGGTTTGAGCTAGCCCCAAAAAGTGAATCTATCGAAACAACTCATGCGCATGTTAAAGAACGAGCGACATCCATATTTGAACCCAGACCTGAATATAACCATTCAAATAATTTATACGCTATTGTTGGCAGACGACAACTAACACGAGATTTATTTATGGATCGTCGAGCCTTTCTTCACTCTTACGACCCTACCACAGATGAACTAGGCGATATTATGGCGCGAATTTTATCCGCCGTTATCCCCGTTTGTGGTGGCATTAATCTAGAATACCTATTTTCACGCATCGACAATTCAGTCTATGGCGCTGGCACTAAGCTGCCCCATAATGTTATTGGTTTACTCGGCGTTGCCAATGGGGTTGAAGGTGACTTACGCACGGGATTACCCGCACAAATGATTGAAGTACACCAACCCGCGCGGCTACTTATTGTTATCGAACAATCTTGTGACATCGTCGATAAAACCATTGCGAAAATAGGAGCGCTTAAAGAGTGGCTAGATAACGAATGGATAAGAGTAGTCACCTGCCACCCTGACAGTCATGAGCTTTTTCTTTATTCAGCCAAGGGCTGGGAAGCCATCAAATTACCAAAAGATAGCAAAGCGCCTGTTGCAACGAGTTCACTTGATATTATTGCAGGACAAACCCAAACAATACCTGTACATCAATTTATTCGGAGTCACGCATGAACGGATTAATCTTAACCAGTCTCGGATTGCCATTGCTAGGCTTTATATTGATTTTTTTATCCAGCACAAACGAGAAAAAAATTGCCGCTATTAGCTTTTGGTGCAGTCATGCGATGGGATTTAGCATTATTGCTTTATTGGTGTTATGGGCATTAGGTGGCTATCAAAATCATGAATACCAATGGCTGACACTTTATGAAACTGACGACTATAGCTTCCCACTATTGTTTTATTTGGACCGCGTAGGCGCCGCATTCTTATTTTGCACTTGGGCTATTTTTTCGATCATTGTCAAATATTGTCGTGTTTATTTACATAGAGAAGCCGGCTATAAACGCTTTTTTTTAACTATCTTTAGTTTCGTATTCGGACTCAATCTAGTCATTTTATCCGGCTCTATCGACATCCTTTTTGCGGGCTGGGAAATAGTAGGTATCGCATCTTTCTTATTAATCGCCTTCTATCGCCACCGCGTTCAACCCATACGCAATGCGCTAAGAGCCTATACCATTTATAGGTTCTGCGATATTGGCTTATTATTGGGCAGTTGGATGAGCCACATGATGTTTCACGAAAGCCAACACTTTAGTCAATTAGCGGATTTATTCAACAACCCGTCCATGCCTCCCGCCGGTTACGGCTCCTTATTGCTGGTTTCAACATTAATATTAATTGCCGCTTCGGGTAAGTCCGCACAATTTCCTTTTTGCTTTTGGCTACCCCGAGCAATGGAAGGACCGACACCTTCTAGCGCTATTTTTTATGGTGCTTTATCTGTTCATTTAGGTGTTTTTTTATTACTAAGAACAACCCCTATTTGGTCTTATCATTATTTAACACGAGCCAGCGTATTCATTATCGGTTTACTAACGGTCATTGTGGCCAATATTTCTGAAAAAACACAATCCAATATTAAAGGGAAAATCGCTTATAGTTCGATTACCCAAGTAGGCTTTATGTTTATGGAATTAGCCTTAGGCTTAGAAACACTGGTCCTTGTACATTTTCTTGGTAATGCTTTTTTGCGCTGTTACCAACTCTTAGTTTCACCGTCTATCGTCGTTCATCTATTAAGAGTTGAAGGTTCCGCAGATGCTGATTTCTACATTCAAAATAACGCAAAGTTTCAGTTTTTACCGGCCTCGCTAAGAAATACCCTTCCAGAAGTCCTACAAAACACACTTTATGTTTTCTCATTACAAGAAGGTAATCTAGAGCTATTAGTTCGCTCAATTCTTTGGACACCCTTAAAGGGAATTGGAGCGTTTATAAACAAAACAAACCCTTGGCTAAAATTACTATTTAGCGTTACTAGCCTTGCAATCATTGCATCCATTATTATCGTATCAGGGGCAACCTTGAAATATTTAGCGCTGCCTGTTTCCGTTTTTATGGTGCTAGCGTCATTGAGTGCGTTCAGCCAAAAACATAGCCCCTTTAGTGTGTGGAACGCTATCGGCTTAAGTTCAACATTGGCCGGCGTCGCTATTTGGTTTATAAACCCATCGGCATTATTTGACGTTATTATTTTTGCCAGTGGCATCATCCCCGCTTGGGCTTTAGGTATTGTTGTCTTGGCCAAATTACTTAAAAATAATAATTTCACTCAAGATCCATTTACCTATAGAGCTTTTTCAGAAACCCAACCCAAACTTTCATTGCTCTTATTTTTAAGCTTCTTAGGTTTGGTTGGTTTTCCTATATCACCGGCTTTTCTTGGTGAAGACTTATTACTCTCTCATGCGAGTAGTCATGACCCTTGGTTTGCTTTACCGATAACCATTGCTTTTGTCATTAATGGTATCGCCGCGGCAAGAGTATTTCAGCGACTATGCTTGGGTAGACCGCTTGAAGTTAATATACCTGAAATAGATATACTTACTTAAAGTAGATCATCGACACACTGACTCAAAGTATAGCAAAACCCACTTTTATGGTAACTTGCCAATGTGCCACCTTTGAGTCAACTATGTTGCCACGCGTTTCAATTACTTCAAACCAGCGCATATTTGGAATCGTTTGTGAGGCCTTGTTAATCGCACTTTCGATCGCATCTTGCAGACCCATAGTGGAAGAACCCGTCAATTCTATTTTTTTATACGTGTGATCAACCATGATTTATTTCCTAAATAGATAAAACATTTAATTCTTGCAACCGTTCTGGCGTTCCTATATCCATCCAAAAGCCGTCAAACTCTTGACCTGAAACACGTTCGCTAAGTATTGCTTGGCGCAACAGAGGTCCCAATTTACAACGTCCGGGTGGTGTATTTAAAAACAATTCAGGTCGGTACAAACCAATACCACTAAAAGTGAGTTTTCTTTCACTACTATCAATAACCCTGCCTGTCACATCCAATCCAAAGTCACCTTGCGGGTGATGATCTGGATTTTTAACTAACACTAAATGGGCCAAATCAACGGTTACATTTTTAAGTCTGTCAAAAGGGAAATTAGTCGAAATATCCCCATTAACGACTAAGAATACCTCCTGACCCAATAATGGCAAAGCATTCATAATACCACCCGCCGTTTCCAACCCCTGATCACCTTCTGGCGAATAAGCAATACGGGCGCCATAACGACTACCATCACCTAAATAATCCTCAATCTGCTGCCCAAGATGAGCATGATTAATAATTATTTCAGTAAACCCTGCCGACACTAATTGAATAAGGGTATGTTCAATGAGTGCTTTTCCGGCGACCGGCAACAATGGCTTTGGGGTGTGATCGGTTAGAGGCCGCATTCTTTCGCCCTTCCCTGCTGCTAAAATCATTACTTTCATGTACTTAATTAATCCTTCGGCTTAGCCACATCCATTAAAAAGGGATAAACATTATTAAGCTCAGTAAACGCTTGGTTTTGCAAAAACTCACCAAACTCAGTCAATTCAGGATAACGCTTACAAACAGAAATAACATAATTCAATGTTCGTGGAATATCCTTCAGATAATTGGACTTACCATCTCTCAAATGCAATCTTGAAAAAATACCTATCGCTTTAAGATGCCGTTGCATGCCCATCAAATCAAACCAGCGCTTAAAACAACTGGGACTACACGCTATAAGTTGTGCCGCTAAAAGTTTTTCATAGCTAGCGTTCACCCACGCATCTACCCGATCATCTGGCCAAGCAATATAACAATCCCGCACTAAGGAGACCAAATCATAAGTGATCGGCCCCATCACTGCATCTTGAAAATCAATAACACCCGGTGAATTGTCATTTAAAACCATCAAATTTCGCGAATGATAATCTCGATGGACACAGGTTTTAGGTTGCTCCAAGGCAGAATTGACCAAATAGTTACAAACCGCCTCCCAGTCCGACGATGCTAATTGAAGATCCAACGTTTGATTTAAAAACCAATCGTCAAATAATGCCAACTCGCGTTGCAAAAGCGCCTCGTTATAAACAGGTAAATCCGAGCGTTGCAATACTTCATTCGTCTGCATTTTAAAAAGCGTGTCTAAAGCAGTTTGATATAACTCACTCGCATTTTCGTCATTAAGCTGATCTAAAAAACACTGCGAGCCAAAGTCCTCAAGCAGTAAAAAACCTTCCTTAATATTTTGTTGAAAAATAGTTGGGACATTAATTAATGCAGCCGATAAAAATTCGGCTACCTTTATAAAAGGTGCAATATTTTCTTTGTCCGGCGGCGCATCCATGACAATAAACTGTCCCTCTGCAGACTGAACTCTAAAATAACGCCGAAAACTTGCATCACTCGAGGCTAGTTCGCACGTATTAATCGTCAATAAAAGATCATTCTCAAGCCAATCGAGCATGGATATTGTTCTTAAGTCTTCGAGCATCATTATTTTTTCAGTTAGATAGTTAGATAGTTATAAAGCTGGGGCAAATTAAGGTAAAATACAAATTGAACATTCTATTCGATTTATAATCCTTTACGCTACTAAACTTAAATAGTCTCAATGCTTCGCCGCTTATTGCTAATTTTTTTACCTTCATTAACTGCATCTGTTGGCTTTGCTAACGAAGCGTCGTGGAATTGCGAGCAAAATAAAGACACCAAAGCGTGGGTTTGCATCGGCGATGAAAAGCCTAAAGTGCTTCCGAAAGCAGCAACATCGATGCCTATTGAGCCCGTCAAAAGTATTCAAGCGACTGTCATCGAACCGATTAAAACACCTCAGCCAACTCAAATCGCTAAGCCAGTGACACCCACGGTTATCGAGACACCTAAGCCCGAGGCACCGGAACCTATTCGAACGCCGCCGACTGTTGTTGCCAAGCCAACTGAAAAAATACAAGCCAGTAAACCCAAAATTGCTCAAACGAACAAACCTCTTATTAGCGCTAAACCGCTTAAAAGTGATCAACCAACCTCTCCAGACATACCCACGCCAATAGCTGATGGCTCAACAGCCCAATCAGGCTGGAACTGTGATGCAAAAAAAGGAGAGGAATCTTGGAATTGTCAATTAGTAGGCGCAGATCCCAAAGGAAAGGCAAAAGTTGTTGCAACGAGCACATCTTCCATGAGGATTTTAGAGCCGGCTTTTACGCATCAAGAAGAGCAAGTGTTTGATACACTCACTTCGCAACTTCCCTATGACCCCTGGGGGAAATGTAATGCTGAACCCATTACGCAACCTAACTATATTCCGGGGGCTGATAAAAGAGAAACAGCACCTATGGACATGAAAGCAGATTACGCTGAAGTTTTTGAAAGTGAAGTGGGTAGTTATGCCGGCAATGTCAGAATGTCCCGTGCAGATCAGAAATCTATATCAAAAACAGCCAACTATAATAGCTTATCAGAGGCGCTTGACCTCCATGGTGACGTTTATTACAGCGAAGATGAGCTGGCGCTCCATAGTAACTCTGCATCGCTCGATTTAGCCGCTGACAAAGCTAAACTCAGGGATGTTCAATTCATTGCTGCGAGTTCGCCGCTAAGAGGCATCGCAAAAACCGTCTATAAAGAAAGCAAAACCCTAACCAATTATCAAGATGTGGCTTACACCAGTTGTCGCCCAGGCAATCAAGACTGGGTTATTCATACGTCCGATTTAAAAATGGATAAAGTTTCCGGTAAAGGAACCGCAAAAAATGCCTGGCTAGAATTTAAAGGCGCGCCGGTGCTTTACTCACCCATTCTTAGCTTTCCCATTGATAACAGGCGACTATCAGGTTTTATGGCGCCCTCTTTTGGTAGCACCAAGTACAGTGGTATCCGCTTGGCTGCGCCTTATTACTGGAATATTGCCCCGAATTATGATGCTACGTTCATTCCCAGAGAGCTCACAAAAAGAGGCGTTTTACTCGCAACTAAATTTCGTTATCTAACTGAACAGTCTAAAGGTAATGTAGGGCTGGAAGTCATGCCTAATGATAGCCAAACCAACAGCGCGCGTTATCTAGGTTCCATTAAAAATGTTTCAACCATTACTTCCAACATTCATTCTAATTTGGATTTAAATTATGTGTCAGATGAAACCTATTTTGCTGAACTCGGCAATGCTTTAAGCTTTTCTAACTTCAATTATCTTAAGAGTTCTGCTGATTTAACTTATGCAAGAGAAGGTGTCAGCTTAAGTGGTAACTTTGTTAATTACCAGTCTATCAATACAACCGTTAATACTGCTGTCCCACTCCCTTATCAAACGCTACCTCGGATCAATCTAAATTTGGACCATGCTTTCAAATTCATGCCATTAAATACCACTATGGAAAATGAATACGCTTATTTTCAGCATAAAGATTTAGTGAATGGGCAACGGATAAATACCAGACCTTCATTCAGCATTCCTTTGGCAAATGCCAACTCTTTTTTTACACCTAAGTTTTCTTTGCAACACACCAACTATGCGCTAAGTAACCTGTCAACCACAAACTCAGGATTAGATGCTACGACCTCACCTTCTAGAACGCTGCCCATTTTTTCTGCCGATACCGGCGTAAACTTTGAACGAGGCTTTAATATTGGTAATAATGAATACCTACACACCTTAGAGCCACGATTATTTTATTTATACGTTCCGTATACCAATCAGCAAAACATACCTGTATTCGACAGTGCTTTGTACGATTTCAACTATTACAGTATGTTTAGAGAAAACAGCTTTAGTGGCTCGGATAGAATACAACAGGCTAATCAAATAACAACAGCCATCACTTCGCGAGTGATTGATGATAAAACAGGATTGGAACGACTCAAGCTTAACTTAGGTGAAATCCTTTATTTTAGCGACAGAAATGTCACTTTGACTTACGACAATCAAGCAGACTTTCCCGGCAGTTATCAGCAAAGCAATAGCTATTCGAATATTGTCGCTGAAATGTCCAGTGAACTCAGCAAAGGCCTGTCCTTAAGCTCAGGTGTTCAATGGAATCCTCAGCAATACACCGTTCAACAATCAGGAACTCCCCTCACGGTAAACACGGGGGTTCAACGCATCAATGCAGGCCTTCATTATTCAAATAAAGCGAACGAGATATTTAACGCAGGTTATACCTATAGAACAAACCCACTAGTAACAGGTGGAACTAACGACATCACCCAGACTGACACATCCTTTCGTTATCCTATTTATGACAACTGGAATGCAATGGGGCGTTGGCAGTACTCATTATTATACAATACAACCCAAGACGCCTTCTTTGGCTTGGAAAAAGAAAACTGTTGTTGGCGTTTTCGCATAGCCCTACGCCATTATATGAACAATATTGCTAACGGAAATGTTAATTCGAGCACCGCTGATAACAGCCTCACAGGTACTGCGCAAAACGGCATGTTTTTTGAAATAGAATTAAAAGGTATGTCAGCCATTGGTGACGACATGAATACCTTCTTACAAAGAGAAATTTATGGCTATCGAGACGATCAACAATGAGCATTAAAACCCCCTTAAAAATAGTCTTTTTTTCTTTATTAACCGCCACTATTTTAAGTTGCTATTTACCGGTGTCTGCTGAAGTACTTGGCAAAATTGCCGCTGTCGTTGAAGACGATGTTATTCTTGAGCAAGAACTTGATAAAGAAGTTGCGCTTATTGCCCAAAGAATACAAGCCAGTAATACGCAAATGCCCCCAGAGTATATTTTACGCAAACAAGTACTAGAAAAAATGATTGTTGACAAGTTACAGCGTCAATTAGCCGAAAAAGCGGGCATTACCATCACTGAAGAAATGTTAAACAATTCAGCGGCGGATATCGCTCAAAAAAACAATATGTCGCTACAACAATTTAGAGAGGAATTACAGCGACAAGGCTTAGACTATAAGAGCTTTTTAGATAATATGCGTAATGAAATTATCATTAATCAATTACGCGGCAGAGAAATTGGCGGTCGGATTAAAGTCACTGATCGAGAAATAGACCATTATTTAGAAACTCAAGGCCAAGCGAGTAATGACGCTATTCAATATCACTTAGGCCATATTCTCATTGCTGTTAAAGAGGCGGCTTCGTCAGCTGAAATCCAACAAGCTCAAAGTAAAGCCGACAAGTTAGTTAATAATTTACGGGCCGGTCAGGATTTTACGCAAGCCGCGATCAGCGAGTCAGAGGATGATAATGCCCTAAAAGGCGGTGATTTAGGATGGCGAACTATTAATGACATCCCGACTTTATTTACGGACAAAGTAAAAACGATGTTAGCGAACCAAGTTGCTGATCCTATTCGCAGTCCTAGCGGCTTCCATATTATTAAAATGCTGGACATAAAAGGTCTTAATGATCATATTATTACCCAAACAAAAGTTCGTCATATCTTAATAAAAACCAATGATTTAATTGACGATGAAGAGGCTAAAAAACGCCTCATTGCCTTGAAAACTCGCATTATAGATGGCGATGATTTTGCTTCTTTAGCGCGCGCTCATTCAGACGACAAAGGCTCTGCCTTAAAGGGAGGCTCTCTTGATTGGGTAGGTCCTGATGATTTAGTTAAACCTTTTGAAGAAGCGATGGGGAAATTAGAGATCAACCAAATCAGTGAACCTATACAAACACAATTTGGCTGGCATTTGATACAAGTACTGGATCGAAAAAACAAAGATGATAGCCTAGAACATAAAAGAAATAATGTTCGAGATTCTCTACGTAAACGAAAAATTGAAGAGGAAACCGAGCTTTGGATGCGTCGATTACGCGATGAAGCTTACGTAGAAATTATGCCCTAATGCAGGCGTTTATTGGCAGTCTTAAGCAGCTTGCTTTTAGTCATTTTCTGACAGCTGGGAAACTTAGCCCTGCTGTCAATAAACGGTGTGTAAACGGTTGTTATAACAGCCCGCACTCACCAAAAAATATAGACAACTAACTACAAGCAAAGAAGCCACCTTGAAAAATCAACTGCAACTCATTATAAATAGCCAGACTCTTGATAAAGAGCGTGCTTTTGTGAGCGCTTTAGCCGCTGAATTGACAATTGATAGC
>CAMDWT010000008.1 GCA_945877505.1 Crenothrix polyspora
GTAAGAATGGCACTGATGGAAGTAATTGATCGAATTCAACAGAATTGAAATTAAGATTGATTACTTATCATCCTTATTTGACTTCGAAACATCTAAGCCTCATTCTTGAGACTATCAAGATAATCTGACCAAGATTGCATCATACGCCGACGCTCATCTAGGTATTGCGCCCTGTTATAAGCCGCCCTCACTTGATCTCTAGGTGAATGAGCTAATTGTCTTTCGATAGCATCAGGACTCCAGCCTTGTTCATTGAGTAGCGTTGATGCTGTTGTTCTAAAACCATGTGCGGTCATCGTGTCAGAATCATAGCCCAATGACTTTAAAGCCGTTCTGATTGTATTATCTGACATTGGCCGACTATCACCTCGACTAGATGGAAAAACATATTGGCCAGCCCCCGTAAGTGGTTTTATTCCCTCCAATATGGATATAGCTTGGGTTGATAGCGGTACAATATGATGGAAATCTGTTTTAGATATATATGGTCGCCACTCTTTAGCATCCAAATCAATATCTGACCAAAGTAATTGTCTTATTTCTCCTGGTCTTTGAAAGAGTAGCGGTGATATTCTGAAAGCGGATTGCACAACAAAAGTACCTCTATAATTACCAATATCTCTAAGTAATTGCCCTACTTGACTAGGATCTATTATTGCTGCCCTATGCTTTACTTTTTGAGCCGGTATTTGTTTGGCTACTGGCTGTGAAGGGTCATATTCCGCACAATCATGAACAATAGCATAAGCAAAAACAGAGCTAATCTCAGCGTGGAGCCGATGCGCTGTTTCTAACTGCATTTTATGAATCAAGGGTTTTATCGCGGCTAATACATCGGATGATTTTATTTCTTTAATAGGCATATCTCCCAACACTGGAAACGCCAATCTTTCAAGCCTTGAAGTTTTCTTAATTTGTGTTGTTTGAGATGTTAAATGAGCTATTGATGCTAACCATTGCCTTGTTAAGTCTGCAAAACTGTTTAGTATTGGCAAACCATCGGCAACACGATCATTATTGGAAAGTGATAACTGTTGTGCTTTTTTCTTCTCAATTCTTAATGTATTGGGGTCAATACTGTTAGCAATGTTCTCGCTAGCATCTTCTGTTTTGCGTCTTGCCGCATCTAATGTGACATTTGGATAAATGCCAAATGCCAATTTTTTCTGCTTTTTATTAAACGTGTAAATATACCGCCAAGACTTAGTGCCGTTTTTACTAACAAACAAAAACAGGCCTCCTCCATCATTAATCATGTAATCTTTTTCTTTCGACTTAGCCGTTCTATAAACCACGTCTTTATTGATATTCTTAGCCATTTTATGTCCTTGATTATGTCCTTTTTTCTTACACTATACCAAAGGACATAAAAAAGGACATACTTTTGATTGGATGTCCGTGTATTTGACTACATTTCGCTGGACAATAAAAAACCCACTAAGCCATATAACTTGCGGGTTCTTGTGCTTCTTTGGCTCTCTTAAAACCTTTGTATGGTACCGGCGGCCGGATTTGAACCGGCATGACTTGCGTCACCACCCCCTCAAGATGGCGTGTCTACCAATTTCACCACGTCGGCATATAATCTACGAAAATTTAAACTTTTTTACTAAACCCTAATGACTTTAACTGAAGGGATTATTTTGTAGTTTTTATTTCTTCTGCTTTAGGTACTTCAGTATTTTTTATTTCTGAACCACTAACTGATTCAGTTGGTTTAGCTTCAGAAACAGCAGGAACATCTGATTCTAGATTAACCGCTGCTTGGCCTTCTACGACAGGCAGAGCTGTTGTATTTTCTGGCGTATCTGACGTCCCCATTAAATCAAAAGCCACACCTTTGTGACCATTAATCACAGCAAGACCTAAGCTTGTAATAAAAAACAAAGTGGCTAATGTAGCCGTCGCCCGTGACAAGAACGAAGCTGCACCCTGAGCACCAAAAACAGAGCCAGCAGAACCTGTGCCAAAAGCGGCGCCGGCATCAGCACCTTTACCTTGCTGCATTAATATTAAACCAATAATACCTAAACCCAGCAATACATGAATAACGATAATTACTTGATACATGGAATTTAAAACTGCTCTAAATCGAGTGAAAAATCTTTAAAAAGGATTCCGCATCCAACGAAGCCCCACCTATTAAGCCACCATCAATGTCCGGCATGGCAAACAAGCCTTGCGCATTTTCTGGTTTTGCACTACCACCGTATAAAATTTGGATTTTATCAGCAATTGTTTGATCTTTAGCCGCAATATACTGACGTATATAGTGATGAACTTCTTGCGCCTGCTCATCGCTTGCTGTTTTTCCAGTACCAATTGCCCACACGGGTTCGTATGCGATAACGGCTTTATTAAATGAACTGATACCTGCTAAATTAATAACCGCATCTAATTGCTCATTAATAACTTGAAAGGTTTGATCCAATTCGCGTTGTTCAAGCGTCTCACCTACACATAAAATCGGTGTAATATTCTGTTCTTGCGCTTGACAGTAACGTGCTGCTACCGATTCGTTAGTGTCACCGTAATAGCTACGTCTTTCTGAATGGCCTACTAGCGCATATTGACAATCAAACTCTTTCAGCATGCTTGCTGATATTTCACCTGTAAAAGCACCCGATGATTTATCTGCAATGTTTTGCGAACCTAAGCCTAGCTGACTACCTTTTACAACTTCACTTACTCTTGGTAAATAAACATAAGGCACGCACACAGCAATATCCGCATCACTTGCGCCTAATCCAGCAATAATGCCTTTTGCAAGCATCTCAGCACTCGCAAGAGTTCCATTCATTTTCCAATTTCCGACCACCAGAGACCGACGCATCAACATTACTCCCACATAGAACTAAACTGCTTATGATATAGGCTTATAGACTCTAATTCAAGCACCTATTGCTTTCTTAACGTCTTCTGCCAATTGTTCGGCAAATTTATTTACTAATTCTGCACATTCACCTTCTACCATAACGCGAATTAATGGCTCTGTTCCTGACGCTCTAAGCAACACACGACCCTTATCACCCAGCTTTTTTTCCACTGCACGCACAGATTTTTGTATATCTTCATTATTATCTGTATTGATAGTGAGTGTTGTTTTTATATTAACCAAAACTTGCGGATATTTTTGCATACCTGACTTTAATTCATGCAAGCTTCTGCCGCTATCATGCATTTCACTCATAATCTGTAATGCAGCAATTATACCGTCACCGGTCGTTGTTTTATCTAAACAAATAATGTGGCCTGAGTTTTCCCCGCCCAAAATTCCGTTATGCTCACTCAACATTTCTAGCACATAACGATCACCGACTTTCGCCCTTAATAATTTAATACCTAATTGCTTAAGTCCGTGCTCCATCCCTAAATTAGTCATCAAAGTGCCGACAACCGGCCCAGACAGTTGACCTGCATTTAATTTAGATTTTGCAATAATATAGATAAGCTCGTCACCGTCAACAATCTCTCCTTTATGATCAACCATGACTAAACGGTCACCATCACCATCAAGTGCAATGCCTATATCCGCCTGATGCGCTAGTACCTTAGCCGCCAACTTTTCTGGTTTAGTTGCACCACAGTCATTGTTGATATTAAGTCCATTTGGTTCAGCGCCCATTACAATAACTTCAGCACCTACTTCGGTAAATACGTGGGGTGCAATATGGTAAGTCGCACCATGGGCGCAATCAATAACGATTTTCATACCACTAAAATCAAATCGTGTCGGAATACTGGCTTTGCAAAACTCAATATAACGACCTGACGCATCAACTAAACGCTTAGCTTTACCTAATTTGGATGACTCTACTGTCGTCATCGGCGAGTCTATATACTTTTCGATTTTTCGCTCTACCTCATCGGGTAGCTTTGTACCTTGAACGGAGAAAAATTTAACACCATTATCATAATACGGGTTATGAGATGCGCTGATCACAATACCGGCTTTCGCCCTTAACGTTCGGGTTAAATAGGCAACGCCAGGCGTTGGCATAGGCCCCAATAAACGGGTATCGACCCCTGCAGCTGATAACCCTGCTTCTAAGGCCGATTCAAACATATAGCCCGATATGCGCGTATCCTTGCCCACTAGAACAAAACCATGACCTTCGTTAGCAAATACCTTTCCAGCAGCCCAACCCAGTTTTAATAAAAAATCTGCCGTTATCGGGGGCACACCAACCTTGCCTCTGATACCATCTGTTCCAAAATATTTTCTCGTCATACTGTTTCCACCCGTTACTCAACTTATACAAAACCCTAGTCTAGCTTGGATTATTATTAATTCTTAACTAAAAACCAAGAAAAAATAATATTTGTTTCTAAATACCATACGTTACATAAAAAAAAAGGAGAGGCATAAGCCCCTCCTTTTTGTTCAATCTTAAATTTAACCTTGCTCAGCTGCTGGGCCTATTTTTTTTTCAGCTTTGCTGTCATCAAGGCCTTTAACGTCATCTACCTTAACATCACCACGAGGCGGCTTATCATCCCAACCTTGTGGATCTCTTACAGGCTTACGAGCCATTAGATCATCAATCTGATATTTATCAATCGTCTCATACTTCATGAGCGCCGCAGCCATCGCATGCAAAATATCAATATTTTCTTTTAGTAGTCGCTCAGCTCTTTCGTAATTTCTATCAATAAAAGAACGAATTTCTTCATCAATAGTGTGCGAAGTTTCTTCTGCAACTGTTTTATGTTGCGTTACAGAACGCCCCAAAAACACTTCTCCCTCTTCTTCACTATACGACAATGGACCTAATCGTTGTGACAAACCCCATTTAGTCACCATATTTCTTGCTAATTCTGTAGCGCGTTCAATGTCATTAGAAGCCCCTGTACTCACTTGCTCCCATCCAAAAACGACTTCTTCAGCAATACGTCCACCGTACAAGCTAGATATCATGCTATCTAACTTTTGTTTGCTGGCACTATATTGATCTCTTTCTGGCAGAAACATAGTGACACCTAGCGCTCTTCCTCTAGGCATAATGCTAACTTTATAAACTGGGTCATGTTCAGGCACCAATTTACCAACAATAGCATGACCTGCTTCATGATAAGCCGTCATGGTCTTCTCTTTTTCATCCATGACCATTGTGTGTCTTTCGGCACCCATAATTAATTTGTCTTTGGCTTTTTCCAAGTCTGACATACTAACCACACGCTTATTCATTCTAGCGGCAAATAAAGCAGCTTCATTAATTAAATTAGCTAAATCAGCACCAGAAAAACCTGGAGTTCCTTGCGCTATATATTTAATCTGCACGTCATCATCAAAAGGAACTTTTTTCATATGAACACTGAGTATCTGTTCACGACCCTTAACATCGGGCAAGCCTACTGTTACTTGGCGATCAAAACGACCTGGACGTAATAAAGCTTTATCTAAAACATCAGGACGATTAGTTGCTGCAATAACAATAATGCCTTCATTACCCTCAAAGCCATCCATTTCAACCAATAACTGGTTTAAAGTTTGTTCTCGCTCATCGTTACCGCCACCCAAACCCGCTCCACGTTGACGCCCAACGGCATCAATTTCATCAATAAAGATAATACAGGGCGCATGTTTTTTAGCTTGTTCAAACATATCACGAACGCGAGAAGCGCCAACACCTACAAACATTTCTACAAAATCTGAACCAGAAATAGTAAAAAATGGCACTTTAGCTTCACCCGCAATTGCGCGCGCTAATAAAGTCTTACCCGTTCCAGGAGGGCCAATCATCAGGGCGCCTCTTGGGATCTTACCGCCTAACTTTTGATATTTGGCAGGATCTCTAAGAAAGTCAACCATCTCAACGACTTCTTCTTTCGCTTCATCACAGCCGGCAACATCGGCAAAGGTTATTTTAATCTGGTCTTCTTCCAGCATCCGAGCTTTACTTTTACCAAAGCTCATCGCTCCACGACCACCAGCGCCACCGCCCTGCATTTGTCGCATAAAGAAAACCCAAACTGCAATTAACAACAACATAGGTCCAAAAGAAACCAAAAGTTGCATTAACATTGAAGGCTGTTCAGGTGGAACCGCTTTAATATCAACCCCATTTGCCAACAAATCATCAATTAAATGCGGATCATTAGGTGCGTAAGTTTTAAAGAGCTGGCCAGATTGCGTCTTGCCTTTAACAATGTGCTCATCAATCATTACTTGCTGAACCTGACCCGACTTCACCGAAGCGATGAATTGCGAATAGGATAGCGATGAATCGATTTTCTCTCCTTGTGAGCCAAAATTATTAAATAAGGACATCAATACAACCGCAATGACTACCCATAAGACTATATTTTTCATCATATCATTCACAAAAACACCCTGTACCTGGAAGGCTCCCGGTTTTAAAAAATCTAAATTGATTATATCAGGAGTTAACTTTCCTGACTGTCGTTATTTATAGGGAACTCACCTAAACCAAGCAATTTCCTTGTGTCGCAGATATATGGGCTGTATATGATTATTTAAACCCTTTAGCCAAAATATATACCTCATTACTTCTTGGTCTTGATGCTTTTGGTTTTCTGATGACGACTTTTGAAAAAGAACGTTGAACTTCATTCTGATAGGCTTCAAAGCCTTCACCATGAAACAACTTAACCAAAAAACAACCATCTTTAGTCAAAACCGATCGGGCTGTCTCTAAAGCTAACTCACCCAAATAAATTGCACGGGGCTGATCAACCCCCCTATTGCCACTCATATTTGGTGCCATATCTGACATTACCAAATTAACAGGCAAATCTTCAAGAACCTCATTAAGCTGATTTAATACTGACTCCTCACGAAAATCACCTTGAATAAAATCAACGCCCTCGATAGCATCCATTGGCAGAATATCCAACGCAATTAGTTTGTTTTTTTTTCCTAGTAACTGCCTTGCAAATTGTGACCATCCCCCGGGAGCAGCACCTAAATCAACAATATTCATCCCAGGTTTTATCAACTGGTCTTTTTCTTGAATCTCCTTTAACTTAAACACGGCTCTGGAGCGATAACCTTGTGCTTGAGCCATTTTGACATATTCATCTTCAAAATGTTCAGCCATCCAACGACTACTACTTTTACTTCGACCCATAATTTGTTGTATAGTGTATAGTGATTTTTTTTGATTTAGGAATAATGAGTGAACTCTGCAGATAAGAAAAAACTTCGAGCTGCGGCTCATGCTTTAAACCCTGTGGTCATGATTGGGCAATCAGGCCTAACTGAGGCAGTACTAGCTGAACTTGAACAGGCGCTTAATACGCACGAACTGCTTAAAGTAAAAGTGCGTGCAGAACGGGATGAGCGCAAATTAATTTGTGAAAAAATGTGTGCAAGTACAGGAGCAGATTTAATTCAGTCTATTGGTCAAATCGCGGTTATTTATCGATTAAATCCAAATAAGTAAGCCAATTATAGCGAAAGAAACTTTATTTCTTTCGCTATAATGCTGTTAATCAATTAAATATATTTAATTGAAATAATCTCATAATCAACATTACCACCCGGTGCTTTAACCGTAACAACATCCTCAACTTCCTTACCAATCAATGCCCTTGCAATTGGCGATCCAATCGATATTCTGCCTTCTTTAATACTGGCTTCGTCTTCACCGACAATCTGATACGTTACCTTTCTCTCCGCGTCTATATCTTCTATTTCTACCGTGGCGCCAAAGACTACTCTGCCATTTGCATCGACCTTGGTAATATCAATAATTTGTGCATTAGAAAGCTTCCCTTCAATTTCTGAAATGCGTCCCTCAGCGAAACTTTGCTGCTCCTTTGCAGCATGATATTCTGCATTTTCTTTTAAATCACCATGGGCTCTGGCAGTAGCAATAGACTCAATAATGCGCGGACGCACGACTGATTTTAAATTATCTAATTCTAGACGTAATTTTTCTGCACCTTTAACAGTGAGAGGCACTTTATTCATTTTTAAACTCCATTAATAAATTCTAAGCGAGGTACTCTCTGAAAAACCTAAATCAGTCGCACCTTATCGCTTCAAATCAAACTTTTATGCAAATCCTGCAAGCAATTTACATCGCCCGCATCTAATTCACCTAACGCATAACAAGCCGCTCTTGCGCCAGCCATTGTCGTGTAATACGTTACTCTATGCTGTAGAGCTTCTCTACGCATCGTGAATGAATCTGAAATTGCTTTTTTACCTTCTGTGGTATTAATAATTAACTGGATTTGATCATTCTTAATCATATCCACGGTATTAGGTCGCCCTTCATTAACCTTATAAACCACTTCGCAAGGAATACCTGCATCTTTAAGAAACTTTGCTGTACCCCCTGTTGCGACTATTTCGTATTTTTTATCAACTAACATTCTAGCAATATCAGGTGCTTTTGCTTTATCAGCATCACGAATACTGATGAGTACCTTACCGCTGTCATTCAAATTAACGCCTGCCGCGCGTTGCGACTTAGCAAAAGCCTCACCAAAGGTCTTACCAACGCCCATTACTTCGCCTGTCGATTTCATTTCAGGCCCCAATAAGGGATCAACACCTGGGAACTTAACAAAAGGAAATACCGCCTCTTTAACCGAATAGTAACTAGGAATACGTTCCTCAGTTACACCTTGCTCCGTTAGTGTTTGTCCAACCATCACACGAGCTGCAATCTTTGCTAAGGGATAACCCGTTGCTTTCGATACGAATGGTGCCGTACGTGACGCTCTGGGATTAACCTCGAGGACGTAAATCTCTTCACCTTGAATCGCAAATTGAGTATTCATAAGGCCTCTAACACCTAGCGCCTCTGCCATTTTGGCAACTTGTTCACGCAACTTATCCTGGATTTCTGGCGCCAAATCATAGGGCGGCAATGAACAAGCTGAATCACCTGAATGCACACCTGCCTGCTCAATATGTTCCATCAAACCGCCAATCAAGACCCGCTCTCCATCATAAATAGCGTCAACATCCATTTCTACTGCATCATCAAGAAAACGATCTAGCAATACCGGTGCATCATTAGAAACACTAACAGCTTCTTTCATATAGCGCTGCAAGCCTTCTTCATTAAAAACAATTTCCATACCACGACCACCCAAAACATAGGAAGGTCTTACCACTAAAGGATAACCTAAATCTTTTGCCGCATTAACCGCCTGTTCAACAGAGCGTGCTGTTGCATTTGGTGGTTGTTTTAAGCCTAATCTTTCTAATAATTTTTGAAAGCGCTCGCGATCCTCAGCTAAGTCAATTGAATCAGGCGATGTACCAATAATTGGTACTCCCGCTGCTTCCAACGCTCTAGCTAATTTCAAGGGGGTTTGACCCCCGTATTGAACAATTACACCTTTAGGTTTTTCAAGATGGACAATTTCAAGCACATCTTCTAGCGTTAATGATTCAAAATACAATCGATCTGAGGTGTCAAAATCCGTTGAAACGGTTTCTGGATTACAATTAACCATGATGGTTTCATAGCCATCTTCACGCAAGGCTAGGGCCGCATGCACACAACAATAATCGAACTCGATACCTTGACCAATTCGATTAGGGCCACCACCAAGAATAATAATTTTTTCTTTATCTGAAACTCTCGCCTCACATTCTTCTTCGTAAGTTGAATACAAATAAGCCGTGTCTGATGAGAATTCAGCTGCACAGGAGTCTATTCGTTTATAAACAGGGCGAATGTTTTGCTTATGACGTACATTTCGTACTTCAGTTTCAGAGGCATCCAGTAATTTGGCAACACGCAAATCTGAAAAGCCTTTTCGTTTTAGCTTATAAAGCTCGCCATCCTTCAATGTTGATAAGGTTTTAGTCGCCAACGATTGTTCAGTAATAATTAGATCTTCAATCTGCGCCAAAAACCATGGATCAATTTTGGAAGCGTCATGAACTTCACTTAACGTCATTCCACTGCGGAACGCATCTGCGACATACAATAATCGATCTGGTCCTGGGTGACGCATTTCCCTTTGCATCTTTTCTTTAGCATCATCAGCTGTTAGATCAACTATTTCATCAAGACCGCTAATACCTATTTCCAACCCACGCAATGCTTTCTGCAAGGACTCCTGAAAAGTACGGCCAATTGCCATAACTTCGCCCACCGACTTCATTTGTGTCGTCAATCGATCATCGGCTTGAGGGAATTTTTCAAACGTAAAGCGCGGTACTTTAGTCACTACGTAATCGATAGTCGGCTCAAATGATGCGGGCGTTGCTCCGCCTGTAATCTCATTTTTAAGCTCATCTAGGGTGTAACCAACGGCCAATTTAGCCGCGACTTTAGCAATTGGAAAACCAGTCGCTTTAGAGGCTAGCGCAGATGAGCGAGATACACGCGGGTTCATCTCAATAACAATCATACGACCATCAACTGGATTAATCGCTACTTGAACATTAGAGCCACCGGTATCAACACCAATCTCACGTAAAACAGCCAACGAGACATTTCGCAGAATTTGATATTCTTTATCGGTCAATGTTTGAGCGGGCGCTACCGTGATTGAATCACCTGTGTGCACACCCATCGGGTCAAAATTTTCAATGGAACAAACAATAATACAATTGTCCTTTGAATCTCGAACGACTTCCATTTCATATTCTTTCCAACCCAATACTGACTCTTCAATCAATAACTCATTGGTAGGCGATAAATACAAACCACGCTCACAAATTTCAACAAATTCTTCTTTATTATAGGCAATACCACCGCCGCTTCCACCCATCGTAAAAGAAGGGCGAATTACCGTTGGATAGCCGACTTCTTTCTGGGCCGCCAGTGCTTCTTCCATAGAATGAGCTGTTTTTGATTTTGCGACTTCATAACCAATACGCTTCATAGCGTCATTAAACAACTGGCGATCTTCCGCTTTGTTAATAGCTTCTTTAGTCGCGCCAATCATCTCAACATTATATTTTGCCAACACACCATGCGCGTCAAGATCTAATGCGCAGTTCAATGCTGTTTGACCACCCATCGTTGGTAAAATAGCATCGGGACGTTCTTTGGCGATAATTTTTTCTACGGTTTGCCAATCAATAGGCTCGATATACACGGCATCGGCCATATCGGGATCTGTCATAATCGTAGCGGGATTGGAGTTTACCAGAATAACGCGATAACCTTCTTCCCGAAGCGCCTTACAGGCTTGAGTACCTGAGTAATCAAACTCACAGGCTTGGCCAATAACAATGGGCCCAGCGCCCAATAATAAAATAGATTTTATGTCGGTTCTTTTTGGCATTTTATGATTTTCTAGTCTATTTATTGTTTGCTTGCATCATTCATCATAGCGATGAAATCATCAAATAAGGATTCCACATCATTTGGACCAGGACTGGCCTCTGGATGCCCTTGAAAGCTCATGGCCAAGCAATCAGTTCGTTTAATTCCCTGCAAACTACCGTCAAACAATGAGCGATAAGTCGCTATTACATTATCAGGCAAACTGGCCTCGTTAACAGCAAAACCATGATTTTGGCTACTAATCATCACCCGTCCGGTAGCAATCTCCTGAACCGGATGATTGGCACCATGATGGCCAAACTTCATCTTTTCAGTTTTTGCACCACTTGCCAAAGCCAATAATTGATGGCCTAAACAAATACCAAATACCGGCATTTTACTTTCCAGAATTATTTTGATCGCTTCTATCGCATAAACACACGGTTCAGGATCACCTGGACCATTGGATAAAAACACGCCATCGGGCTTCATAGCCAAAACGACTGCTGCTGGAGTAGTTGCGGGCACAACTGTAACCCGACAGCCTCGATTGACAAGTAATCGTAGAATATTTCTTTTTATACCAAAATCGTAAGCAACGACATGCTTGGTTAGTTGCTCACCCTGTCTATAACCGTTTTGCAAACCCCAGACATCTTCAGTCCATTCATACGGCGCTAAAGTTGTCACGTCTTTAGCTAAATCCATACCCTTTAACCCAGGAAAGCCTTGTATCGCTGCCGTTGCCGTCTCTGGACAAACAAGTTCCCCAGCCATAATACAGCCTCGCTGAGCGCCCTTGTCACGTAACAATCGGGTTAATTTCCGAGTGTCTATATCAGCAATAGCAACCACTTTATTATCCAGTAGATACTGATGCAGGGGTTTTTCACTACGCCAGTTACTGGTTAACAAGGGCAAATCCCTGATAACCAAACCACTAACAAAAACGCCGGCAGATTCATCATCTTCACTATTGGTCCCTACGTTACCAATATGCGGATAGGTTAAGGTTACAATTTGTCGGGCGTAAGAAGGATCGCTGAGAATTTCCTGATACCCTGTCATCGCTGTATTAAAGACCACCTCACCTACAGAACAGCCGTCAGCACCTATTGAAACACCATGGAATACTGTCCCATCTTCTAACACCAATATTGCAGACTTAGCCAAACACGTTACCTCATATATACAAAACGGGATGAGCACTCAAAGTCTCATCCCGTTATAAAAATTAATCCCTACCACTATACAAAATTATAACACTTTGGTCATTAACAATTTGAAAAATCCTGGCGACAATTTTCTAGATTTTTAATAGGATTGATTTTGCAAAAACAAACCATACAGCCATTACGTTATCGCCAAGAAACTAACACCTATGTCATTCGCAAAGGATTAATTAAGTATTCCTCTCCTCTGCTAATTGACCAAAGCAAGCCCAATCACTAGGATTTAGCGCTTAACCATCAACTAATGACCATGCTATTTTACTAATTTTCAATCTATAGCGGCACTATCACTTTCAATATAGCCAGTAAGCTTATGCGCGGGATAATCGGTCTTTAATAAAGCATGCGCTAAAGGCATAAAAGCAGTCAATTGAGGTATAACAGGAATACTCCATGCCTTACCAACAATTAAAGCAAAGGTATTATTTAACCAAGGCTTATTCGATTTAGCTTGTTGAAGTATGAATTTATAGGCATCATCCTCAATAAAAATTGCAAAATTTTCCGCCCACACCTCAATCGATTCTGTCTCGCCAAACAATTGCGTATGTACATAAACAGTTCGCCTATCGAGATCCAGATTAAAATCTTTTAATTCTGCAATACCTTTTAATCTGTAATTAGCCACCCATAAAATCATTATTTTGGGCGTCCACTTGATAGCTATTTTTATTAAACTTACTAGATAATTCATCGTTATTAACCTCTATTACGTTATTTTTTGGTTTTATGGCCTGTCGTTAGACAATAAAAAACCCGCCAAGCCAATAACTTGCGGGTTTTTTATATTCTTGATATCTCGCTCATGCTTAAATGGCGGAGAAAGAGGGGTTCGAACCCTCGATACGTTGCCGTATACACACTTTCCAGGCGTGCGCCTTCGACCACTCGGCCATCTCTCCTATTTATCCTTCCCGCACTGCAGATAAGAACCGACAAGAATAAACCAGTTCATCTATTGTTGCAATGTATTTCAGCTGACATTCTCTTCAGTCAACGCTTCTAATTCATTCCAACGCGCATAAACCTGTTCCAATTTATCTTCTATTTTTTTTAATTCATCCAGAGTCTTAGCTATAGCTAAAGGCTCTTTTTTATAAAAAGCCGATGAACTAACTTGCAACGTTAAAGCCGCTTGCT
Organism: Crenothrix polyspora; assembly: GCA_945877505.1. Lineage (GTDB taxonomy): Bacteria > Pseudomonadota > Gammaproteobacteria > Methylococcales > Methylomonadaceae > Methylobacter_C > Methylobacter_C polyspora_A. The sequence goes on from CAMDWT010000008.1 coordinate 13,580, forward strand.
TGACCTCCAAATCATCAATCACTTGTGGCAAGTCATTTAACTCTTGCTGCTCTTTATAACTTAATTTCTTTTTTTTAATCGAACTCGCCCCTTCTTGCTTTGGGGCTTCTTGAATCTTTTTTACAGCGACTGCAGGCTTAGCTTGCTCGGCCTGATCAACATGACTTATCCAATCAGTATATCCACCCACAAACTCATCAACATCCCCAGAGCCACTTAGAACATAAACACTGGTAACAACATTATCTAAAAAGGCTCGATCATGACTTACTAACAATAAGGTACCGTCATAAGTCACTAGTTTTTCTTCCAACAGTTCCAACGTTTCCAAATCTAAATCATTAGTCGGCTCATCCATAACAATAAGATTGGCGGGCTTAGTAAATAAACGCGCCAACAAAAGACGATTTTTTTCTCCACCCGACAAACTTTTCACGGGTGAACGCGCTCTCGCTGGGGCAAATAAGAAGTCCCCTAGATAGGACATAACATGACGTTTATTACCGGCTATTTCAACGAAATCATTGCCATCGGCCACGGTATCAGCCACGGTTAAGTTGGGATCAAGTTGATCACGTAACTGATCAAAATAAGCAATTTCTAGCTTAGTACCCTGCTCTACTGTGCCACTATTAGGTTCTATTTGTTGCAGTAATAATTTTAATAACGTTGATTTTCCTGCGCCATTAGCACCAATCAAACCAATTTTGTCACCACGCTGAATAAGCGTGGAAAAGTTCTTAATGATTTGTCTATCGCCGTAACCAAAACAAATATCATTAACTTCGATAACTTTCTTGCCAGATGCATCCCCTTTTTCCAAGGCCAATCTCGCAGTACCTTGTTGCAGACGCCTTTGAGCACGTTCATTACGCAGCTTTTCTAAGGCTCTAACACGTCCTTCATTACGAGTACGCCTAGCTTTAACACCCTGCCTAATCCAAACCTCTTCATCGGCCAGTTTTTTATCAAATTCAGCGTTCTGATTCGCTTCATCTTCAAGCGCTGCCGCTTTCCGAACTAAATAATCATCATAATTACCGGCCCAAGAAACCAAATTACCCCGATCCAAATCAACAATTCTAGTGGCCAGTTTTTGCAAAAAGGACCGATCATGCGTAACAAATAAAACCGCACCCTGAAAGTTAAGCATTTGCTCTTCAAGCCAAGTAATGCTTTCAAAATCCAGATGGTTGGTAGGCTCATCAAGTAACAATACTTCTGGCTCTATTACCAGCGCTCTTGCCAAAGCGACACGACGTTTCCAGCCCCCTGATAAATCACATATTTTTAACTCACCCGGCAAATCCAGTTTATTTAAAGTGGTCTCAACTCGCTGTTGAAAGTGCCATCCATTATGAGACTCAAGCTTATGTTGCAAGTCACCCATTTCGTTTAATGCTTTATCATCATCATAATCCATCGATAATGTTAGCGCATGATATCGGGTAATCCACTCACCCAACTCGCCTAAACCACCGGCAACGGCATCATATATAGTTGCGTCGTCTGGCAAATCCGGTGATTGCTCCAACCAAGCCAATCTTAATTCAGGTTGTCGCCAAATATCGCCGTGATCAGGAAGCACATTACCTGCGATAATTTTCATTAAGGTTGACTTACCTTCGCCATTTCGGCCTAACAAACCAACTCTTTCACCAGCATCCAGCTGAAAATCGGCATTTTTTAATAAGGCGTGGGTTCCATAAGCGATGGAAATATTCGATAATCGTAGTAAGGGCATTTTAAAATTTCTTTAGATGGTAGACAGGGATCACAGCTGTATTATATAGAATAATAGTTTTATCTTTATCACTAAGTGTAAAAACCCGTATTTATTGTTCTGCATTACTCGGTAAAAATGAGCATCTTTTCTCGCCAATGCTCATTCTAATCACCCTCTTATTTTTCTAGACAAGGGTAATCGATATAACCTTTATCGGTTCCGCCGTAGAAGGTCGTTACATCTGGCGTGTTTAAAGGCGCGTTCACCTTAAAACGTTCGACTAAATCAGGATTAGCGATATACAACTGCCCAAAAGCCACGGCATCAGCCAAACTCTGATCGATAACGTGCTCTGCACGCAGTTGATCATATCCACCACACACTATCAATATCCCATCATAGGCTTTGCGTAATATTTCAAGCTTGATGACTTTTGCACCATGTCTGATATCACCTTCCAGAGCATCAATTATATGTAAGTAGGCCATACCTAAAGCTTCCAACTGACCTAATAGATAAACAAAAAAGGATTCCGGATCAGAATCGGTCATATCATTGAATGTCCCACTGGGTGACAGCCGCATACCAACTCGCTCTGCACCCCAAACTGATATAACTGCCTCAGTGACTTCTAATAATAATCTCGCTCTATTTGCAAATACTCCACCATAACGGTCGGTGCGCTTATTAGTGCCATCTCGTAAAAACTGATCCAGTAAATACCCATTAGCACCGTGTATCTCGACTCCATCAAAACCAGCAGCCAACGCATTTTTTGCGGCCTTACGGTAGTCTTCAACAATACCTTCAATTTCCTCTGTTTCTAGAGCCCTAGGTGTGACAAATGACTGCATACCCGTTGGTGTTACTGCCTCCCCTTTTGGCCTGATGGCCGAAGGTGCAACCGGTAACTCTCCCTCATGAAAGTCAGGATGAGAAATACGACCAACATGCCAGAGCTGTAGAAAAATATGACCTTTTTTTGCATGAACCGCTTCGGTGACTTTTTTCCAACCGGTTACTTGCTCATCATTATAGATACAGGGAGATGCTGGATAACCAACCCCTTGCGGCGATATTGGCGAAGCTTCAGAAATAATCAACCCTGCACTCGCTCTTTGCTCATAATAGGTCACCATCATATCTGTAGGTATATTTTGAGGTGCTCGCATACGTGTTAAAGGCGCCATTACTAAACGATTAGGTAATTGATAAGGGCCGATCTTAATAGCTTTTTGTAATAAGGTATTCATACGTTAATTATTATTTCATATTAAAATTCATTAAGAACCATTAAGGACTAACCCTCTTTAATGGGCTTATTTTTCAATTGCTAGGCGATCAAATCATCTAATTTAGCTGCAGCGTTAATTATTACACCATTGCAATACACAAAAACTGGCGTTAAAGTGAGCTACTTGGTTTTAACCAACCCTAACATTTAATACGCTATTTTAAGGCATGCACATGAAAATTACATTTTATTGGACAGGACTCATAGCCATTCTGTTTTGCACGCCGGCATCAGCGGCAGAACTTGATCGCGTAGCGGTAGAACAAGCCCTCGGTAAAGCTAATAAAGCACACCCTGCAGACTTAGGGAGAAAGGATCTAACCGATATAGATTTATCAAACTTAGATTTTACGTTAGCGCGCTTGTGGGGCTCAGATTTACGCAGATCAGATCTAAGTAACAGTGATTTATCGGGACTCAATCTGGATTTATCCGTATTGTCAAAAGTTAATTTCTCTAATGCCAATCTTGCTAATACTAGTATTTTTGGCGTACATATAGGAAGTGCAATCTTAATTAACGCCAATATGAGTAACAGCCGATTTATAGGGGTAATGGATAGAGCTAACCTATCAAAGGCTAATCTTACCCACGCTTTATGGGGAGCAGACATGAAAAATCAGTCCATGGGTTTAATGAGGGCAAGTTTAAATAATGTTAATTTTACCGGCGCCAATCTTTCTTATGCTAATTTTGACCGCGCCCTGATGCGCTATGCCAATTTTTCAAATGCTAACTTACACAACGCCGTGTTATTTGGAGTTGATTTATCGGGGGCTGACTTTTCAGGGGCCGATTTATCAGGTGCCGACCTTACTGGCACAACACTTGAAGATACTAATTTTGCAGGAGCCGATCTCGCTGGAACACGATTTGCCGGTATTAAGGACAAATCAAAACTCAAAGGTCTTCGTTCCAGCAAAAATCTTGATAAAGCACTTATTGATTAACAAAAAAGGTGCCCGATGAAATTACTTCATCACGCTCGCGCCTTATGACTTTTGTTAATTATGCTCAACAATTTCCGGCGCTACTCTTGCCTCACCCTTGCCGATGGTTAATAAATCCCAGACCAACAAGATAAAACCAGCAAAAGTTACACCACCAAAGAATAAACGCCATATCATCGCATTTTGAAATGAAGGATGATTTTGTGCTGAGAAATAACCGCCCCACGTTGAGCCCTCTACAGCCCGCTCAATGAAGGATTGTTCATAACCTGCTATTAATAAAGCTATTGTCATGCCAAGCACCCCGCCATTTAGCAACCCTAAAGCCCATTTCCAACGCCAAGCATTCTGACTTCCGCCACCCATCCAGACATCACCACGCCAGTGCTGAATGGCTAAATAAAAGAACGCTATATTAATCGTTGCATACGCCCCAAAAAAAGCTAAATGCCCATGTGACGCTGACCACTGAGTGCCATGTGTAAACATGTTAATTTGTGGCAATGTATGCATAAAACCCCAAACACCCGCACCAAAAAAGTTACCGAAGGCTTGCGCAATAATCCAAGCTAAAGCGGGATGATTACTATTTTTAAAAGACTTTGCTCCTGCGTCATAAACGGCATGAACAACCATAGCAACCAGCGGAATAGGCTCAAGAGCCGAGAAAAAACCACCAATGGTCAACCAATACTCTGGCGTACCTATCCAAAAGTAATGATGGCCTAACCCTAAAATACCCGAGCCAAACATCAAAGCAACTTCAATATAAAGCCAAGTTTGTATGATTTTACGTCTAACACCCAGCAACTTCATTAATGACCAAGCCATAATGACGCCGACCAACACTTCCCACGTTGCTTCTACCCATAAATGAATAACCCACCACCACCAATATTGCTCATGCGTGATGTTGGTCATATAAAACATACCCGCCACATACAAACCCGCTAGGGCAACTAAATCTAAGGTTAAAACCCCAGCAATTCCGGACCATTTGCCCTTGCTGAAGGTAGCCACTACGTTATAGAAAAATATCAGCATCACCACCACAATGCCAATATCAGCCCAACGAGGTGCTTCAATGTATTCTCGACCTTCGTTAATAAACCAAAGACTCGAATCCTTACCGGGACCAATCTGTACTAACAAATAAACCAACACGACCAAGGTAACGGCTGCTGTTAATACCCAAAAAGCAATATTACCCAATTTTAGGCCAACAATTTCAGTTCCACTTTCATCTTCAAGAAACCAATAAACGCAGCCTATAAATCCATATAACATCCATACAATCATGGCATTAATGTGAATCATACGATTAACACTAAAATCCAGTATCTCGTAAAGAAATCCAGGGAATATAAATTGTGTAGCTGCCAACATACCAAATAAGATTTGAGCAAAGAACAAAATAACCGCAACAATAAAATACTTAACCGCTAATTGCTGGCCAGCACTTAAATGACTACTATCCAATAGCACCCAGGATTTAAAATCATTCAAACAACTGCGCGCCTTATCACATAAAGCAACCCCATTTTCTGCGACTCCATTTAATCCACTTGTTTTCATGCTCATTCCTCTGCATTAATGGTTTTAAAATTATAGGGGAAGCCATTAGTATCAATACTTGACATCCACTTTAAGAAAGCAATAATCCCTTTTGCTTCCTGTTCGGTAATTTTTAAATTTGGCATTTTTCGATTACTACCAAACGTACGAGCATTTTTCTCAGGATCCATCAAAAACTTCACCATCATATCTTCCCGTAACGCCGGAGATATCCAACCTTTATCTAGCCAAGCCTTTGTTAAATCAGGCGCATAATAAGCACCATTCCCCAGCAAGGTATGACAATTCATACAATTTTTAGCTTGTGTTGTTTTTTTGCCCAAATCAACCAACTCACGGGCTTGTTCATCTGTGTATTCTTGGCCAAATAAGAACTCATTACCCCCAATAACGGGCATGAACTTATGTAAGTCTTTGTTGTACTGATAATCAATTTTTTTGTTAATGACGCTATAAGCCGGAACGCGCTCACTACCCGCACTGGTTTTGCTTAAAGAATCCATCGTCAACACCACTAAAATCAGAAATGATCCTGCTGTGACCCAGATAGCTGTTTTTTTCCAGAATGATTCCGAAGCCCACAAGGGTGATTCGTTCATAGCGTTTCCTCTTCTGTTGTTATAGTTAGATCATTATGTGTTTTTTCGCACAAATACCAGATACCTATCGGCGCAAAGAAATAGCCTATAACCATCAGAAAAGAAATGATTAGCCAATAACCTTGAAACTGAGCTGCCCGTGTTAGCTCAATCACTGAAAGTATTAATACTAAATAAGAGAAATAGGCGGCCAATTTAATCCGTAAACTTGCATTTACTTTTGACCACGCATATAACAAAGCATAACTTGCACCTGCCATGATAATCAGGGCAGCTGAAAAAAATGTGACAAAAAAATCTTGTAATGCGACGGGCTCAATCATGTAATTAGTTTAAATAACTTATTAATTAATAATGAAAAATGTTTACTCTTATTAAAAAGCCTAATCAATATACCACATAAAAATAAAGACAATCAGTTAAAAAACTTAGCCGCATTAATTAACGTATTATAAATACCCCAGCCCAGCGCCAACGCCACCATTCCCCACGCCAACCAAACCATTACTGGATGAGTCAACTGACCATCCTCGCTACTAACCTTTTTATCCACCTCTGAGTGAACTTCATCTTCAATGATTTTTTCATGAGCCTGTCGCTTCTCTTCAGCCAACTCCTCAGCAGTCATAAACCATTTGTCAGCGACCGGGCGAATCAACAGATTACAGATCAAGCCGACCACCAATAAGCCAGCCAGTATCATCATGGTCTGGTTATAAACCTGTTCGCGTGGCAAGCCCAAACCCAATTGATAATCGCGCATATAATTGACGATCACCGGCCCTAAAATCCCAGCCGTTGCCCAAGCTGTCAATAAGCGCCCATGAATAGCACCCACCATTTGCGTGCCAAATAAATCAGCTAAATACGCCGGAACCGTTGCAAAACCACCACCATACATACTTAAAATAATGCAAAATGCGGAAACAAATAACAGTTTATTACCCGCATTTGCACTACCGGGAACACTGATATAAAGCAGGCAACCCAATACAAAAAATATAAAAAACGTTGTTTTACGGCCAAAAAAATCAGATAAGCTAGCCCAAAAGAAGCGTCCACCAATATTAAATAAACTTAATAAGGCAGTAAATCCAGCAGCAACGCCAGCAATAGCGGCAAGCTCACCTTTATCTAACATGCTATAGGTTTTAGCCACCCCTATTAACTGCCCACCAAAAACTTCTTGCAACATCGGCGAGGACATACCAATTACGCCAATACCAGCGCTCACATTCATACATAGCACGCCCCACAGCAGCCAAAATTGTTTAATTTTGAAGACATTCTTTACATGCACATGATGAGGCGTAATCATGTGGTTAATCTTTTCAGCTACGGGTGCTTTCCATCCCAAAGGTTTCCAGCCAGTCATTGGAATGCGATAACTCAACGCACCTGACATCATAAAAACAAAGTAAATCCCTGCCATAACAATAAAAGTTTGCATAACACCAACGTCAGTGGGTGTAGCAAAATGCTTCATTAACCCAGTCGCTAAAGGTGATCCAATCATTGCACCGCCACCAAATCCCATAATAGCCATACCCGTAGCCATACCTCGGCGATCTGGAAACCATTTAATGAGTGTAGATACGGGTGAAATATAGCCCAAGCCTAAGCCAATGCCGCCTATTACACCCGACCCTAATAACATCATCCAAAACTGATGCCAATAAATACCCAATGCTGAAAGCAACATGCCTCCACACCAACACATCGCGCTTATTACAGCCGCTTTTCTTGGACCTACACGCTCTAACCATCCCCCCCATAGCCCAGCGGAGGAACCAAGAAAGACAAAAAATAAAGTATACATCCAGCCCAATGTGGAAATTTTCCAATCACAAGTGGTCACAAATAACTCCTGAAAAAAACCGACCTCAGGACCACAGGCAATACTCTCTTTAATTCCTATTGCTTTTGAAAGAGGTAGCCAGAAAACCGAAAACCCATACGCCATACCAATACACAAATGAATTGCTAACGCTGCGGGTGGAACTAACCAGCGATTAAATCCAGACCCCGCAATAGTGCGTTCTTTATCCAGAAAACTCAGTGTAGCCTTACTCATAATATCAACCTGTTATTTATTAAATGAATCGCTCAAGAATTATACGGGGCACAGGTTGCATTTGCATTACCCTCTATATAAAACATCTCTTAACTCATCCTAACGCCAACAAGGCCAAAACAACCTAAAACCCTCTTAATAACTTTGCGTAAAAACAAGAAAATGCTGACTTATTCAAGTTTTCTTACAATGTCAGTGAAACTCTTGTAAAATCTTTTTGTCTGTAAGTTTGCTGACTTTCAACCTAAACGTTGATTGATTTATTAGGCTTAGGCGTTTAAGTTCGCTTAGCCGACGCTTTTTTGTTAATTATTTACTAAGGAATCTGACTAAGATGAGATTAAATACTGCTATTTCGCGTCCAGAAGCAAGTATTCTGGCAAGTAATAAAGTACTAAAAAACACGTATATGTTGTTATCAATGACATTGATTTTCAGCGCAATGACCGCTGGCGCATCAATGTACTTAAATCTTGCGCCTTTTGGCATGATTGTCACATTGGTGGGTTTTTATGGCCTATTCTTTTTAACCGCTAAATTTAGCAACAGCGCCTTAGGGTTGCTTTTTGTTTTCGCATTAACCGGTTTTATGGGTTTGACACTAGGACCCATCTTATCAATGTACATTACTGCTTTCAGTAACGGCCATGAACTTATCATGATGGCATTGGGTGGAACGGGTGTTGTGTTTTTGGGATTGTCAGGCTACGCCTTAACAACACGCAAAGACTTTAGTTACTTAGGTGGCTTTCTGATGGTTGGGGTGCTGGTAGCGTTTCTTGCCGGCATAGGCGCTATCGTTTTCGCTATACCTGCCTTATCACTGGCCGTATCTGCCATGTTTATTTTGCTGATGTCAGGAATGATCCTGTTTCAAACCAGCCAAATAGTTAACGGCGGTGAAACCAACTATATCCTAGCTACCATCTCGCTATATGTATCTATCTACAACTTATTTTTAAGTTTATTACAATTGTTAGGCGCATTTAACGGTAGAAATTAATACCCGCTAAACTTATAAATAAAAAAGGGTGCTTTAAAGCACCCTTTTTTTGTTAAGAAAAAAACCTCCAAAAAACCTTAAGGCAAAAACTCCCAGGTAGTTCGGTAAGACGTTTCCTCATTAAATTTCTGCCAAATAAAATCAGGCTTAACCATCGATTTGGTTGGGATCATAAAAGTAACCAAATCCGTTGCACCACATAAAGTGCGCCCTAACATTTGCACAAAGCCGCTAACAACTCCAGCCGTTCCCGCATAAAGAGGACCACTAGTCCGGTTAGCAATCATGATAGATTTAGGTATTTCGCCTAACCCAGTAACCACATTAATAAGACCATTACCCATTTTCACACCAATTTTAGCGGGATAAGTTGTTGCCGCTGCCTCATACGGTGAAAACAAAAATAATGAACTTAATACCAATAATAACTTTAATACCTGCTTCATCAACAACTCCAAAATGATTAAAAAATGAGTCCCACTTTAAAAATTCTAACATACTTCAAAGCTAAGACACAAAAAGCCCTTACTTATCATAGCTTTTACTGATTATGCTGACAAAACCTACCAAATCGCAATAGCATTGCAGGCAACAATAATAAGTTCAACACGGTTGAAGATGCCAAACCACCCATTATAATCGCCGCCATCGGCCCCATGATTTCACGGCCAGGATTATCACTATTAAACGCAATGGGAAACATCGCTAAAGCGGTCACCAATGCCGTCATTAGAATTGAAGGTAATCGCTCTTGAGCCCCTTTTACAACCGTTTCCAAATCCCACCTATCGCCTTCCACTTCAACTAAGTATCGATAATGTGACAACAACATAATGCTGTTACGGACAGTAATGCCAAATAACGTAATGAACCCTACGATAGAACCTACCGATAAAGTCGCTTCCGTGATCATTACTGCGGCAATACCTCCAATTAATGCAAAGGGCAGATTAACAAGTGCCAAGAGCGTATTGCGAAGACTACCGATCGCTATATAAATAAAAATCAACACCCCAGCACCTGCTAATAATGAATGCAAAATCAACTCATTACGTGCCTCCGCCTGCTCAACAGCCGCTCCCGTAAACTCAGGATAACTATCCACCGAAACAGGAATTTCTTCTCGTACGCGATTTTTTAAGTCTTGGATAAAAGCATTCATATCTCTACTAAGTACATTACAAGTCACGGCCTGACGTCGTTGTGCCCCTTGATGCAATATATTATAACGGCTTGCTGTATGCCTTATTTCGGCAACTTGCTCCAAGCGAATTAAAGCGCCATCCTTAGTTCTAATGGGAAGCTTAGCAAGTGATTCAGGTTGCTGCCTCAATTCAGGCGCCAACGCCACGGCAATGTTAATTATTTTTTTACCCTGAAGCTGTTTACCGACGATTTTGCTTTCATACCCTGCCTGCAAGGCATTAATAACCTCCCCAGGCGCCACACCTAAAAACGCTAATTGTTCAAGATTCAAGTTAACTTGCAACATTGGCGTGGCCGGCGGTGAGCGCAACTGTACATCTGCAGAACCTGGAGTTTCACGCATAATTCGGGCGAGTGTTTGCGCTTGAATATCAAGCAAATTCAAATCATTGCCATACAGATTAACAACGACAGGTGCCGTATAGCCAGAAATCGTCTCATCAACGCGCTCTGTTAAAAAAGTATTTGCTTCAAAACCAATACCAGGAAAATCATTTAAAATCTGACGTAGCTGATTAAGAATATGCTGCTGCTGTTCGCCTGATAAGGGTTCAAGACGGACTTCATATTCGCTATAGTGACTGCCGTAAGTATCAGCACCTCGCGCCGCACGACCTGCCCATTGCGAAACAGATTGCACGCCAGGAACCGTCATGAACTGTTCAGTCAGTTTACTACCGATCCTTAAAGATTCTTGCAATGAGGTGCCCGGAATACTGCTAGTGTGAACAATGTAATGTCCTTCACGCAATTCTGGCAAAAACTTACTATCAAGCGTTAAAAAACCTAACAGACCTGATAGGCAGACCATAATACTAACAATAATAAGCCCGTCAAAATGCTTAAAAACAAACGTTAATAGGTCTTTATAAAGTGGCTTGATGCGTTTGATAAGAGGTGGATCATTGGCCTGACTTAACTTAGTATCCAGTAAAACAAAACATAAAGCGGGCGTTAAAGTCAGAGCAACCAATAAAGATATCAAAATCGCCAAAATATACGAATATCCCAAAGGTGCAAATAAACGTCCGGCCACCCCGCTTAAAGTCAGTAACGGCACGAAAGCCAGTGCAACAATAAAACTAGCGTAAACCACTGAACTGCGGACTTCTAACGATGCTTGGTAAACAACACTTGCAACCGATAAAGGCTGAGCTAACAGTCGATTTTCTCGTAAACGCCGAAAAATATTTTCAGTATCAATAATGGCATCATCAACCACTTCACCTAACGCAATCGCCAAACCACCCAGCACCATAATATTGAGGTTAACCCCTGTTTCCAACAAAACGATAATCGCCCCAATTAACGAGACCGGAATAGCCAGTGCAGAAATAAAAGCAGTACGAAAATTAAACAAAAACAAGTACAAAATAATTAATACAAATAACCCTCCCATCAGCAAATGCCCTGATAAATTAGCTATTGACCGCTCTATATAATCAGCAGGGCGAAATAAATGCTCATAAAAACTAATGTCCTCACTCTTAAAAACCGGCTCAAATTCTTTTAAAGCCTGCTCAACCTGCTTGGATACCGTCAAGGTATTGGCTCCATATTGGCCGATAATCATCAAAACGATCCCTGCCTTACCACCGATTTGTGCCGCACCTATAGGCGGTTCAGGTGCATATACGATAGTAGTCACCTCACCCAACGTAATGTTTCGCCCCTGCTCACGCTTTACAATTATTTTTGCAAACTGTGCAGGCGTAATGGGCTGCCCCGTCACTTGCAAGGTAAAGCGTTGATTATTATTTTCTATAAAACCACCGCCCTGAATAACACCCGCTTCCGACGCTGCTTTAATAATGTCATCCAACGCTAAATCGAATCGATGCAACTGCACAGGATCAACCTGTATTTGCAACTGTGCGACCTCCCCGCCAAAGACATTAACATCGGCGACACCATGCACCGCCAAAAGACGCGGCACTAGCGTCCAATCCACCAGACTACGCAACGCCATTAAGTCTTTCTTATCAGCCTGTAAACCAATAGTTAATACCGTTGCAGAAGACGACGATAAAGGGATGGCAACTGGAGTAATACCTAGCGGCAATTGCGCAGGTAAACTAGCCAGACGTTCACTAATCAATTGTCGATTTCGATACACATCACTTTTTTCAATAAACGTTGCCGTTATAATTGATAAGCCCTGAATCGATTCTGATCGCACCGACTCTAAGCCGACTAAGCCACTGATTGAAGTTTCAATTTGACGAGTGACGAGAACTTCAACTTGTTCTGCCGATAAGCCAGGTGATTCGCTTTGTATAATCACCCGTTTAGGCGCAAATTCGGGAAAAATATCCAAGCCAGCGGTAGTGAAACGGTAACCACCATAAAGCAAAATCAATACCGCAATGGCGATAATAATTCCGTAGAAACGAATTGAAAAACGGATAAGGGCACTTAGCATTAGCTTATAGAAGGTTAAGATATTTTACTCAACAGCTGTAAGCAGAGAACTTAGATATTTTAAGCACTGCTGTACTGCTTTTATTTAAGAATATCCACAAAGGATTCTTTTATATTTAACCGCTATCTTACTATTTTTTAAGTCGTAAAGCTTAATGCTTATTAACCCGCCAATAATCGACAGCTTGTTTATTTTAACCCGTAAGCTCTATTGTTTTATTATCTACATGCCTATATTATCTAGAGACTATAAGCGTTTTCCTTTTTGGTTTACCCCTTACTTTAGTCTAGTGACTTATTAAAATCAGGAATTGAATTCATGTTAAACCCTACCATCATTAAACACACGCTACTGTTTTTAGCACTCGTTGTGGCCACGCCCAGTTTTGCTGAAGGAGATGCGACTATGCATCAGGTCTATTTGGCGGCAGAAGCGGGCAAATTCGCTGAAGCACAAACCATGATGGACAAAGTGCTAAGCGATCATCCCGACAGTGCCAAGGCACATTTTGTAGAAGCTGAATTATTAGCCAAACAAGGGCAGTTTGGTAACGCGAATATTGAATTAAACAAAGCTGAACAATTACAACCGGGACTCCCCTTTGTTAAACCAGAATCCTTACAACAGCTTAAAGGCCTTATTGCTTCTGCATCAAACCACTCAGTGCCGCCTACGATTGCCAGACAAGCCTTACCCACCAATGCAAAAGATTGGATGCCAATGGCACTTTTATTTTTAGGCATAAGCTTTATTATCTTATTAGTATTATTTTTACGTCAGCTTAAATCAAATACGCTTCCCGCAGGGCACACCCCTGGCACTGCGCCTGGACAGCCTATGTCACCAGCAGGCCCAAATGGCGCTGGCTCAGTAATGGGCCAACCTACAGCAGGCGGAATGGGCTCTGGACTGATGGGCAATTTGGCAACTGGAGCCGCATTAGGCGCAGGTGTTGTGGCAGGAGAAGCGCTTATGCACCATCTTCTGGACGACAAAGGCCATCCCGCTAACACTGACTCAACATTATCTGATTCGTCGCCTTGGGGCGCATCCTCCAATGCAAGTGACAATAATGATATGGGCGGCACAGACTTTGGCATTACAGACACCTCATCATGGGATGACAACAGCTCCGATGATAGTAGCGGTGATTGGACCTAAATTTACTTATACTTTGAATTAATAGGCACTTCTAAACTATGCTAACCCAGATAAAACTTTTTTTTGAGCGCCATCTTGCGCTGACGGCACCAACAGAAACCACCGATGAAAAGCTACAACTAGCCACGGTCGCCTTATTTTTAGAGATGATGACCATGGATGATAAAGTCGAGACTGTAGAAGAAGACCTTATTTTGCAGCTAATTCAACAAAACTTTTCCTTAACAACTGAACAAACCACAGCGCTATTAGCTTTAGCAGAAAGACAAAGAACCCAAGCTACCGATTATTTTCAATTTACGTCGCTAATCAATAAAGAATACAGTCCAGAGCAAAAAATACTCTTAATTGAGTCGCTCTGGAAAATTGCTTTTATTGATGGCGTATTGGATATGAACGAAGAGTATTTGGTCAGAAAAATTGCCGACCTTTTGTATGTTCCTCATACCGCTTTTATAATGGCAAAAAATCGTGTCAACGCCGAACATAAAATAGGCTAGTGATAAAGGGTATTGCTACCTATTCTTTAAACAACAAACACCAAAATCCTATAAAAGCTCACAAACTAAACCTTAAACTTTACACCTAACAACGAAACCGTCTTCAAATAAGCGACATTCTGTTGCTATCTTTTGTTAAAAACATAATATCTGGACAAAAACTCTAAACACGGTAAAATTACGCACTTTAAATCTTAGCGACTAAATAGACACAAATGGCGACTATTACCGTTTTAAATGGCCCAAATTTAAATTTACTCGGTGTTCGCGAGCCAGGCCATTACGGAAATAAAACATTAGCCGACATTCGTCAATCACTCGAAGAGCAAGCTGCCCAGTTTAATCATCATCTTAATTTTCATCAAAATAATGCAGAGCATCAAATTGTTGAATTGATCCATCAGGCTTATGAAAATAAAGTTGATTTTATTATTATTAATCCAGCAGCATTTACCCATACCAGTGTCGCTATTCGCGATGCCCTGCTGGCAACTAAAATACCCTTTATAGAGGTTCATTTATCAAACGTCCATGCACGTGAACCTTTTAGAAAACACTCTTATTTTTCAGATATTGCCTGTGGCGTTATCTGTGGACTAGGAGCAACAGGCTACGAACTGGCCTTAACGGCCGCAAATCAGATACTAACAGAGAGACTCTAGACAATGGATATTAGAAAAATAAAAAAACTTATCGAAATTATCGAAGAATCAGACATTGCTGAAATAGAAATTAAAGAAGGCGAAGAAGCTATTCGCATTAGCCGCTATTCAGCCGCACCTGCGCCTATTGCTTATGCACAAGCACCTTCAGCGCCAGCAACCGTCCTCGTTTCTTCAGCCCCCGTTGTAGAAGAAAAAATAACAGGGCATGCTGTTAAGTCACCGATGGTAGGCACTTTTTATCGCTCAGCGTCACCGGGCACCAAAGTTTTCGTAGAAATTGGCCAGTCTGTTATGGCGGGTGATACCTTGTGCATTATCGAAGCCATGAAAATCCTTAATCAGATTGAAGCTGATAAAAGTGGCACTATCACTCAGATACTTGTTGAAAATGCTGAACCCGTTGAATATGGTCAACCCCTATTCATCATTGAATAAGTCGCGGAAATCCTATGTTTGATAAAATAGTCATCGCCAATCGTGGTGAAATCGCCTTACGCATTTTACGTGCTTGTAGAGAATTAGGCATTAAAGTCGTCGCCGTCCATTCAGAAGCAGACCGAGACCTCAAGCATGTTCGGCTTGCAGATGAGTCCGTTTGTATTGGCCCTGCTGCCTCTGCCGACAGTTACTTAAACATCCCCGCTATCATTAGTGCCGCAGAAGTAACAGATGCCGAAGCCATCCATCCCGGTTACGGTTTCTTATCAGAAAATGCTGATTTTTCTGAAAAAGTAAAACAAAGTGGCTTTGTCTTCATCGGCCCCAATGCAGAAACCATCCGCATGATGGGTGACAAAATTTCTGCTAAAAAAGCGATGCTAGCCGCTGGTATTCCCTGCGTTCCTGGCAACAATGATCCGTTGTCTGACAATGATGAGAAAAATCTCAAGATGGCCCGTGAAATAGGTTATCCCGTTATTATCAAAGCAGCGGGTGGCGGTGGTGGACGAGGCATGCGAACGGTACATACCGAATCCGCTTTAATTAATGCCATCTCTATGACAAAAGCTGAGGCGGGTAGTGCTTTTGGCAACCCGACAGTCTACATGGAAAAATTTCTTGAAGATCCTCGTCATATTGAATTTCAAGTCATGGCTGATTCCTTTGGAAACGCCATCCACTTAGGTGAACGTGATTGCTCAATGCAACGCCGCCATCAAAAAGTCGTTGAAGAAGCACCGGCCCCAGGCATTACCGAAGAGCAACGTAAAACCATCGGTGAACGCTGCGCAAAAGCCTGTGTTGATATTGGTTATTTAGGTGCAGGAACGTTTGAATTTTTATATGAAAAAGGCGAGTTCTATTTCATCGAAATGAACACGCGTGTTCAGGTAGAACATCCTGTCACAGAAATGGTTACTGGTTTTGATATTGTTAAAGAGCAACTGCGTATTGCCGCAGGAGAGCCCTTATCAATCACGCAAGATCAAGTAAAAATAACCGGACATGCGATTGAATGTCGTTTAAATGCTGAAGATCCCAAGACATTTATGCCCTGCCCCGGAAAAATTGATCAGTTTCATATGCCCGGTGGCCCAGGCATTCGCTGTGAAACTCACATTTATAATGGCTATAAAGTTCCGCCTTATTATGACTCAATGATCGGCAAGTTAATTGCTCATGGCGAAGACCGCAATAGCGCCATTGCCCGCATGAAAACCGCGCTCAGTGAAATTATCATCGACGGCATTAAAACCAATATCCCACTTCAACAAGATATTATGAATGACAATGCTTTTGCATTAGGTCAACAAAATATTCATTATCTCGAAAAGAAACTGGGCATTCATTAAGCCTTATTGAACTTTGGATGGGTAAGCATTATTACTCATCCAAAGTTTAGCTGGTCATGTCATTAAGACATACCTAGCAACTTCGGCACGTAACACCTCTAAACGCTAAATACAGAGCCGGCCTTGATTGTTTTCTTGCCGCTGCAAACCCCTCTACTTTTTTGAAATATTCTTCTTATGGCTTGGCATCAAATTTCCGTTATCACTAATGAAAACACTGCGCCTGATCTAGCTGATTACTTCAGTCATCTTGGCGCTGTCTCAGTCACCTATATGGACGCAGAAGACGAGCCAGTTTACGAACCGGCTATTGGTGAAACTAAAATCTGGAGTAACACTCACGTTATAGCCCTCTATGAACTGGACACCGATCCTGAGCTCATAAAAGACTTAGTATTACAACAATTCAGCCACGAAGAATTAATTAACTGGCACTATGAAGCAGTTGACGATCAAGAATGGGAACGCGCTTGGATGGAATTTTACAAGCCCATGAAGTTTGCCAATAAACTTTGGGTTTGCCCAACCGATCAAGAACAAAATGAACCGGATACCGTTTGTCTTACCCTAGATCCAGGTCTAGCCTTTGGCACCGGCACGCACCCAACGACCGCATTATGCCTAGAGTGGCTAGCTAGTCATGACGTGACCGATAAAACAGTCATCGATTACGGCTGCGGCTCTGGGATATTAGGCGTTGCCGCTGTTTTACTGGACGCAAAAATAGCGCATGCTATTGATATAGATCCGCAGGCGATTACAGCAACAGTCAGTAATGCTTTAAAAAACAAGGTGCAAGATAAAGTAAATTGCTATTTACCTGAACAATTTACGCCCCTGCAAGCGGACATTGTCTTAGCCAATATTTTAGCAAAACCCTTAATAGACCTGTCAGAACAGATTTGCGCCTTACTTGTTTCAGGTGGTCAATTAGTCCTATCAGGCATTTTATTCGAACAAGCTGAATCCGTTATCAGCGCCTATCAACAGCATATAATTTTTAACCCTCTGGTGCAGCAAGAGGACTGGATAAGACTAGATGGCATCAAGCGCTAAGACTTAAGCCCCCATCCACCTAAAAACACCCTTAGTCCACGAAAAAAAAAGAAAATAATTGATCTATTACAGCACATAACCCCTTACTTTTTAGGTGATATGTGCTTTACGGTATATTATAAAATTTTGTTAGATTTTCATGGATCAACCTCACTTTATTAAAACATCTCATCACTATGTCACTACCTGAAATCTACTTAAAAAAGAACGAAGACAAACGCTTGCGTAAAGGGCATCTGTGGGTTTTTAGCAATGAAGTTGATACCAAAAAAACACCGCTTGAAGCCTTCACTGCTGGCGATCTTGTTCAGGTTAAAAGTGAGGATGGGAAAGTCATGGGAACGGCTTACATCAATCCTCAAACCCTTATCTGTGCGCGTCTGCTCTCGAGAAAACCCAATCTAAAATGCGGTGTTAATTTCTTTAAAGAGCGATTATCTACAGCCTTAATATTACGAGAAAGACTTTTCGACAAACCCTTCTATCGTCTTGTTTTTGGTGAAAGTGATGGTTTACCTGGCTTAGTTATTGATCGTTTTGACACCGTATTATCAGTGCAGATCACCACAGCAGGCATTGAACAACGCAAAGACTCTTTAATTGCCGCACTGGTTGAATTATTAAATCCTGTCGCCATCGTTCTTAAAAATGATAATAGTCAACGACAATTAGAAGGCTTAAGTCTTGAGTCTGAAGTGGCTTATGGCGCCATTCCTGACACACTGATCATTGAAGAAAATGGGGCAAAATTTAAAATAGATATCGTCGACGGTCAAAAAACTGGCTGGTTTTATGATCATCGAAGCAGCCGAGCGTTGTTAGCCTCTATTTCAAATAAACAGCGTGTATTAGACTTATTTTCTTATACAGGTGCGTGGGGTATTCCTGCCGCCATAGCGGGTGCGGCTGAAGTAACCTGTGTTGATGCCTCAGAAGGCGCATTAACACTAGCGCATGAAAATGCCGAGCTTAATCAAGTCGCTGATAAAATGAATTTTGTGCGCAGTGACGTTTTTGAATTCTTAAAGCAGGCCCGCCTAGATAACCAACTTTATGATATTATTGTGCTTGATCCACCCGCACTTATTAAACGTAAAAAAGATTTTAAACAAGGTTACGAAGCTTACCGAAGATTAAATCATCTCGCGCTTCAAGTTTTATCCAAGAACGGCATTCTAATCTCTGCTTCATGCTCATTTCACCTCAGCCGTGAAAATCTTCATGAAATTTTACGTGGCTCAGGGCGACACATCGATAGACATTTAGTGTTTTTTGCTAGCGGCGGACAAGGTCCTGATCACCCCATTGATCCAGCATCACCTGAGACTGAATACTTAAAAACTTTCTTTTGTTCAGTCTCTTCTAGCTTATAAATTAATTGAGACATATTTATGGCCATTATAAAATATGAGGCAACTTGTAAACTTTGTGGACAACAAGCTGTTTTAAAAAACTTTACCTTAAGTACCGCTGATGGCTTATTAAAATTTTGCTGTGAGGGCTGTCTAAATATTTACCAGCTCCTTAATAATTGCCAAATAACCCGTTAATTAAACCTACTAAATTTATAAAAGAGGAGCACCCACCAATGAAAGCATGCGATTCATGTTCTGGCCGAGCCGAAATAGGCAAAAATCACAAAAAAATACCTGTTCTGCAAAGAACTGTTGGTTTGCTTTTAGTTTACCTGCCGATATTTACGTTACCTTTTGTATTTCTTAGTGCTTACCTTACTTACTATCATTTAAAAATGATAGGCGGCGAAAACATTAAAACATTGTCTGACTTTCTTCCGGAAAGAAGTTCCCACCGATATAACCTTAAGAACCAAATCACCATGGATGGTTCCTTTAAGTTTAGTTTAGCCCAATCAAAACTCTACTGGATACTAAACTGCACATGGTATTGCCCAGTCAGCGTTGCCCTTTTTGAATGGCATGCCTATTTAGTTAAAATTGTTGAAAACTGGTGGTGTCCCTTCACACATGAAAAAAAAGAAGGCTACAATAACGCTCAAATTGATAAGTCTTTCTGGCATATCTATCCAGAAGATATTAGCAAACTAGATCCAGCCGATAGAGACAATCCAATCTGGAATGATGATGCTGATAAATAAGACCGTTACAAGGTGAAGGGACCTAAGCGTAACGGCCTAACAAAGCCGTCACGCTAGAAATACAACCCTGTACTTTTCCCACTCCACCTTTAACTTTCTTTATGCACATTGGCCCCTATCAACTTAAAAACAAACTGATACTGGCACCGATGGCCGGCATTAGTGACCGTCCCTTTAGAGAGCTCTGTAAACAATACGGCGCAGGTTTAGCCGTATCCGAAATGGTGGCCTCAAATCCCGCTTTACGTCACCATAAACGCACCTTATTAAAAGCCGACCATATTGGTGAAACAGGCATACGATCTGTTCAGATTTTGGGTACTGACCCCCAACAGATGGCTGATGCTGCTCTATTTAATGCACAACGTGGTGCACAAATTATAGATATAAACATGGGCTGTCCGGCTAAAAAAGTATGTTCTGTAGCCGCTGGTTCAGCGTTATTAAGAGACGAAGCCCAAGTTAAAAAAATATTAGATGCCGTTGTTAATGCCGTTGATGTGCCGGTCACCCTAAAAATCCGTACTGGATGGGATCTTAACAGTCGTAATGCCATTGAAATTGCTAAAATAGCAGAAGCGTCAGGCATAGCGGCTTTAACCTTACACGGTAGAACCCGCGCTTGTAAGTTTAATGGCCAAGCTGAATATGAAACCATTAAACGCGTTAAACAATCAGTCAATATTCCTATTATCGCCAACGGAGATATTGATTCAGCTGAAAAAGCCCATTATGTTCTGAGTCAAACCGGTGCAGATGCCATTATGATAGGACGGGCGGCTCAAGGAAATCCATGGCTATTTAATGAAATTAATTACTTTCTAAAAACAGGAACATTCCTAGAAAAACCAACTAATTCAGTCATCCAGAACACCCTTCTGTGCCATCTGGAGCAACTATATAGCTTCTATGGAAATGTCTCAGGTGTTAGAATAGCGCGAAAACATATTGGCTGGTATTTTAAACATCTTGACGTCATAAGTCAGGACACCAAAAATACTATAAACCAAGCTCAATGCCCAACCCAGCAACAGGCGCTGATAAATTCAGCGTTTAATCTTTTATCAACTGATAGTGCTACGTAATATGAACGCATCTCAATCCACTGTTAACCTCATTGAGTTAGATAATAAAACGGTACTTTTACCGCTATCACTCTATGTAAAACAGACAGTAGAGCATTATCTTTCTCAACTTAGCGGTCATGACGCTGTCGGCTTACACGCCATGGTCATTAGCGAAGTTGAAAAACCCTTATTAGAGGCTGCTCTAGAATATGCTGGCTTTAACCAAACTAAAGCCGCCAAAGCATTAGGCTTAAGCCGTAGCACCTTACGCAAAAAACTCGAACAATACGGAATATCCTAACATCCGACTCACTATTGTTGACTTAATCTAAAAATCAATTAAA
Source organism: Crenothrix polyspora (assembly GCA_945877505.1). Lineage (GTDB taxonomy): Bacteria > Pseudomonadota > Gammaproteobacteria > Methylococcales > Methylomonadaceae > Methylobacter_C > Methylobacter_C polyspora_A. The sequence goes on from CAMDWT010000008.1 coordinate 35,131, forward strand.
AACTCAAAGGCCTGCATGAACAAAAAAATAACTCGCGCTCTAATCAGCGTTTCTGATAAATCTGGTATCGTAGAATTTTGTCAGGAATTGAGTCAACTAGGTATTGAGATCCTTTCGACCGGTGGTACAGCAAAAACACTAGCCGAACATAAAATACCTGTCACTGAAGTATCTGATTACACGGGCTTTCCAGAAATGATGGATGGCCGAGTTAAAACCTTGCACCCCAAAGTTCATGGCGGTATTTTAGGTCGTAGAGGTATTGATGATGGCGTCATGGCTGATAACGGAATCATAGCCATCGATATGGTCGTCGTTAACTTATATCCCTTTGAACAAACCGTCGCCAATCCAGACTGTGATTTAGAAACAGCCATTGAGAATATCGATATCGGCGGACCAACTATGATTCGAGCCGCTGCAAAAAATCATGCTGATGTTGCCATTATCGTTCATCCTGCTGACTACGCTAACACGATTGCTGAGCTAAAAAGTTCGGCTAACAGTCTATCGGATCAAACTCGCTTTGCGCTGGCCCTTAAAAGTTTCGAGCACACCGCGCGTTATGACACAGCCATTGCGACTTACTTAGGCGCCATCAATAATATTCAATTTCCGGAAACGCTGAATTTACAATTTCACCTAAGCCAATCGATGCGATACGGTGAAAATCCTCATCAAAATGCTGCTTTTTACCGTGAAAAATCACCTGCTTCAGGCACACTTGCTGCCGCCTGTCAGCTCCAAGGTAAAGAACTTTCCTACAATAATATTGCAGATGCCGATGCCGCACTAGAATGCGTCAAATCATTCACTGACAAACCCACGTGTGTCATCGTTAAACATGCAAACCCATGTGGCGTTGCAGAAGCCGATAACCTCTTAAGCGCATACGACCAAGCCTACGCAACTGACCCCACATCGGCTTTTGGCGGCATTATCGCTTTTAACCAACCGTTAGATGAACAAACCGCTGCTGAAATCATCAAGCGTCAATTTGTTGAAGTCATCATTGCTCCTTCGATTACCGCTGCCGCACAGCTTATTTTGGCCGCAAAACAAAATATTAGAGTCCTAGAGTGCGGAACTTGGAACCCTGTTAACCAACCTGCCCTCGATTTTAAAAAGATTGCTGGCGGCCTGCTGGTTCAAGACAAAGATTTTGGTGAAATCACCCGTGCAGACATTAAAGTCGTCAGCCAACGCGCTCCGACCGAACAAGAGCTCGCTGATTTATTATTTGCTTGGAAAGTTGCCAAGTTCGTTAAATCTAATGCCATCGTCTATTGTAAAAACGGCCATACCGTCGGTGTCGGTGCAGGACAAATGAGTCGTGTATATTCCGCTAAAATTGCCGGCATTAAAGCCGCTGATGAAGGTTTGATAGTGCCCGGCTCAGCAATGGCTTCAGATGCCTTCTTCCCGTTTAGAGATGGCATAGACGCTGCAGCAGAAGCCGGCATTACCGCTATTATTCAACCGGGTGGTTCTATGCGTGATAACGAAGTTATTGCCGCAGCCGATGAACATAACATCGCGATGGTCTTCACTGGCATGCGTCATTTTAGACATTAATTAAGCAACAACATACACCGTATGGGCAATTTTATTGCCCTTTTGCACAGTGGGTAACTCAAGTTGCCCTACTATAATTTAAGAGCAACCTTATGAAAATTCTCATAGTCGGTAGTGGAGGTCGTGAACACGCCCTCGCTTGGAAAGCCAAACAATCACCCAAAGTAGAGAAAGTATTTGTCGCGCCCGGTAATCCAGGCACCGCGCTTGAAGCGTCCATTGAAAACGTTGCACTGGCTGTTGATGATATTGCAGGTTTACTCGCCTTCGCCCAAACAGAAAAAATCGATTTAACCATCATTGGCCCCGAAATACCGTTGGTCATGGGCATCGTTGATCGCTTTCAACAAGCTGGATTGAAATGTTTTGGCCCCTCCGCTAAAGCCGCGCAACTAGAGGGTTCAAAATCTTATTGTAAGGACTTTATGATTCGTCATAATATTCCTACCGCCCAATATCAATCGTTTACTGATAAAGACTTAGCCATTAACTATATCCGCAAACAAGGCGCGCCTATTGTGGTAAAAGCAGACGGTCTTGCTGCCGGAAAAGGCGTTATCGTTGCTCAAACAGAACAAGAAGCCATAGGGGCTGTTGAGGATATGTTATCTGGCAATGTCTTTGGTGAAGCCGGTAACCGTGTCGTTATTGAAGAATTTCTACAAGGCGAAGAAGCCAGTTTTATCGTCATCGCTGATGGAAAAAACGCCTTACCTATGGCCACCTCACAAGATCATAAAGCGCGTGATAATGGTGATCAAGGCCCTAATACAGGCGGCATGGGCGCTTATTCCCCAGCACCCGTGGTTACCCCAGCCATTTATGACCGTGTCATGCGTGATGTTATCGAGCCTACTTTACAAGGTATGATTGATGACGGCATTCCTTATACCGGCTTCCTATATGCTGGACTCATGATTTCAGCAGATGGCACGATTAAAGTTTTGGAATATAATTGTCGTTTTGGTGATCCTGAAACACAACCCATTATGATGCGCATGAAAAGTGATCTAGTTGAGCTTTGCGAAGCCGCCCTAGATGGCACACTCGATAAAACCAGCACAGAATGGGACGAAAGAGCCGCATTAGGAGTGGTTCTTGCGGCCGGCGGCTATCCAGATGCTTACCAAAAAAATGCTATTATTTCTGGATTACCCGAACAAGAGCAAAAAGACAGCAAAATCTTTCATGCTGGCACCACCTTTATTGGCGATTCGATAGCCACTGCGGGCGGACGTGTTTTATGTGCGTGTGCACTGGGACTGGATATTAAAGAAGCGCAAACCAAAGCCTATGAACTGGCCCATAAAATTCACTGGGATAGTATCTATTACCGCACGGACATTGGCTTTAAAGCAATTAAAAACTAAAGGCTAGCTACATAAAAATCACCAAAACATGAAGACGCACACCTTAATCATCGCCAACCACTTGCAACGCCGTGCTTCTTTTGCAAAAGCTGAACTTAAGCTTCAGCTTGTTAAGCTAAACGATCTAGCAACGAGGTCTAATAACGTGATATTTAGCTTTAATCAACTTCCTCACGGTGTAAGATGAGCGCGACACAAAAAGATTTTTACAGAACTTTAGGCGTAACCGACAGCGCAGAGGTCGTGGTTATTAAAGCGGCCTACAAAGCACTGATGATGGTTTATCATCCCGATAGATTTGAGGGCGACAAAGAAGAAGCCATCAGAAAAACAAAAGAAATCAACGAAGCCTATTCAATATTGATTGACCCAGAAAAACGTAAACGCTATGCCTCGGAGCAATCGACCACAAAAAATCAATATGAGCCGGAACAAGAAGAAATTATCACTAACGGCAATAATGAGTTAGAAGCCGGTTGGTTAGTCGCTGTTGAGTTAGTTAAAGGCTTGGATGATTTGTATCAAAATCTTAATACACTCTCCAAAGACCTCGCTTTCACCTTTAAATTAGAAATACTCGAAACCAAACGCTTTGATCAAGCTGCCGCTATTGCTGAACAATTTGAAGCCGACTTTATTGAAAAATATTTTGGTAAAAACAAAGATATTCAAAAATTCTCACGCTGGCTACTGAGCCAAAAAAATCGCAGCGCTGCTAAAGAAATCAATAAACTGGTTGCCGTTTCAGGGAGCAACCTTAATGCCTACGATGTTATTGAAAGCATAAAAAGAAAATACTATCTTAATTACTATCAACCTGAACCTGTCGCTGAAAACTTTTCCAGCTATAAAGTGGGAGACATTCTGCATGATAACGGCATCGTTTTTTATATAGATCAAACCGGTCATGGCTTAATCGCCCACCAGGAAGATTCATCCATTAAAGCCACTTGGCATGAAGCCAAAGAATTAACCGGAACAAAACCCAAAGATTGGCACCTGCCCAACAAAGAGGAACTAAAATTATTATATGAGCACCGACACCTAGTCGGCGGTTTTGCAAACCACCTTTACTGGAGCTCAACAGAAAGTGATCGATTCAACGCTTGGTTTCAAAACTTTTGCACAGGCCATCAATTAAACAGTAATAAAAACCTCACCCACCGAGTCCGCACCGTTCGCGCTTTTTAATTAAAACGGCCTCACCTTAAGCACCACTAAAGAAAGCGTCTCTACGAGCCTTAACGAAGGCGCAACGGCTGATATTGACAACAACTAAGCCGTTGCGCCAATCAACGATTAAATCCCATAAATTACAAAGATAATCCAGCTGAACCCCTTGTTCCAGCTTAACAATTGTTCATAATTACGCCTATTAAATTGTGTTTAAATTGAATTAATTTTTCTTAATACTAAAGGTAATTATTTTGATTTCTTCTAATGAATATAAAAACTCTCTCAATAAAACGGCTGTAACTCATAACGTACCCCAGCATTTTTCTGATTTCATTGCTGAAATGACAGTATTGCTTCAACCCCCTGCAAAGGACATACGGATTTGGATAGCCCCGTGGGAATACCAAAAAGGCGACCTTTAAATTAATAATAATCGTGCCACTGAAACCTTATAATGCGCTATTAAAAGTGTAGCGGCTTAACCCCGACTATCAACCCATAACCGCCATATCTAGGTCACATCGCATTACCTCAAACAAAATAAAATAGGTTCTATATAATTGAGCGATAAAACCCAATCTTCCCAATGAATAAGAATGGGTAATCGCTTGATGTTACATGGAGAGACTATTGAAACAATCCTTTTATGACCTAAATTATGCTGAATTAGAAGCCGTTATACATCAAAATAATTTAAATCACTCCGCCGCGAGCGTTCTTTTTAATTGGCATTATAAGAAAAAAGAAACCACTCAATGCCTTGATAATATTGCCAAAGGCTCATTGACCTTTTTTGCTGATCATTTCGACTTCTCACTGCCAGAAATAGATACGGTTCATGAATCACAAAACGATCGCACCGTAAAATTTCTTTTTAAGCTTAAAGACCAACATAAAGTTGAAACCGTTCTTATCCCATTTCATAATAAATATTCTATCTGCCTTTCCTCACAGGTAGGTTGTGCCATGAACTGTTCTTTTTGTTTTACCGGAACACAAGGACTTAAAAGAAACTTAACCACCAGTGAAATTGTTGGCCAGTTTATACAGGCTTGGCGTTGGTTAGCAGCCAATAGACCGGGAGAAGAACGCATTTTGAATATTGTTTTTATGGGACAAGGCGAACCCTTACATAATTTTGATGCCGTAAAAAAAGCCTGCGAAATATTTCTATCAAAACATGGAACGTCAATTGGCGTTCAAAAAATCACTATTTCAACGGCGGGGTATATTCCTGGACTTAAAAGATGGAGCCAAGAAATTCCTGGCGTAAACCTTGCGTTATCGTTGCATTCACCCTTTGAAGAAAAGAGAAATGAACTAATCCCCATTAATAAAAAATATCCATTAGATGAAGTGTTGGCAACTATTGACCAGATACCTTTACAAAAAAAGCAATTTATTACTTATGAATATATTCTGATAAAAGATTTTAATGATACGCCAGAGGATGCAAAAAAATTAGGCTCAATACTGGCGGGTAAAAGTGCTTATATCAACTTAATTCCTTTTAACGCATTCCCAGGCTCTCATTACCAGCGCCCAGAATTAGCCACAGTTGAACACTTTAAAAAAGTATTAGATACCTTTAAAATCCCCACCTTAATAAGAACCGCCAAAGGCGATGATGTATTAGCCGCCTGTGGACAACTTAATTCTAAACCTTCAATAATGCTCACGTAACCCTACGTTCATCTTGTAAAGAGCTTGCGTAGGAGCGGCTTCAGCCGCGAAATCAAAAACAAAATCGCGGCTAAAGCCACTCCCACAAAAAAACAATATTCATGTAAGCCTAGAACAATAAAAACACAGCCACTTTCATCTTGCAAATAGCAAACGTAGGAGCGGCTTCAGCCGCGAAATCAAAAACAAAATCTCGGCTAAAGCCACTCCCACAAAAAAACAATATTAACAACCAACCTCATAACCACACCGCATCCCACAAAGGATAATCACCTATTTTACTGACTAATTGGGCTCTTAACGGATTGGCGACTATATAGCGGGCAATGTATTGTAAATCTTCTTCTTTTCTTACAGCATGATCATGATAGCCATGTTGCCACAAAGCTGGATGCAAGAGAATATCACCCCGTTCACGACGAATTTTTTGTATCATGCCGGCAGAATGTCCTTTAACCTGATGCATGATTTTCGCCAAACTACAGTCATTTTCTAAAGTAAATAACCAATGTAAATGATCCGGCATAACCACAAACGCTAAGCCAGAAACATTTCCCAACTCATGCTGATGTCGCAGGGCTAGAGCAACAATTCTACCTAAGTAAAAGTCAGCAAACACCGCTTGCCGTTGATAAGTCACTGTAGTGACTACATAACTTTGCTTGTGCTGTGAATATCGACCCTTTCGTAAATCTTTGCTATGTGGCGATAATTTATTTATTCATTGATTGCTCTCCACATCAACGCAACAATAAAATTCAACATAACTAAAATTTTATCGTGGGAGCGGCTTTAGCCGCGAAATTAAAAAATCGCGGCTAAAGCCACTCCCACAAAAAATATTATTTAATCACTTCCTGCTTAACCTTCTAAACACCGACAACGACTATGGCGCCAGCGATTCTGATTCTGGCGCTGTAATTATAGGGTCATCCGTAACAATACTAAGATGCTTAAACATAAGACCTATTTTTCGTGTGTCTTCACCTATCCCAATCTCTGCCGGACTTAAAGGAGCTGGCACAACAAACTTAATACTATGAGTCGGTATTGTGGATTTAACGATAAGCCAAACATTTGCTGGCTTATCGCTGGCAATAAAGGCACTCATCCAATCGCCCACCTGTATCTGTACAGTTTTTCCTACATTTGGACCCAAAGCAGGTGCAAAGTCTAAGTTCAAAATAAATTTAGGCGGTAAATTTTGTTTAAAATCAAAAACCACCTCCTTACCTTCCGTCCATCTACCCATTTTTTCATACCTTGACAGCCCCGTAACCGCTTTAATAAAAACGGGATAACCCGGTTTTTGAGAAAAATCAATGCCTTCAGCAAGTGTGGCATTGTAGCTATTATCTAGCTTAGCTATAGAAATAGGTGCAGGTGCACCACTGTCTGCGCAAGCGACTAGACTAAGACACAACATAGTCGAGATAACAAAGATGTTACTTAAATTCATACTTTCTCCTATCAAAATTCATTAATTTATAATTTGAATTATCGTGTGTAATTTACAACTTAAAATCAGTTAATTGCGCCCTTAACAAATCCCCATAGCGTCAAATAAAAAGCTTTTTTGTCTATGTAAATTGTAATAACTAGCACCCTAAGGCTCTAGGGCTTTTGACACTATAACACCCCTGTGAGTAGCGAAATGTGAACAAATATTAAGACACTAAGAGAAGACAGATGCACTGCTGGAGAAGAAGAAAATAACATAAAGTGGCGCTGTAACTTATTCTAGTGGGAGCGGCTTTAGCCGCGAAAATACCGCGGCTAAAGCCGCTCCCACAAAATCCGACTTAGATACCGCTTTTGCTAACATCTTCATGGCTTTTGTTGAAAAAACATAATAAGGTGCTTACCCCTTTTTACGTTACGCTTTTTTGTCCTATTTTCTAAGCTGCCTGTGCGGCAGTGAACACAGGAATAAACGACAGGCATAAAAAAACCAGCGGTTAAGCTGGCTTTAGGGTTTGGGTAAAGCGGGATTATTATGCTGCTTGTTTTTCAGGTGATTCAAAATAAATACGCAAGTCCGGAAACTTATCTAAGAATTCTTTTTCTGATAATTTAGAAGCGTTATAGCTATAAATAGCATCTAAAGGAAACGTCCTTATTTCACCAAATAATGCAATACCACCCATCTCTCCAAGCTTACTGTTATTAATATAAATAACTGGATAAAAATCATATTCATAGAAATCAACATCAGCACCTGATAAATCACCGGGCTTAAGTTCTATTTTTTTTGGTTTAAAAGTAGCCATTATTTTGCTCCCTTAAAAATTTCTCTCATAGCATTATTGATGTTCTTAATTTCATTACGCTGGTCATTAGTCAATTTATATCCTGTTTTCAGGATGGCTTGACGCTTTTCGTATAATATATGCGCTTTTTCTTTTGCTGTATACATGCTAATAGTATGTATTTGGAGTTCAGTTTTTATTCCATTAAAAACAAAGTCAATTTTAGCATCATAGTAACTATCACTGGAATTATGATTTTTATCATAATTGTTTCTTACATCTATTAAATCACTACCTATTTTACTTTTTATTTCAGATAGCAATACACTTACTTTATTATTAGAATCAACAAGTAACGTAGCTCTTAAAATATCTCTTATTGAATCAGTATTACCTTCATACAGCCGATCTATTTTATCTTTTGCTCTAGATTTGTCTTTAAGATTGCTTAAAATAGGAGTGGCATTAAATTCATTTGCCCATTGCTTAATTTTATAATCAAAATCGGGTTTGTATTTTTCAGCGCGCTTATAAACTTCATCTAATGTCATAATTTTAGATTCTACGCCAATATATTTGTTTTTCAACTCCGACAACGACAGCAACTGACCCCCCGAAATCATCTGATCCATCGTTATCTTACCATTACGCCACATTTCAGCCCTGCCCTTGCCAAGCGTTCTATCAGCAAACGTGGGGGCTGTTTCAGTCTTACGCTTCAGCTAATCCTCGAAAGTCTTGTCATTAACCTGCCCCTCCATGCTTGCGCGTGTTCCGTCTTTTCTAAGCTGCCTGTGCGGCAGTGAAC
>CAMDWT010000009.1 GCA_945877505.1 Crenothrix polyspora
ACCGTTTGTTTCATCAGTAACCAGAAGTATTTGGCCTTTTTGAAGTCCCGCTTGTTTAAATAACGCAACTGCTTTTTCTAAAACTATCTCGGTATTATTACCATCACTGGGCATAATATCAGTTGTAAGTGCAGATAATTGGCTATTTATAGTTTCTGTATCGTCAGTTAGGGGGGTAACAGTGAATGCATCGCCAGCGTAAACTAGGAGAGCAGTTTGGCCATCTTTTCGATGCTTAAGGATATCGGCAATTTTAAAGCGGGCTCTAATCAATCTACTCGGTTTAATATCTTCTGCGTCCATGGAACGAGATAAGTCTAAGGCGATAACTAAAGCAGATTCATTTCTAAATACCGGAGAAGGTACGCGCTGCCAAGTAGGTCCTGCTAAAGCGATAATAACTAATAAGCTAGTAATTGCCCCTATCGTTATTGGCCAGCGACTTTGATTAAGAGGTTTTTGTTGTAATAAATACGGTAGCAATTCAGCATCACATACTGTGGACCAACTGTTTTGACTGAGTTTATTTTTTAATAATAAAATAATTAAAAAAATAAAAGGGATGATGGCTAGTAACCAATAAGGTCTGATGAAGTGAAATTCAGTTAGATTCATGACAGCCTCAAACGCGACAAACAAATAAAAACCACTAAGCCTAGTGCTAGTGATAATGGCCAGTAATATAACTCACTCCTTGGGCGGAAGTATTGTTTGTCTTTTTCAACCGGTTCAAGTTTATCAAGTAGCATGTAAATATTATTAAGTTCATCGGAGTTTCTTGCGCGAAAATAGCGCCCACCAGTGCTTTCAGCGACTTTGACTAAAGTATTTTCATCTAGATCACGAGATGGATTAACTTTGCGGTTACCAAAAAAACTGCGAATGATCATTTCATCAGCACCCACACCAATAGTATAAATTTTTAATTGGTTTGCCGCGGCTAGTTCTGCAGCTTTTAGAGGTGAGACTTCACCTGCGGTATTTGCACCATCCGTTAAAAGTATTAAAACACGGCTATTGGCTGATTGATTTTTTAAGCGTTTTACCGCTAAACCAATAGCATCGCCTATTGCTGTATTATCACCTGCAAGTCCAATGACAGATTCATCTAATAAAATTTGCACCGTTTTTCTATCAAAAGTTAAGGGCGTCTGTAAATAAGCTTGAGTACCAAATAGAATTAATCCAACTCTATCACCGACGCGTCGGTTAATAAAATCACTGGCAACCCATTTAATGGCGGTTAACCGATCTACAGGATTTTTATTGATGATAAAGTCTTGCTCTTCCATACTCGCTGATAAATCAACAGCTAACATTAAATCGCGTCCAGATACTGCTTGTTCAATAGGTTCGCCCAACCATTGAGGGCGAGCGCAGGCTATCAATAATAACAACCAAGCGAGGGTCGCCAACAATAATCGCCATTGTTGAGTTTGGGAAAACACCGGTATTTTTTCTGGGGAAAAATCATCTAAAAAAGGCACTTTTAAGGCTGATTGTTCTACAAAGGGCGAAGAGGGGGCTAACCAACGAATTAACAAAGGTAAGGGTAAGCCACATAAGAGCCAAGGCCATTCAAAATGAATCATGATTTTTATTTTCTTTTGGCGTGTTTGGTTTGGGCATTAAGCCAGATTTCGCACAAGTTAAGGAGTTGCGATATTTCTAATTCAGTTGGTGGTTTTTTTCGATAAGCGGCATCAGCTAATAGTTGGCCATAACCGTCACTAAAAGGCGTTCCAGTAATTGATTTATCGAGAAAAGCCAACCATTCTCGCCCTGTTAAACTAGCCACTTCTGTTCTTGGTGAAATACTGATGGCAACTCGGCGTAGGAGTATAGAGAGTTCACGTAATTTTTTGTCATTATCGAGAAAGGAATATTGTTTGATAGTGGCTAGTTTTTGTAGTGCTGTTTTTATGGCAGACTTACGTGTTAGCCGTTTATAGAGCCAATATAATAGAACTATAAGTAGCGGAATTAAGATAACTAAAAGCCACCAGCCTAGTGCAGGCGGCCACCAACTAATGAGTTCAGGCAGATGTATGTCTTTAAGGGGAAGCTGATTTGTCGGCATTTTTTGTAATAAAATAAAGGCTAAAGATGTCTAGTAAGTGAAAGATCTTAAACATTTTCGTTCATACGTATCATCGTAAGCATTGCATTGGATCTTCGGTAGTGCAGCATTGGATGAGCTTTAATCGCATTTTTTTTGCTAAGAACTCCAATTTTTGTTTTCGTTGATTAAAGCGGTGTTGGTAAGTTAATTGTTGTAATTTGTCATTAGTATTTATGACGACATCACGCTCATTATCAGTAAAACGATAGCGACCATTAGTGGGTAAGCTACTTTCAAGAGAGTCATATATAAAAATTAATACGACTTCACAATGCTGGGCTAGTTTTGTAATGTGCGCTTCAGATTGTTCATTGATGCCACGAAAATCACTAATAATATAAACGAGGCTTCCTGGTCGAGCATGTTGAGTTAATCGTCCTAAAGTTAATGCTAAAGTGATTTTTTGCGTAACCATAGGGGCAACTATGGTTAGGCTAGAATCCAAAGTAGATTTATCAGTTATCGCATTTAAAAAACGTAATACGGCATGCCGACCATTTTGTGGTTTTAACTCACGGCATGCTTGGTCAGAAAATATTTGTCCACCTATTCTGTCACTATGAAATTCAGCTGACCAAGCCAATAAAGCCGCTAATTTTGCGGCTAATACTGACTTGAAAACGCCACGTGTTGCAAATTGCATGGTGTGGCGATTGTCGAGTGAAATAAATACAGGTCTTTCACGCTCTTCTCTAAATACTTTAGTATGTGTTTTTCCAGTACGAGCAGTGACTCGCCAATCGATGCTACGAATATCATCACCAGGTTGATATAAACGGGCCTCATCAAACTCCATACCACGGCCTTTGAAGCGAGAGACATAGCCATCATTTTGCTGAGAACGATTATTACCATGATGTAAATTTATAGTGGTTGCTAACTTCGCTAAATCAATGAGTGTTTTTAATGAAACAGAAACCAGTTCATTTTTAGATTGCTGGCTCTGCTCAGTTTTTTTCTTGAACAGCATCAAGGTACAGCAATCCTAGAAACTAGTTCTTTAATAAAATGATCAGTCGTAATGCCTTCTGCTTCAGCTTCATAAGATAAAATTAGGCGGTGCCGCAAAACATCAAAAGCCATTTCCTGAATATCTTCTGGACTGACAAAATCTCGTTGAGATAACCAAGCTTTAGCTCTTGAACAGCGATCAAGAGCGATACTTGCTCTTGGGCTTGCGCCATATTGCAGCCACGAAGCAAGGTCTTGTCCATAGACTGATGGATTGCGTGTTGCAAGTATGATTTGTAGTAAATAATCCTCTAGGCTTTCTGCCATGTGTATATCCAATACTTCATTACGTGCATCGAATAAGGTATTTTGACTAATAGGTTCAAATTTATCAGTATTTTGAATAAAACCTGAACGAGCCTCAGAGCGAGCGAGGTGCAAGATACTTTTTTCATGTTCAGCTTTAGGGTAATCCACTTTTACATGGAGTAAAAAACGATCTAATTGGGCTTCTGGTAAGGGATAAGTCCCTTCTTGTTCGATTGGGTTTTGAGTAGCCATTACCATAAATAACTTTGGTAAGGGGTAAGTTGCTTGCCCTACGGTGATTTGCCGCTCCGCCATAGCCTCTAATAATGCGGCCTGAACTTTTGCAGGAGAACGGTTAATTTCATCAGCCAATATTAAATTATGGAATAAAGGGCCTTTTTGAAATTCGAATGTGCCTTGTTGAGGACGATAAATTTCTGTCCCCGTTAAATCGGCAGGCAATAAATCAGGCGTGAATTGTACGCGATGAAAATCACCATGTATCCCTTTGCTTAAGACGTTAATAGCTCTAGTTTTGGCTAGACCTGGCGCGCCTTCAACTAAGATATGTCCATCAGCTAATAAACCGATAAGCATTCTTTCAATAAGAACATCTTGTCCGATAATCTCTTTATTGATGTAATTTTTTAAACCAATTAATAAGGATTGAGTAGAAGCTTTGGATAGATTTTGTTTGTTGTTATGTTCTGACATGATGGGCGGTATAGTTAATCCATAGTATAAAAGCGATACATCTGAAATAGTTGTCGTATATTATTTCGATAACCTTGAGTTAATAAGCGTAAAGTGCCATTCGGTTGCCACGTAACGTTATAAACAATCTGTTTACTAAAAAGTTCCCTATTCTAACCGGATATTTGTTTATAAAATATAGAGTTATTGTCGATATTGCTAAAACGCTATCGAAAAGACTAACCTTTTAAATAAGTTATATTTTATACCTTAGCGATTTATGAGGGGTGTTATGAACGACGAGCGCTTACTAAACATAATATAAATAACATGAATAAGTATAAAATCCAACCTGATTTGACAAGTAAATTACCAGATGGCATAGCTTATATTGTTGGTAATGAAGCGGCTGAACGATTCAGTTACTATGGTATGAGGGCAATATTAGTCGTCTTTATGACACAATATTTACTGAGTCCAACCGGCCAATTGGATGTCATGTCAGAAAATGAAGCGCAAAGCTATTTTCACTTATTTGTATCTATTGTCTATTTTATGCCGTTGTTCGGGTCTATATTAGCGGATGGTTGGTTGGGTAAATATAGAACAATTCTTTTTTTATCGCTGATATATTGTCTAGGACATTTTGCGCTTGCTATTGATAACACGCGTATGGGTTTGTTGCTTGGACAAGCCCTTATTGCTATTGGCGCGGGTGGAATTAAACCTTGTGTCTCAGCGCACATTGGTGATCAATTCGGTATCGCTAATAAGCATCTGATGAGTAAAGTTTATAGCTGGTTTTATTTTACTATTAATTTGGGTGCTTTTACTGCGATGTTGATGGTTCCTTGGTTACTGGAGCAATATGGGACTACTATTGCTTTTATTGTCCCCGGCGGTTTAATGTTATTAGCAACCATTATTTTTTGGTCTGGGCGTTATCGCTTTGTGCATATCCAGCCAGCGGGTGTAAATTTTATAAAAGAAATATTCAGTCAAGTCGGTATGACTAGTTTGGGTAAATTAGCCTCTATTTATGTGTTTATTGCAGTATTTTGGGCTTTGTTTGATCAAACTGGATCATCTTGGATAGTACAAGCTCAAAAAATGAATCGTGTAGTCCTAGGTTATGAAATATTACCTTCACAACTTCAAGCAGCAAATCCATTGCTTATAATGTTGTTAGTGCCGTTCTTTTCATATGTTGTTTATCCATTTTTGAATCGATTTTTTGTTTTAACGGACTTACGGAAAATGGCTATCGGTTTATTTATGACGGTTTTTGCTTTTGTTGTACCGAGCATCATACAAATGCAGTTAGATGTTGGCGTGGTGCCTCATATTTTCCTGCAGTTATTGGCTTATATCTTGTTAACAGCTGCAGAAATCATGGTATCTATAACCTGTCTTGAGTTTTCTTATACTCAGGCGCCTAAACATATGAAATCTTTTGTAATGGCTTTTTATTTTTTGTCAGTGGCGATAGGCAATCTTTTTACAAGTGCGGTTAATTTCTTTATTCAAAATGATAATGGTACTAGTAAGTTGGCAGGCGCAAGTTATTTTTGGTTTTTTACTGGATTAATGTTGATGACAGCGGTATTGTTTTTGTTGGTAAGTAGTCGTTTTCAAGAAGATGCATTGGATACAGTACGTTGATAAACCTAAACCACCTATAATATTCTAACCTTTTACTTTTATGCTTAGGACTTAAAAAGATATGAAATTAACATTATTTATTTTGGGTTGCCTTTTATCAACTTTTACTGTTGCCGGTGTTTATAAATGCACGGATGCTAACGACAATACCGAGTATCGATCTACACCTTGTCAAGTGGGACGTCAAAATGTTGAACTTAACATTAAAACAGGCACCGGTGTTAATTTGGATGAGAAAAACAAACAGCAAATTTTAGAACAAAAAGAACAGCTAGCTAAGGTCGAACAACAAAAAATTGAACAAGATAAAATAGATAAGTTGCAGGCAGATATAAACAAGGACGCTATGAGTGAAAGCGCAAAAAACCAGTTATTGATTAAAAATAATCCAGATAAATTTTCAGCTTTTTCAATTCCACCCTATGTGCCAGAAAAGCTACCTAATTTAGTAAAGTCTTATCAGGGTAGATTAAACGTAATTGAACGTTTAAGAAGACAAGCAGCAGAGAAAGCGTTGGCGAGTAATCAATGTATTCGTGTTGAGTCGGATGAACTAAATAGTAAAAGCACTAAAGATGCATTAACGATTTTAATTAATTGTAGTACTGGTAAGTCTTTTTATTTTAATGAACAGGAATTAATAAAATAGTTGTTTAAATGAACGCATCAAAAATAATTTTAATTACAGGGTGTTCTTCCGGCATTGGTTACAGTGCAGCAATGGAATTGAAGAATAGAGGTCATCAGGTTATTGCGACAGCCAGAAAATCAGAGGATGTTGAGCGGTTACAAAGACAAGGATTTACTGCCTTACAATTGGATTTGGCGGATAGTTACAGTATACAAAAAGCAGTGATTGATACGCTTGAGTTAACAGGTGGTCGTTGTGATGCGCTATTTAATAACGGGGCCTTTGGACAACCGGGCGCTGTTGAAGATTTAAGTCGTGATGTCCTGAGGCATCAGTTTGAAACTAATTTATTTGGTACGCATGAGTTAACCAATCTACTGATACCTTCAATGCGCAAACAGGGGCACGGCCGCATAATTTATAACAGCTCAATATTGGGGTTGGTAGCAATGCGTTATCGTGGGGCTTATAACGCGAGTAAGTTTGCTTTGGAAGGCTTGGCAGATACTCTTCGATTGGAGCTTTACGGCACTAATATTCAGATATCTTTAATAGAGCCAGGACCTATTTTAAGCGACTTTAGAATAAATTCTTATACCTTGTTTCATAAGAATATTAATCATCTGCAAAGTCACCATAAGGATGCTTATGATGCCATGGAAAGTCGATTACAAAAAGAAGGTGCAGCCGTAGCATTTACTTTGCCCGCACAAGCAGTTGTCAATAAAGTAACACATGCATTGGAATCAAAAAACCCTAAAATACGTTATTACGTTACCTTTCCAACGTATTTATTTGCTGTACTTAAACGTATTCTCCCTATGTTTATCCTTGATATATTACTTAGAAAGGTTTAGTTATGAATGAGTTAGATGAGATTATTATTTATTGTCCTTATTGTGGTGAAGCACTAGACATATTAGTGGATACCTCAGCGGGCGCTCAGCAATACTATGAAGATTGTGCGGTTTGCTGTAGGCCGATTTTATTTGTGCTTTCAGAAGATGAGACGGGTGAAATGATAATTGATGTAAAGAGAGAGGATGAATGATTTTTAGCCTAACGACTATGAATTATATTTAATTTATTTTTATGTGCTAAAATCCCACGCCGTAGCTGGGTAATTAATTTAATTGTAGTGTTATTACATGAATTTTATTTAATGGTCGGCTCTAAAATATCTATCTATATATTAACTTTGAGGTTTAACAAGTAATGCAAGCATTAAAAAAAGTCTTAGTATCTTTTATGATGACAGCATCATTAGCTGTCGTTTCTTCATCTGTTGCATTTGCTGAGCCTAAAGGCGAAGCTGCAGTAAAAGAAGCCATTGAAAGCACCATCTCTGGAATTGAAACAGCTCAAGCAGCTGTAAAGGGTGGTGATTTATCAACCGCTTCAAAAGATATTTTGGAAGCAGCTCAAGCATCGAAGGAATTTCGTTTTGAAATTACTGAGCGTCAACGTCAAAAAGCGACTGATACTTTAAAATCAGCTCGTAAATCTGTTGATGCCGGCGATACCGTTGCTGCAGAAGAAGGTTTGGCGAAAGCATTAGCATCATTCAAAGAAATGAAAGCTAAGTACGACTTAACGCATTAATAAAAAGTCTTTATGATCAGATTCTAATCTTTTAATGTGGATGGAATCTGATTAAAGCATATAAAATAGAGACTACATTACTTAGTGTTTTTTTTAACTATCTTTTATTTAAGTTAAATTAAATACATGCTAAATGTGGTAGAATTATTTTTGGCAAATACTCTAAAAGTATATTTGCTTATATAACTATAAATAACAACAACTTGAGGACTAGTGGAATATGAAATCATTGAAAAAAATCTTGCTATCTTTAGTCATTACAACTGCTGCAGGTGCGTTTTCAACTTCAGCTTTGGCTGAAAATGATCCAGGTAGAATTACTTATAAGCCTGAAGAAGCAATTGATTTGGTGGTTGGTAAAATACAAACTGCCATAGACGAAATTAGCAAGGGTGCAAGTGCTGATGAAGCGGCAGCTCTTATCAAACCAGCTATTGATTTAAGTAAAGAAATTAATGCTAATGATAAAGTAGATAATGCGCGTGCAAAAGCAAATAGAAAGCTTAAAGCTGCTATGGCGCATGCTAAAGAATCAGCTTTACAAGAATCAGAGCAAGAATTGAAAGCGGCTAAAAAAGATTTTGAAGCGTTAAAAAGCTTAATCTAATAGCAAACTGCCCTATCGGGATACCTTTTATTTCCCGATAGGGCTATTTATGCCGTTATAATGTTTTTTAAAGCATTAGTAGATTTATATTTCATCCTACCCCCTCCACCCTTCTTTTAACGCATTCCTTCCTGAATAATTTTAGTTTCAATAGGGTGCATCTCAAATCCAAGTTGAAAAAATAACACGTGAAAGCTGCTAATTTTTTATCTCAACATTGTTAAATCAAATTAAATAACTTTCTTATTAGTTTTCTGAGATTTAAATATTCATTACGATCTAAGAATTATCAACTTGGTTTGCTAGTGTGGTTAGTTTTTTAATTAACGATTCTAATTCTTCCGTCGTTTTTGCCCTGACGCTGGCATGAGCAACTTTTCGCCCTTTACGCGGTTCTTTATCGTAAAGGTGTAAATGTGCATTAGGAATAGTTAACAGATCGTTAGTTAAGGGTAGTCCACCAATAAAATTAACCATTGCCGTTTTATCAACTGAGGTCGTATTGCCTAAAGGTAAATCAAGAATTGCTCGTAAATGATTTTCAAATTGACTGGTTTCTGCCCCTTCTATCGTCCAGTGACCAGAGTTATGGACACGCGGAGCAAATTCATTAGCAATAAGTTTTCCATCAATTTCGAATAACTCTAATGCTAACACGCCTACATAGTCGAGTGCTTCCATTAATCGTGAGATGTATATTTCGGCTTCTTTCTGCATCGGGTCATTGTCGCAGCTTTTTGAAACGCGCAGAATACCACCGCGATGTAAATTTTCTGATAGTGGATAGAAAACAGTTGCTCCTGAAACATTACGCGCAGCGATGATGGATATTTCTCGATTAAACGGAACAAATGCTTCGACAACAGCAGATACACCATCTAACTGATCCCACGCGGGTTTCAAGTCTTCAGCTGATTTAAGCAACGATTGTCCTTTACCGTCATAGCCCATGGTGCAGCTTTTTAAAATAGCCGGCCAACCAATAATTGACATGGCCTGTTCTAGGCTTTCAAAACTATCTACTGCCGAATAAGCTGCAGTGGGTATACCAATATCATGAAAAAAAGCTTTTTCTATTAATCGATCTTGAGCAACCGCGAGTGCTTTGGGAGCCGGATGAACTTGAGTATGAGCCGCCAAAAACGCTGCCACATCAGCAGGAACATTTTCAAATTCATAAGTTACAACATCAGCCCGCTCTGCTAGTTGAGCCAATAAGCGTGGATCATTGTAATCACCGTGTAAATGTTCACCTAAACTATTAGCGCAAGCATCGGATGACGGATCAAGAAAAATAAAACGCAAGCCTAATGGATAGCCTGCTAAAGCGATCATTCTAGCAAGTTGCCCTGCACCCAATATGCCAACTATCATAAGATTTCCTCGCGAGGATCTGAATGTGCGAGCACTGTTTCGGTCTGTTCAGTTCTAAATACATTCAATGCATTACGATATTGCGTATGTTTATTACTGATTATTGATGCAGCCAATAATGCGGCGTTAATAGCTCCTGCTTTGCCAATGGCTAAAGTGCCTACGGGAATGCCTGCAGGCATTTGTACGATAGATAATAAAGAGTCCATACCATTTAGGGCTTTTGATTGTACAGGAACGCCTAACACAGGAATGACTGTTTTAGCCGCGGTCA
Organism: Crenothrix polyspora; assembly: GCA_945877505.1. Lineage (GTDB taxonomy): Bacteria > Pseudomonadota > Gammaproteobacteria > Methylococcales > Methylomonadaceae > Methylobacter_C > Methylobacter_C polyspora_A. Next base: position 10,226 of record CAMDWT010000009.1, read on the forward strand.
TGCCTGGTAAGTGAGCGGCACCACCAGCGCCAGCGATGATAACCTCTAAACCGTTAGACTCTGCACTTTCTGCATATTGAAAAAGTTTATCAGGTGTTCTATGGGCTGAAATAACTTCAACGTGATGCGGGATTCCAAGGCGCTCGAGTGTTTCAGCCGCAAAGCGCATAGTTTCCCAGTCTGACGTTGAGCCCATGATAATGCCAACCAGTGCTGTCATGTATTAGTCCTTAAAGAGGGTATCAGTAAAATCTGGGTCATTTAAAAGTTGCGTAGTATCGCATAAATGAAGATATGATGTTTTCTTAGTTAAATAATTATGCTGATTAACGTTAGATGATTCAAGAAATTCATTAAGAAACAAAACAAAGTAGGATTATTTTGAGGTGATAGTAGATTAATGGGATCGAAATGATTTTAAAGATTAACTAACACAAACTAAAACGAATATCAGTCAATATAAGTAGCTCACAAAGTCCAGTAGATTAAATCCAATGGACTTTGTGATAAGTCGTCGCTAATAAATCGTATCGGTTTTTATTTAGCTTTTATTTTCTCAGGCGTGGGGACTGGAACGGGAACGGGTACAGGGGCTTGCGTCGATGCCGTACTTTCAGTCACAGGCTGTTTAGCGAGTAGTTCCCGTTTTTCCTTCTTAAGTCCTTCACCATAAAGGGTAAAAGTGACCATAACCAATAAAGTTGTGATGACAACGATAAGGAATCTACTGGGGTTTTTCATAAAGAATAAGGGCCATTTAGGCTTGTACATTCCTAGGCAGAAAATAAGTAGTGTCCAAATTCCTAGATTAATTGCGCCGGTTATCATTATATTTACCTGTTAAACTTTTATTAAAGTGAATTAAATTAACATTATTATTAAGTGAGTGACGGTTTGCAAGTATACGTTTTATTATTTTAGTGATTTAACTTAATTTTGTTTGAATATTTGCTATTCAATTTGTTATTCAGTATTTCATTAATATAATAAAAAGGATGATTGTGTCTCTTTCCAAGCTGCTTCATCCGGTCTTGTAATAGTCTCTAGGTCTTCTGGTAATGCGCCTGTGTCATCCACCCATTCACGTAACAAAGGTGAGCCATTAATCACATCAATAGCTAATCGATTTTGCTCATATTCGTAAGGAAAGTCGCGCCAAAGTGGATAGTCTGGATTTTGTAAGCGGAGTGCTTTAAAAGCTAATGCTTGTAAGCGCCAAGGTTTGAAAGCCTCGTGATTATAAGTGTTATCTTCAACGTGAATTTGCACGCCAGCACAAAGGAGTCCTGCATATTTATGAAACGTAGGCTCAAACCAACATTCACGCAAGCGGCAACCAGATAGCCATTGGGGGGCAATAGCATACATGGTTTTAATTAAAGCCTTAGCGTCGATGTCTGGGGCGCCAAACAATTCTAATGGTCTTGTCGTGCCACGACCTTCGGAAAGCGTTGTGCCTTCTAGCATAACGGTTCCTGCGTAACAACGGGTCATCCATAGATTTGGTGCGTTGGGGCTGGGATTTATCCATGTTCGCTCACCTAATGGCCAGCCGTAGCCTGGTGCAGAATCTGGTAGCCAACCTTTTAGAGTCACAATTTGACAATCAAGGTCTAGCTTTAAGGTCTTAATAAACCAACCTGCCATTTCCCCCATTGTTAAGCCATGGCGCATCGGCATTGGGCCAGCACCGACAAAGCTTTCCCAACCTTGTCGTAACGTTAAGCCTTCTATGGGTCGACCCGCTGGATTGGGCCGATCAAGTATCCATACTGTTTTTTTGTGTGTTGCCGCAGCCTCTAAAACATAGAGCAAAGTTGTAATAAATGTGTAAATTCTACAGCCAAGATCTTGTAAATCAATCAGTAATACATCAAAAGTATCCATCATAGCCGCAGTGGGTCTTCGTACTTCGCCATATAAACTAAAAACAGGAATACCAAGAACCGGATCAATAAAATCTGCAGACTCCATCATATTATCTTGTTTGTCTCCACGCAGTCCATGTTGTGGGCCAAAGGCCGCGCTAAGCTTTATGTCAGGCAAACTAGCCAGTGCATCAAGGGTATGGGTTAAATTATGGGTAACTGAGGCTGGATGCGCTAATAATGCGATACGTTTACCTGCTAAGGGTATACGTAATTTGTTGTCTTCAAGTAAACGGTCAATACCAAATTTCATATGATTTAAGGGTTAACTTAGGTTTAATGGCAAAATAAATCCCGCACGATGGTGAAAGTCGGGGTGTGTTAATGGATGGTGTAATGCCCAGTAAGAATGGTCACCATCTATAGCCTCGATGACAGCCGTTATACCCAATTGTATGAGCTTGCCTGATGGGTTTTGTGGTAAATCGGTCTGAGCGATAACAACATCCAGTAATAAATGCGTATTTGTCTGAGCAAAATTAATCTGTTGAGTTGGGCTGAATGACCGTTCGCTTTGTATTCGATAGTCACTAAAAGCATACGCGGCCCATTGACCAGACGGCGAAAAATTAAACTCATGATAGTTAGATTCACCTTCCACAGCAATGAACAGTTCAAAACAAGTATGCTTCCAAAGCCCATCGATTACAGTTGGTTTTTGTGGTTTAGGGATTAATAATTGAGCGACATTCCCGATTAATTGATAACGTAAGTGTAAGTCGCCAGTCGGAAGAAAACTAACGGTAGCCGTTATATTTTTTATATCGGTTGGTAAGGTTTTGTTATGACAAATAAGGGGTTTATGAATCATTTTATAGGGGGGGCTAGGTTTTGATAGCGCTTGATAAGTTGTTGATAATGATGTGCTTCATCTATTTTTTCATGCTTTATCGCACCATTGAAAAATATGGCTGCTTTTTTTAATAACATATCAAGTGCGGCTTGTTGATTCTTTGAAGACAATTGTCCAGAATCAATGATTTTTTTTAGGGCGGTTATTCTAAATCTATCCATACCCCAAAATTGTTGGGAAAGTTGGTCATCATGGCCACCGTATTTTTTTATTTGCGGTTCATCGATTAATAATACAGGATATTTGGCGGTTATTCTAAGCCATAAATCATAGTCTTCACAGCTAGGTAGTTGCGTGTCAAATTGCCCAATCTCGTCAAATACTGAACGATGTATTATTACTGTAGAGGGCGAAATTGCACATAATGGCAAGCAGTCAGTGAATATCCAACCACCTTTTTTAGCATATTTTTTGGCAGAATTTACACGGATTCCATGGCGTATCCATATTTCTTCCGTATGACAAACTTTGTACTTTTCATCACTCGATAGAGCGGCCACTTGGCGACTTAATTTATGGGGCAACCATTCATCATCTGAATCTAAAAATGCAAGCCAATCACCAGTGGCATGGTCTATGCCAATATTTCGTGCATTACTGACACCGGAGTTTTCTAAATGGTAGTAACGTACCGATGGAAACGCTTCATTTATCATAGTACTGGTGTCATCGGAAGAACCATCGTCTATAACTATGACCTCAAAAGGACGTAAGGTTTGAGAAAAAACAGAGTTTAATGCACGCTTTAATAAGGCGCAGCGATTGTAAGTGGGGATAATAACTGAAATATTTATAAAATACCCTGCTCAATATTTGAAGGACTTATTTGTAAATTGATGTCGTTGTTTTTTGGTGCTTTATATAAGCGAACCAGCGGATTATTCCACTGGTTCTAATGGTAACCCACTATTATTGGGTTACCGTCGATTGAGGAGTTTCTATGCCATTACTGTCACGAGAGTTCTTGATGAAAACCTGCTTTAAACGATTAAAAGCTGACCATAATGTTGTATCCATAATCGTCTCGTCACCAATTGAAACTATAATTCGAGTTAATTGGGGCATTTTATCTTTGGTTGAAGCTATATAAATGGGTTGTACATAAAGAACGGTATTACCCATTGGAAGAATAATCATGCGGCCCATTTCAACAGAGGATCCACTTTGGCCCCATAAGGTAAATTGTGCTGATATTTCAGGTTCTTGCTGAGTTAATGCTTCAATTTGAGCGGGACCATTAACTTGAATATCTTTACCAAATTTGTAAACGGTAATGCCGGGCTTGTAGTTTTGTCCACAAGTAGTTTTATCCATTGTACCCGCAACACCGATCATACTGAGATTGGTTCTATTAACAGGTGTCATGGGTTCAATTAAAACAAATTCTTCGGTATCGTTACAATTACCGAAATCCATAGTTTGATAATACGGCTGTACTGGTTCACCACGAACATTCGCTTGAGCCCAAGTTTCAGCTTGTTCATAAAATAATTCAGGACTTTGTTGATGATATTTGGCGTACACTTTCATCTGAAGATAATACATATCTCGCGGGTAGCGTAAATGCTCTTTTAACTCTGCAGGCATAGTATCAAGATTTTTAAATAATCCTGGGTATGCCTTGTTATAGGCTTGAATAATGGCATCAGAGGGGTCTGAGATATAAAAATCGACATCACCATCATAGGCGTCAACAACAATTTTTACTGAATTACGGATGTAGTTAAAATCCTTCTTGCCATCTAAAAAATCATCAGCGGCAGGTTTAGAAACGGGATATTTATTTGATAAAGTGTAAGCATCTAAAATCCAGTAGAACCTATCTTTATTGATAACGAGGTAAGGGTCTTTATCAAGGTGCAGAAAAGGCGCTAATTTAGTTATACGTTCAGTGATGTTTCTGTGTATTTTGACTTTACTTTCTGTAGAAATATTTGTAGAAAAAAATATTTTTTCATCTTTAAAGTAAATTGAAAATAAAGCTTTTCTGAATAGTGATGGAATAGGAATTCCACCTTCACCATGATAGCTGAGCGTTACACTAGGATCAGAGCCTGCAATATCTTCTATCTTGAGTTTATTAGGTACTACAGCATAATCGTATTGGCCTTGGCCATAATAGATGTCTGGATTTTTGACTTGAAAACCAACATCCGAATTCATACTTAAATCACGTAAATACCATGTTAAAGGTTTACCAGCATCTTGTGCCGCAGGTGTAACGACAGCGCCGTAACCATGCGTATAACGTAAATGGATATTCTCCCAGTTTTGAGCTTCAGGGGGTAATTTTGAGGTATTAACTTCTCTGGCAGCTAGATTAACCTGTCGTTTGTGATCAAGGATGAAATAACGATCTTCATCAACTGACCTTATTTTATAATAAGGCCTTATTTCCTGTAGTTGCTTGTAGCTGTCGACAATGTATTCTCTGTCCCATACTGGAATGTTTTCAAAGCGTTTTTGAGTTCCCCAAGTAGCAATGTCTTGTGTCGCATTTAGCTTAATTGAGAGGTCAACTGTATTGATATTGTTTAAATCATAAGCATTTAGCGTCGCATCAATATTTTGTTGAATAAAAGATTTGTTCGTCTCAACGGGGTTGGGACTGACTATATATTTTTGTAGGGTATTTGGTATAAATTGTAAATTTGGTAAGCCTATGGCGCAGAGGAAAATAATAAAACTGATTAAAAAGGGAACTTTTATTCGATGTTTCTCTGAAAAAATGAATAAGCCGGCTGATAGGGCAGTTGCCAAAAAACTGATAATAGCAAGCCAAATGAGTGGTAATTGATACCACATTTCAACAAATCCAGGCCCATAAAATATAGGCTCATTACTATCTGTATAAAGCAGGCTGAAACGATTCAGCATGAATCCCCAAACGATAAAAGCAACCACAAAACCAATTAGAATAGTGAGATGTGCTTTGGCGGCTAAAGGGTATTCTTTTTTTTGATTAGGTATAAAAAAATGTTCTAGCCAATAAAGAATACCCACTGAAGTAAAAATAAGAATGGCGGCTATTAGGAGTTCTTTCTGAATTAACAGGTAGATAGGATAAGACAGCATATAAAAGCTAACGTCATTCCCATAAACAGTTTCAGTTACACCGGAATCACGGCCAAAAAAGTACAGTAATGAGGTTTCCCATTGATTATAGAAAGGTATGGCGACAAATATGGCAAGCGCTAAAGAAAGGGGGGTGTATATTTTTGCTGAGCCATTCATGTATACATCAGCAAAGCGTTGATATCGTTTGCGTTTGTCTAAATCATCTAGGATTTCATTAGGTGGATTCAAGCCCAGATAACGGGACGCTATCCAGAAATGAAAAAAGAAGATAGAAAAGAACGCTAGGGTTACACCACCGGAAATAAAAAATTTATACAGCAGTCTAAGCCAGAAGTATGATTCAAGTTTTAATGATTGATACCACCACAAATCAACAAATAGATCGAGAAATATGTAATGAAAGGTGATAAATATAATGATGGCGATGACAACTGTCGCCCCAATTATCGCGGGTAAAAACTTCAATTTCCGCATAGCGTCCTCAATATAAATAGTTTTGTTAATAATGTTGCGCTTGTCTTCATTGTTTTTAGCAATAGTTAACTAATACAGCCAATATTCTGGATTGTATTCTAACACCCAATAGTCAGTTAGTAATGATTAAGACGTTTTGCAGTTGAGACTAGTTAGCATTAGATGATTTTAAAGGGTACCTCTTATTTAAATTTCTTAACGCGTTGTTAATGCCTATTGTTCCGAAACAGAAAATAATGCACTAAATTGAGGCAATGTCGGAGTTAATTTGTTTAAAAATGGGGCAAAAATTAGTGAGGTGTTTGGCTGCTGTTTTTGTGTGCTTATGGATTAGGGGGTAATGAATAGTTGGCATGGTAAATGCTTTTAATATTGTAAGCGTTTGACCTCTCCTGTGTGACGCCTCTAAAAGGCACTTATCCCATTAAGTGCCTTCTTTTTTAGCTTTAGCCTTAAGCAGTTAGTTATTCAAGTCTAGGCCTGAAGGGTCATCAGTTTCTATGCCTGCTAGGGAATTGATATGTTTAGGCATTGATTTCTTAACTTTGACACCTAATTCTACAAAACTATTAGCCTGTCGAATTAAGTTGCCTTGGCCATGAGTTAGCTTATTCATAACATCATCATAAGTTGTGTGCGCTGTACTTAACTGTTTGCCAAGTTTATCTAATTCTTCTACAAAACCGCGTATTTTGTCATAAACAATGCCAGCTTTATCAGCAATCGCTTTGGCATTTTCGTTCTGGCGCTCGTAGCGCCAAATATTTTCGATAGTGCGCAACGTGGCCAATAAGGTCGTTGGGGTTACGACGATAATTTTATGTTCAAAGGCGTCGGTAAATAAACGTTCATCAGCCTGAAAAGCTGTTATAAAAGCGGCTTCTATAGGCATAAATAACAATACAAAATCTAATGATCGTAAGCCTTTTAGACTGGAGTAATCTTTGGTGCTTAGGTCTTTTATGTGTGAACGTACCGCTTCAGTATGTTGTTTTAAGGCCGTTAAACGCTCAATCTCATTATCTGTTGAGCAGTGTAATTCATAAGCGACCAACGATACTTTTGAATCAATAATAATGTCTTTGTCTTCAGGCAAGCGGACAATTACATCAGGCTTGAACAGTTTATTGGCTTCGTCACGGAATGCACCTTGAGTTTCGTATTCTATGCCCTTTCGTAAACCTGACTTTTCTAACACCGTTTCTAGAATCATTTCACCCCAGTTGCCTTGGGTTTTTTTATCGCCTTTTAATGCGCGCGTGAGGTTAAGTGCTTCCTGATTCATTTGCGCGGTGACACGGCTTAAGGAAACGATTTCAGCGCGTAGGGAACTACGATCTTTATTTTCGTTATCATAAACTGTTTCTATACGCCGTTTAAATTCGCCTAATTGTTCACGTAACGGATTAACAATATGGTCAAGACTGGTTTTATTGTGCTCAGTAAACTGTCGGCTACGCTCATCAAAAATTTTACCCGCTAAATTTTCAAATTGATTGTTAAGTCTAAGTTCCGCATCTTTCAATAAGTTTAATTTTTCTTCAGCATGTTTTATCTGCTCAGTCATGCGTGTTTGCAATTCGACATTTTTTGTTTTGGTTTCTAGGTAGAGTTGCTGTAATTGATTGAATTCAATTTCCTTATTTTGAGAATGTCTTAACTTTTCTTCTGAGACAGCGAGATTAGATGAAAGTAGTGTAATAGTGGTTTTATCGTGGTTATTGAGTAGGCGCATGATTATTGCGCCGACTAATAAGCCTAAAAAACCACTTAGTAAAGGAGATAAGTTATTAATAAAATCCATTTTAAGCGTGAATTATAGTTTTTTAAATACAGCTTCCGCACGATCCAGTGTTTTATCCAGATCATCATCAGTATGTGCCGCTGAGACAAAGCCAGCTTCAAAGGCTGAAGGTGCTAAATAAATGCCAGATTCAAGCATGGCATGAAAAAAACGTTTAAATACAGTTTGATCGCATTTCATCGCTTGAGCGAATGAAGTGACTTGTTGTTCTGAACTGAAAAACAAACCAAACATACCACCAACACTATTAGTGGTTAACGGGATGCCAGCCTGAGAGGCGCGATCTTTCAAGCCTTTAGTTAGTTTATTGGTTTTTGTGGCTAATGAATCATAGAAACCAGGTTGGGCAATTAATTCTAACGTTTTTAATCCAGCCGCCATAGCAACAGGATTTCCAGATAAGGTGCCAGCTTGATATACAGGCCCTAATGGCGCAAGGTGTTCCATTATTTTACGCTGTCCTCCAAAAGCCCCAACAGGCATCCCGCCGCCAATAATTTTACCCAGTGTTGTTAAGTCTGGCTTGATGTTATAAACGCCTTGCGCTCCTTTAAGGCCGACTCTAAACCCCGTCATTACTTCGTCAAAAATAAGTACACTGTTATAGAGGTCACAGACTTCTCGTAAAGTTTCAAGAAAGCCTGGAATTGGCGGAATACAATTCATATTGCCGGCGACAGGCTCTACAATAATACAAGCGATTTGCTCGCCAATAGTGGCGAATAGGTCTTTAACCGAATCACTATCGTTATAAGTTAAGGTGATCGTCTCGGCAGCAACTGAAGCAGGAACGCCTGGGGAACTTGGAACACCAAAAGTGAGCGCGCCAGAGCCAGCTTTAACTAATAGTGAATCAGAGTGACCATGATAACAACCTTCAAACTTAACGATTTTAGTTCGACCTGTATAGCCTCTAGCTAAACGTATGGCGCTCATAGTCGCTTCTGTACCAGAGCTAACCATTCGAACCATCTCAATGGATGGCATTAACTCACAAACCCGTTGGGCCATCTGTGTTTCTATTTCGGTGGGCGCGCCAAAGCTTAGGCCTTTTTCAGCGGCCAACTTAACAGCAGTAATGACGTCAGGATGTGCATGACCTAAAACCATTGGCCCCCAAGAACCTACATAATCAATGTATTGTTGGCCTGAGCTGTCATAAATATAAGGTCCATTGGCATGATCAATAAAAACGGGGGTGCCTCCTACACCGCTAAAAGATCGCACAGGTGAATTAACTCCGCCTGGAATGACTTGTTTTGCGTCGGAAAATAAAACAGTTGCTTCGGTCATAATGTGTTTTTAAGGTTACAATGAATAGCATAAAGAATAAGGTAACTTTATCATGATTGAAAGCGCTCAGTGCGTCCAGTTTAAAAAGTAGCCTGTTCTTTCTCCTTAATTAATTGATGGATATAAGCTCATGAAATCGAGAGATAGACGACGAGGCCTAGTCGTTGTAAATACGGGTGAAGGTAAAGGGAAATCGTCCAGTGCGTTAGGAATGGTTTTTCGAGCAGCGGGATGGAATATGAAAGTTTGTGTTATCCAATATATCAAGGGTCAATGGCAAACGGGTGAACAAAAAGCAGCCGAGCGTTTTGATAATATAGAATGGCATGCGCTGGGTGACGGCTTCACTTGGGATACTAAAAATCCTGAACAGGACATTAAAACGAGCCGTGATATTTGGGAGTTAAGTAAGGAAAAAATACTTTCCGAAGCGTTTGATATGGTTTTACTGGATGAAATTAATTATTGTTGTGGCTATGGCTGGATTTCAGGCCAAGAAATTGCCGATTTTATTCGCAATGAAAAACCTTCTTGGTGTCATTTAATTATGACAGGAAGAAATGCAGCACCTGAAGTGATAGAGATTGCTGATACAGTCACTGAAATGACGATGATAAAACATGCCTTTACGCAGGGAATTAAAGCAGAACAGGGTATAGAGTTTTAAGCTGGTCGCTACAGGCGTGGCTGATTTTTTATAGGGATGGGACGTTGGGGTCATAATATGTTATGACTTATTCAAAAAGTATAGCGATATATTTTTGCAATCATCTCAAGTTATTGTATAAGGATATACAGAAATTTTGTACAGATACCGATTTGTATACTACCGATATTTTTATTGAGAAACGTATTTATGGAAACTTATTTACCTATTATTAACATGATGTTGTCTGACTGGATTGCATTGACGCTTGCAAATTTATATTATGCCGGCGCATTAACATTTGTAGTCTTCTTAATCACAGCCATTCTTTATAGTATTAGAATCGCTTCTTTGAAGAAAAAGAATGTTGCTAGTGAAAAAGCACGTATTGAAAGTGAAGCGAGTCTAAATGCAGCTTTAAATATTGCACAACAACAATTGCAGGCCATACAAGAGGAGTTGATTGTAAATATTGAGCAAATGAAGAAAGACCATCAACTGGCTCAAAAGGAAGCTGAGAGAGCCATAAGATTTGAAGAGCAACTCTCTCAGCGTAATAAGCAGATTGCAGATGTTATTCAAACATTGGCAACTAGTTTTGATCTTGGTGAACGCCCATTACCTATTATGGGTGATATTAAGGCAGAAGGTTTGTGGCAACAACATGATAGGGTCATTACTTTATTAACAACGCGATTATTTAATGAGCAACAAGCAAAAACACAGTTACAACAATCGTATCAGTTAGAAGCAGCAAAATGTGCAGAAAAAGAAACGCAGTTAATGGCGTTACAAGCTACTTTAACAACTCAAAGTAATGACGTTTCTAGGTTGGAGAAAACACTTGAAGAGCGAACTTCTCAGTTGAATCAGCAACAGGTTGAGGCGCAACGTGTTTTAGCTGAAGCTTTGGAAAAACAGTTGTCTGAAACCGCCAATACTAAGCAGCAGTTAAATCTGTTGGAAGAAAAATTAAGCAATAAAGAGACGGCAATTAATCAATTTGAAGAAACTAAACGATCGGATCAATTGAACGAAGGACCTCTGTTAGCAGAGAAAAAACAAAACGTAAGAGAAGAGCCTATTGAAACCCAACCGCTTGTTGAGGTTGATTTAGCGACTGTTTCTGTATCAAAAGAAGTCTTAGAGAGTCCGGCTAAAGATCAGTTGGGTGGGATTTCAGGTAAGTTTAAAAACATTTTTGCTAAAACTATAGAAGAATCGATCACAAAAAAGCCACAGCAGCTTGATGCAAAAAAAGAGAGGGCAGTGATTCAGACGATAGCACCTGACGTGCCGTCTTCATCAGTGGCTTTAGTCAAAGAACAAATGGCCGGAATGACGGGTAAATTTAAAAATATGTTTGGGAAGGCCAAGCAAGAGTCTATTGCAGTAGAATCCAATAGGGTTGAAATAAAAGCGCCAATGGTCGAAATCACGGACGTATTGCCTGAAGTAGCTAAGCCCTTAGTGAGCCCAGTTAAAGAAGAAGTTAGCGGGTTGACAGGAAGATTTAACAGTCTGTTTGTTAAAGCTAATCAAAAGTCGAGTGTAAAAGAGTCTGATGTTATTGCGGAAGTACCGTCAGTGAAAGTTGAGCAATTAGCAGACGTTTCGATTAAAACAGAAAAAGTTAGTGTGACTGGAAAGCTGAAAGGTTTATTTGGCAAGGCAAAGTAACAGGGGATTTAGTTAGTTTATATCTTCCTTTACCAGTCCTTTTTTAAAGGGCTAGGGTGTTCTTTTTACAAATTTTTTCAGCCAAATTTAAAATAATTCCTATTGTGATAGATCAAATAAATGCAATTTTGCCACAGACTCAATGTAGACAATGTGGCTTTCAAGGTTGTCGCCCCTATGCAGAAGCTATTGCAACCGGTATGGCGGACATTAATCAATGTCCGCCTGGGGGTACTGAAGGTATTGTTGAGTTAGCACGTTTATTAAATACAAGTTTTAAACCACTTAATTTAACATTTGGTCAACATAAGCCTAAAAGTGTCGCTTTTATTATTGAGCAAGATTGTATCGGTTGCATTAAATGTATAGCGGCATGTCCGGTTGATGCTATTTTAGGTGCCGCTAAGTTTATGCATACGGTTATCGCTTCAGAATGTACCGGTTGTGAACTTTGTGTGGCACCTTGTCCGGTAGATTGTATTGTCATGAAGCCTTTAGCTGGGCAGTTACCCTATGATTCAGTACGAAAGTACGCCAGCGCTAAACATGCAAAGAGTCGTTATGAGGCTCGCTGTTTACGTAAAGAAAAAGAAAGCTTTGAAAAAGTAGAGCGTGCGAAACAAAAAAGAGCTGAATTATTAAAGCAATTGCATAAAACTTAGAGTCAATTCAACCCTTAATGCCATGAAAATCAAATCAAATATCATTGGGGATATGCTCGCAGCTATTGCGGGTATTTTATTCACACTGGCATTTGCGCCCTTCGACTATCCTTACCTAGCGCCATTGGCATTGAGTTTTCTATTTGCTTCATGGGAGGGTATCAGCCCTCAGCGAGCTTTATTAAGGGGTTTTTTATTTGGGTTGGGGTCGTTTGGCTTAGGAGTCTCTTGGGTTTATATCAGTATTCATGATTTTGGTGGGGTCAATGAATTAAGCGCTGGATTGTTAACTTGTTTTTTCTGCAGTTTCTGGGCTTTATTTCCAGCATTAGCGGGTTATATTTCTGTAAAAATACGACCTAATAATAGAGGCCTTATCTCGATAGTAGTTATGCCTGTTGTTTGGTTATCGGTGGAATATTTTCGTGGTAATTTGTTTTTAAATGGCTTCCCTTGGTTGCAAAGCGCGAACTCCCAGCTAGACACACCCTTGGCAGGGTATATTGCAATTTTAGGCGCTTATGGAACTGGTTTTCTAGTCGCATTAACCGCCTCAGCTATCGTTTATATTGCTCAAGTAAAGTGCCATAAATTAATAGTAACCGCGGCTATTTTTAGTGTGTGGGGTATTGGGTTTGGTTTACAAAAGCTACATTGGACTCACTCAATTGGTGAGCCTATTAAGGTTTCTTTAATTCAAGGCAATATCACGCAAGATCAAAAGTGGCGACCAGAGAATAAACTTAAAACGCTACAACTTTATAAAGGATTGACTGAAGCGCATTGGGATTCTGCTGTTATTGTATGGCCTGAAACATCCGTTCCTGCGTATCTTTCAGAGGTAAATGATTGGTTTTTATTGCCCTTAAGTAAGGCCGCTGAGCAGCATCATACTGATTTGATTGTCAGTCTTCCTGTGCAAGGTGATTCAATGGATGAAAAATATAACGCGGTTATGACGTTAGGTAAAGAAATAGGCAGTTACCGAAAAAAACATTTATTACCTTTTGGCGAGTTTTTGCCTTGGCAACCCGTGTCAGGATTTATCTTAAATAGTTTAGGTTTAAAGTTAGGAAATTTTAAAGCAGGAAATAAAGACCAAGCCTTGATGAAAGCGGGTGGCTATCCTTTTATGACAACTATTTGTTATGAGGATGCTTTTGGCGATCTTGGGATTGAGGGTTTGTCCAATGCGGCTTATTTGGTAAATGCCACTAATGATGGTTGGTTTGGTAATTCAATAGAACCTTATCAGCATTTACAAATGGCAAGAATGCGTGCAATGGAAGTGGGGCGTTTTATGTTACGAGCCACCAATACAGGCGTGACGGCCATTATTGGCCCGAATGGAAAAGTTTTAAATAAAGCACCTCTCTTTAAAGTTGCGGTACTCAATGAAAGAATTATTCCTATGGGAGGGCTGACACCTTATGCAAGATGGGGTGATTTGCCGTTTAGGGTGTTGATAGTCGTAGTTTTTAGTTTAATCTTTTATGAGAAATGGTTTTTTAAACGCCATGATTAAGAGCTAGAATATTGATGAATGACCTTGTTCGAAAAAGATCATATTGAAATGATGGCTAAACTTATGTGTTAAAATGACACCAGTATGGCTGTTAAATAGTTTATTTAATTAGATAGCTAAGGGCCTTAAGTAGAAGCAGAATAACGCAAGTAAGTCGTTAAGTATAATTGAGCTGCCGGATTATGGTCGCTTTCAAATGTTCTAATATTAATACGACGATAGTTAATTTTATAGGTGAGTAGTGGCTAAATCAAAAAATAAGATGTCAAAAAAAATCGCGATGGTTTTACTTCTTATTGTCGTCGTCGGTTGTAGTTTTTTGGTTTTCTCTTTGCCTTTGAAAGAAGTGCTTAATCAGAGCCACCAAATTAAATTGTGGTTGGCTGGCACCGGTTATGCGGCCCCGGCTATATTCGCCTTTGTGGCTGCTTTACTTACCGCTATTGGCATGCCAAGACTGCTTTTATGTTCATTGGCGGGGGTAGTCTTCGGTTTTACGTGGGGATTTGTCTTAAGCCACTTTGGAACAGTACTAGGTGCTTATGGAACGTTTATTTTTGCACGCTGGAGTGGTCGTGAATTTGTTCAGCAAAAATTTCCTAAAATTATAGCCTTGTCTCAGTCCACTCAGACCCGAGGTTGGCGCTCTGTATTATTTATGCGTCAATTGCCTATTAGTGGATTGTATAACGATATTTTGCTGGGTATGAGTTCTGTCAGTCATTGTGATTTTTGGATTGGCACGGCCTTGGGTTTTCTTCCGCTTGGTGTCACAGCAACGTTAGTCGGTGCAGGTGCTATACAAGCCGATGTATCTCATCTCGCTCAATATTTAGGCATTGCTGCCTGTGCATTCTTTTTATTGACCTTGTCACTGAAGTGGATTCTAGCTCAGAGGCAACGTAAAAATATGAGCATAAGCTAGATTTTTCTTATCGTCTTTAGTTTGTTTCAGCAACCCACTCTAACCACTCACTAAGTACGCACAACGTCCAAATTGCTCGGGCATGATCAGCTTTGCGACGCATGTGTTCTTGTAATAAATTGACAGCAACGAGAGGATTAACACCAGCGTTTTCTAATAGTGGTGATGATAATTTTGTGTTAGCCCAGTCATATAAAGGTTCGCGTAACCAACTACTTAAAGGCACCGAAAGCCCTCTTTTTTTACGATGCACAATATCTTTAGGTAGATAGCGGAGCGCATATTTCTTTAAAAAAACTTTGGTTTGTAAGCCATTAATGCGCTCTTTTTCGGGTAGCGATGCGGCAAATTCCATGACTTCTTGGTCCAGAAAGGGCGCACGAAGTTCTAATGCAGATTTCATGCTCGCTCTATCGGCTTTAGTTAATAAGCCTTCTGCCATTGAAGTTTCTAGGTCATGTTGTTGAAGTCTATCAAGCATTTCTGATGATAGATAATGGGCGCTTTTAATTAAGGGTTGTTTAACACCTAAACGGTTTAAAATTTCAGGTGAGATGCAAGATGTCCACAGTATGTGACGACCAAGAAAATCTAAGTCGTCACCCTGAATAAACCGCTTAAGCAAAAAAGGTATTGTGACTTTTTTATCGCTAACAGGCCAATTTTCTACGGTATGTCTAATCAACGACCTGATTGAGTTTGGGAGTCTGGCATAATGTCCAGCGAGCCCCGCACCAAAGTAGGTTGGATAGCCGCCGAACAGTTCATCGGCGCCTTCACCCACTAGGGCAACTCGAACGTCTTGTGCTGCACGCCTTGCTAAAAGGGCGCTAGGTACCCATGCAGGGTCAGCCAAGGGTTCGCCTACTTGTCGAACTAATTTAGCGATGGTGGGTGGAAAGTCCTCAGGACGAACCCAAACAGGCACAAAGTCTACGCCAAGTGTATTTGCCACTTGTTCAGCATAATGTCCTTCGTCATATGACGCTTCGGTAAAGCGGAGGCTGTAGGCTTTAAGTGTTTTTTCAGGGCGGATGGATTTGGTAACGGCGGTAATTAAAGAAGAATCAAGGCCACCACTTAAGAACAAGCCAAAATCAACATCAACTTCGCTTTGTTTGTGTACGGCGGCTCTAAAAATCTCATCAAAGGCATCTACAGAGCCTGTTTTTTTTGTGGTTTCTACGGGACTCCATTGCCAATAGCGTTTGCGATCAACAATGCCAAGATTATTGATGGTTACCATTTCTCCGGGTGAGACTTTTTGAATTTCTGTAAAAGGTGTGTTTGGTGACACAAAAAAACCAGATTGCAAATAGCCTTGCACGGCATCAGCCTTGATATTAAAAGTATCGGGACTTGACGATACCAGTGCGGCAATGAGTGATGCAAAAGAAATAATACCCTCGTTGATTGAGAAAAAGAGTGGCCGCTCTCCCGCTCTATCTCGAAAAAGTAATAATTTATTAATGCGTGGATCCCAGATTGCAATAGCAAAAGCGCCTTTAAGCTTTTCAACGAAAGCCTCACCAAGCTCTAGGTATAAAGCTGGAATGACGGCAACATCCGTAGATTGTTCAACAGTACGCCCACGATTACGTAACCAATCTCTTAGTTCAACATGATTGTCAATTTCACCATTGCAAGCCATCATCACGCCGGTATCATGATCAACAATGGGCTGTTTACCATCGCTTAAACCTCGAATAGCCAAACGTGTCATCCCAAAAACAGCCGAATGATCACCGTCAATACCGGTATCATCAGGGCCTCGATGCATTAATGCATCAATCATGTGATTAACTTGTTGGGTAATGGCGATATCGTCTTTAATACCAGATGGAATGACTAAGCCACAAATTCCGCACATCTTAATTTCCCGCCGGGGTGGGTAATAATACCGCAGAGTATTTAGAATCCAGGTCGTTGACCGTAACATTCCGCTCAAGAGCAATTGAATTCAGTATTGATAAATGATTTTTATCGGCAATTAGATAGATTGGATGATGACGTGTCGCTAACCAGTTTTGCGATTGTGTCATTGGAACGATACCTTCAGGCCAAGGTTTACCAGAATTTAAAGTAAATATTACATAATTGCTGGTTAGCTCATTACCGGCATTACTTAAGACAGTAATTAATTGTTTGCGATAAAAGGGCAGTCCATTGGGTAGGCATTCCATGCAAACCAGCTCAGTATCCTTTGGTAAAGTAGTCGGGATTTTTTTTGCCAAACTACGTGCTGAGCGAGACTCTGCGTAAAGTGATAAGACGTTAAAATTAACCGTCATTAACAGTACTGGAAAAATAATGAATGCGGTAAAAATGAGTTTGATACTTCGATACCATAGGGCACAGATAGACAGTATTACAACAAGCCCAAAAGAAAGTGCCATAGGTATAATCGTAGGTAAAAAAAGATCAATAAGTTCTGGCTTAATTGATAACCTAGTTTTGAGCAAGTCAGGATTAACGGCGACACTTCCTAATAATAGCGCAGCGATAATACTTAACAAAAGTAATGCGACTGTTCCATGTCGTAATATTTTAGCTTCACGGCCAGCATTATTTTGAAGCGCTAGTGCAAAAATACGTGCGGTTAATACGCCAAGAGCCATGACGGCAGTAAGGATATAACCGGGTAGTTTTGATTGAGAGATTGAAAAAAACAAGACGACAACAATTGTCCAAACAATAAAAAGACGATCAGCACGTGACCAATCTTTTCTGTTTCGTAAAGCGACAACAGCTGACTCGGGCAGTAAAAAGCTCCAAGCAAAAAAAGTACTGGCAATAATGGGGGCGTAATAATAAAAGGGTGCTGTACGGTGAAATTCTGTGGTTGTAAAACGGGCGACGGATTCTCTCATAATGCCGTAATAAGGGAAGTCTGGGCAAATGAGTGATAGTCCAACAAACCACGGTAAGACAATAGCAAAAAAAACAAGCCAATTACGCAGGGCAAAAACACGTTTCATGGCAATAAATCGGCCATCAATACCATTAAAAATAGCAATCACTAGCGTGGGAATAAGAAAGCCTACAGGCCCTTTAACCAGTGTGGCACAGCCAGCAGTTACTGCACCAATCAAGTACCAGCGGATACGTTGTTTTCCTTCGCATTCTTCAGCGAGAAAACAAGCAAAAATGGTTGAAGAGACGAAAAAGGCAAGCGTCATATCAAAAATGACAATCCGCGAAAATGCAATGTAAAGGGGGGTCGACGATATAATCAATACCGCAAGCATAGCGGTGCGTAAGTCGTACATTTTTCGGCAAAAGAAAAACACGGCGACTACTAATGAAAAACCAAAAAAAGCGGAAGAAAGTCTGGCAACCGCTTCTGACTCGCCAAACATCGAAAAAGACAGGGCAACGGTCTTAAAGTAAAAAGCGGGTTTATCAAGGTAAGTCAGTCCGTCATAAGTGGGTACTAGCCAAGAGTGTGATTGACTCATTTCTCTTGCAACTTCAGCGTTGCGCCCTTCATCGGGTGAGATTAACGCTAATCCACCAAGGTGACCGAAAAGCATGTAGGCACTAAGAATAAAAGTAAACGTCAGCATCCATCGGTTAGATTTTAAAAAAAGCATTTTTTTGTTATCTGTAGAAGTGGTTGCTTGGGGGGAGGAAAAAGTCATTGTTTATTTAGTGCCTATGTAGGAAGGTTAAATAAGAATGGCAAGTAGTGGTGCTGATTTTCGTGTCGAGTAAACTGCTCAATTTATCGTAGATTGATGGGTTGTGAAACCCTGATCTGACGACCTCGCTCGAACAATTGCATTGTACTGAGCCAAACTAAATTAGGATAATATTATCATAGGCGACATAGGGCGTCGACTAACGGTTAATGTACAAAGACCGCACTGTATAAAAAGTTAGGGTGTCGTGGTTTAATTTAAATCCACCGCTACACGTCACCAAAAAATAATAGGATTAAGCTATCTTTGCTAATTCTCTTCAAGCCAAACTTTTACTGGCCACCTCATAGACATCTTTAGAGATTGCTTCAGTGGACATTATTCGTTCTAATTGCGCCTTCATTAGCGTTTGTCTGTTGCTGTCATGGCGTCTCCAGGATGTTAAAGCACTTAACATGCGTGAGGCCACTTGTGGATTTAAGGTATTAAGTGCAATGATTTGATCAGCTAGAAATTGATAGCCTTGGCCATTATCTGCATGAAAATGTAATGGATTGGCTTGGCTGAAGGCACCGATTAGGGATCTGACCCGATTCGGGTTTTTTAAATCAAAAGCAGGGTGTTCCATTAAGGCTTGTACCACGCTAAAGGTGTCGGAATGATGGCTTGAAGCCTGGAGTGCAAACCATTTATCAATAACTAATGCTTCGTCTTGCCATTGTTGATAAAAACGCGCGAGGCAGTCTTGCTTGGCAGGATGTAAACTATTAACAATAACGGCTAAAGCGGCCATTTGGTCCGTCATGTTTTTAGCGCTGATGAATTGATGTTGCGACCATTGCTGTATTTCAGACTCCTCAAGTCGGCCTAAATAAGCCAGGCAAATATTTTTAATACGTCTGCGGCCAATAGCGCCTGAATTAAATAGGCCAGATTCTTCTCGATTATTCTCTAGGTACAGATTTTTAAAATGAGCGTGTAATGCTTTTGCTAAGGATACTAAAACAAACTCCCTCGCTTTATGGATGGCCTCCACATCAATAATCGGCATTTGTTCAGCGAGATAAGTTTCCGAAGGTAGGCTTAATAATAAGGAAAAGTAAGATAAATCATCCCATGGCTGATCTAATACCTGTGCGAAGGCTTTGACAATAATAGGATTTATTTCTAATTTACGGCCATTTTGCACATCTGAAATCAAGCCAGCAATAATTTGTCCGGTAAGTTGCTGTCCCGCTTCCCAGCGATTAAAGGTATCGGTATCAAAGCTTAATAAAAAGGCTAGCTCTTCAAGACTCCGCTCCATGATCAATTTAACGGGAGCAGAGAAGCCCCTTAAAATTGAAACAATGGGTTGTTCTTTTAAATCTTCGAATACAAAGCTTTGCTCGATCTCAGTAAGTTGCAAAATGACTTCATCAGCGGTGCCACCTTGCTGTTTACAAAGAGTTTTAGTGCCATTTTTATTGAGTAAGCCGACCGTAATAGGAATGTGAAGTGGCTCTTTAATAGCTTGTCCTGGCGTTGCAGGGCAGTGTTGATTGATGGTTAACGTCAGCGTATAGGTGGCAGGATTGTATGCTTGTTTGATGGTTAATACGGGTGTGCCGGCTTGTTCATACCAGCGACGGAATTGTGTTAAATCAATAGCATTGGCGGCTTCCATTGCATTGACAAAATCATCGCAAGTGACCGCTTGGCCGTCATGGCGGGCAAAATATAAATCACTGCCTTTGCGAAAACCCTCAGCGCCCAGTAAAGTATGAATCATACGCACGACTTCTGCGCCTTTTTCATAAACCGTTAAGGTGTAAAAATTGTTAATTTCTATATAGGCATTAGGCCGTATAGGATGTGCCATAGGGCCGGCATCTTCAGAGAACTGGCGTGTGCGTAAATTAATGACATCTTCTATGCGTTTTACGGCTTTAGAGGTTTGGTCCCCTGTAAATTCTTGGTCACGAAATACCGTAAAACCTTCTTTTAAGCTGAGCTGGAACCAATCTCTACAGGTAATCCGATTGCCCGTCCAATTGTGGAAGTATTCGTGGCCGATAACCCCTTCAATATGCTCATAATCAGAGTCAGTTGCGGTATCAGGTCGCGCTAGAACAAATTTTGTATTAAAGACATTGAGGCCCTTGTTTTCCATTGCCCCCATATTAAAATGACCAACGGCAACAATCATATATAAATCTAGATCATATTCAAGGCCATAAACTTGCTCATCCCAGAGCATCGCATTTTTAAGCGATTGCATGGCATGAGCGCATTTATCTAAGTCATGGTTTTCAACAAAAATCTGTAAGCTGATGTTACGACCAGATTGAGTTATAAAATTATCTTCCACATAGTCTAATTGACCTGCAACAAGTGCAAATAAATAACAGGGTTTGTTGAAGGGATCTTCCCACGTGACCCAGTGGCGGTTATCGGTTAATTCACCTTGAGCAATTTTATTGCCGTTAGATAATAAAACGGGATAGCGGTTTTTGTCAGCTGTCAGGGTTGTGGTGAACTTTGCCATAACATCAGGTCTATCGAGAAAATAGGTGATTTTCCTAAAACCTTCTGCTTCACATTGTGTACATAACATACCGTTAGAAAGATAGAGGCCTTCTAGGGCAGTATTGGCTTTTGGATTAATGCTATTTTCGATGGTGAGGACAAAATTTCTATGTTGAGGGACTTCATGAATGATTAATGAGTCGACTGTCTGTAGGTAATCTTGTTCAGTTAATTCCGTGTCGTCATTTAGAATGACGCTGAGTAATGTTAGATTTTCACCCGCTAAAATTAAGGGCGCATCACCGGTTTGGCTGTTAGGATTTCTGTATAAAGTTAGCCGCGAGATAACCTTGGTATTTTCTTCAGACAGCAAAAAATTTAAATCGACATTCTGAATTAAATAATCAGGTACTGTGTAGTCCTTTAAATAAATAGTTTTTGGGCTAGTTTCGCGCATTTTCATACCTGCTGTGATGTTGTTTTTTGGATGCAAAAATAGCGATTAAAACCCAAGCCACAATAAAACTGACTCCGCCTATTGGGGTGAGCATGCCTAACCATTTTAAATTGAGTATTGCTAGTAGATAGAGGCTGCCAGAAAATAGGAGTATGCCAAAAAGCATAAGCCAACCTGACCATATTAGTAATTTGGATTCAGAAAATTGCTGACGCATGAGAGCAATACCAATCAAGCCTAAGGCATGCCACATTTGATAGTTCACGCCAGTTTGATAGACGGCTAATAACTCGGGACTTAAGATATTTTTTAGGCCATGGGCACCAAAAGCACCCATACCAACACCGATTAATGCGCTTAGCGCACCGAAAAATAAAAAAACGGATTGCATATTATTTTTCCATTAATCTAGGCATGAGTTGAACCAGATTACAAGGTTGGGTGCGGTAATCCAATTGTTCTTTAATTAAGCTATCCCACGCCGTTTTGCAGGCCCCTGAGGAGCCAGGAAGGCAAAAGAGGTAGGTTGCATTGGCAACTCCGGCAAGCGCTCTGGATTGGATGGTTGACGTTTTAATGTCTTGGTAAGATAACATTCTAAATGTTTCTCCAAAACCATCGAGTACTTTATCTAACAAAGGCAAAATGGCTTCAGGCGTGCCGTCTCTGCCGGTTACGCCGGTTCCACCTGTACTTATTACGACATTGATATTATCCGCAGCAATCCAGCCTGAAATAAGCGCTCTGATTTGATAAATATTATCAGGAACTATTTTTTTTTCGAGAACATGGTGCCCTGCTTCTATTGCGCGATCTACTAAGATTTTACCTGACGTATCATCGACATCGGTGCGCGTATCTGAAACGACTAAGATCGCAATAGTTAAGGGAATAAAACTTTTATCTGTACTCAATGCTTAATTCTCAAGGTGTAAAAAATGTTACGGCCAACGTTAACCGAGGTAAGTCTAAAAGCTTGCCCAAGATAACCCTGCGGCATTGTTTTAGGGTTATCTTAACACAACAAAGAAACCTTCCTGCCCACGTTGAATATTAATTAATAAGGGATTGTTGGGGGCGATAACTTTTTGTAATTCAGTTAGATTGACAATGCGATAGCGATTTGCGGATACGATGATATCACCGGGACGTAACCCCATTTTCCAGGCATAAGATGTCGTTTGTATTTTCTCGATTAAAACCCCTTCAAGCTGATCTTTTTGAGTTGAAGATAGTACGGTTCCTTTTAATAAACGATGCAGCTTTTCGCCTGCTAACTGGGGTTGTTCTTTTTTAGCGATGGTCGCAACCACCGATTTTTTTTCATTACCGCGAAAATATTCAATATTAACATTGTCACCAATTTGCAATAAGCCAACGATGTTGCGGATATCTTGGCTGCTTTTAACGGCGCGACCATTAGCCAATACGATAATATCTCCGGGTTCTAGGCCTGCTTTTGCTGCGGGCGAATCACTTTCTATTCGACTGATGGCTGCGCCGTGTTTGTTATCTAAGTTAAAGGCATTAACTAATTCAGGCGTTAAGTCTTGAGTAGTAACACCCAGCAAGCCACGTTTTACTTCGCCATGCTTAACCAATAAGTCTTTAATAGGCATAATCATATTGCTGGGTATCGCAAAACCTATTCCGACATTGCCACCTGTAGGCGCCAGAATGGCGGTATTCATACCAATTAATTCACCACGAAGATTAACTAAGGCACCACCCGAATTGCCTGGATTAATGGAGGCATCGGTTTGGATGAAATCTTCATAGCCCTCGATACCAAGACCAGACCGGCCCAAAGCGCTGACAATACCGGAAGTGACGGTCTGCCCTAAACCGAAAGGATTACCAATGGCAACAACGAAATCACCCACCCGTAGCTGGCTGGAGTCTGCAATAGGCAGTTGCGTTAAATTTTCGGCGGTTACTTTAATAATGGCAATATCCGCTTCGGGATCAGTGCCTATTAATTCGGCATTAAGTTGCCGACCATCATTGAGGGTAACCATGATTTTATCGGCTTTATCAATAACATGATTATTCGTGAGTACTAGACCTTGGCTACTATCTATAATTACGCCCGACCCCAAGCTGTTTTTTTGTTGCTGACGTGATTGATTGGGGGCCTTAAAAAATTGACGAAAATACGGATCCTGCATTAAGGGATTTTCGTTAACCTGAATATTGGTTGACGTGGAAATATTGACCACGGCAGGCATACTATGTTCCAACATAGGCGCTAGAGATGGCAAGGGTTGGCCATCAACGTAAGGTGGTAAGCCAGCCGCTGACACGGTTAAGGAGATGAACAAACAAATGGAAAAGATAGGTGTCAAAAACCGTTGTTTTACTAAAGGTGTACTCATCAGGATTTCTCAGGAATTGTTAAGGATGAACAACAGACAATATAAGGTTGAAAACGTTTAATACAAGAGTGGAAATAGAGAATTATATTTTGCACTGCTAATTGATATAGTTATTACGATTCACATAATACTTTGATTTTTTACAGTAAAGATATGCGTTAGTGGATAACTTTAGTCGGTTTTTGTAGGAGCGGCTTTAGCCGCGTTTTTTTTCGCGGCTAAAATCGCTCCCACTGTGTGGTGTTTTAGTGATCAAAAGCCATAGGACTTTTAAGCGTTCTGGTGATTACATTTTAAAAGCACACAAAAATAAAAAAGGGCGAGATTAGAGGTCTCGCCCTTTTTATTTAAGTTGAATAACTCGTTAAACTTTAGGCATTTGTCTGAGTTTTTCGACAACTTTGTCACCAAACTCTACGGTGCTAATCATCACAACACCACTGCCTGGCTTGGAAAGATCGGCGGTTGAATAACCATCACCAAAAACCCCTTGCATGGCGGTCCAAACATTTTTGGCTTCTTCGGCCATATTAAAGCTGTTTTCCAGCATCATGGCCACTGAGCCGATCATTGAATAGGGGTTGGCGATATTTTTTCCAGCAATATCAGGAGCAGATCCATGTGAAGGCTCATAGTAAGCTTTGTCATCACCTAGGCAAGCAGAGGGCATAAGACCCAACGAGCCTAAAATGCCACCACCTTGATCGCTAAGAATGTCGCCAAACATATTTTCCATGACCATGACATCAAATTGAGTTGGCTTGAGGCAAAGGTTTGTTGCCGCTGAGTCGACTAATTGGTGAATAACTTCAACATCTGGATACTCTACAGCCACTTCGTCGAGTATTTCATTCCATAATACACTGGACTTTAGAACATTACTTTTATGAATGTTATGCAGTATTTTTTTACGTTTACTTGCTAATTTAAATGCTTGGTGCAAAATTCGGCTAATTTGTAATTCATCATATTCCAGTGTTTCTTTAACATAACGTAAGCCTTGTTCGTTGATCCCTGCTTCTTTATGACCGAAGTAGAGGCCGCCTACTAATTCACGCACCATAATAATATCAATGCCTTCACCGATAATTTCGGGTTTTAAGGGCGAGAAATGGCCTAAAGCCTTGGGCAAAAAAACAGGTCTGAAATTGGCATAAGTATTATAACGTCGACGAAGTGGTAGCAACGCACCTCGTTCTGGCTGCTTATCAATAGGGATTTTTTTGGATTCTTCATGGCTTAAGCCGATAGTCCCTTTAAGAATGGCATCGGCTTGATCACAAATGTCGATGGTGGCTTGGGGAAAGGCATCACCAAATTCAAAGTAAGCGCAGGCGCCGAACGCAGCAGGCATGAGTTCAAAAGTAACATCATTGCGCTCTTCAATAACCTTTAGTACTTTAATAGCTTCCTTGGTGATTTCTGGGCCGATACCATCACCCGCTAAAATTGCGATTTTGTAATTTTTCATGTCTTCCTATTAATGTCTGTTTAAAGATTAACGAACTGAGAGATTGTAATAGTGTTTATTTTACTTTATTTTTTATTTAAAACGGCAGGAAAAAGTTACCCTTGTGGCGAGGAGATCTTCTACAACCTAGTGTTAGGCTAAGTGCCACCTTTTTTAAATTTCACAACTTTATTCAAGGGGCTTAGATTGATCTCATCAATCACAATGTGATGTCGTGATGCTAATACATAAGCGACTGCAGTTGCCACATCGTCGGGTGAAATACTATTACTTTCATGATCGCCTGGTTCAAAATTTAATGACTCAAAAAAAGCCGTTTTAACCATGCCCGGATTAATCAAGCAAACTCTCACATTACTTCCGCCACATTCTTCTCGTAATGCTTGAGTAAACCCTCGTAAAGCAAATTTACTTGCGCAGTAAATCGCACCTTTGCGGCTACCCTTTAAAGCGGCCTCAGAGCCGATGTAAATCAAGTCACTCTGCGCTTTTGATTTTAAAGCAGGTAACAATGCTTTAGTTAAAAAAACTTGGCTAGTGAAATTAAGGTTCATCAGGGCTTCAATTTGCGGATAAGAAAACTCTTCCAATGAGCCAAAGCGGCCAGCCCCAGCAGAAAAAACAACCGCATTAATATCAGGAAAGCGTTGTTGTAAGTGAGAAATCTTTGGGGCTAATTCGTTGAGACGACTTAAATCTATTTGTACAGGTTTAAAGGTGTCCATTTGCCGAGTAAATTTTTGGCAATCACGTGACACGCCAATCACAGTATGACCTTGCTGCAATAGAGTTTGAGCGATAGCTCGGCCTATGCCCGAACTGGCACCTGTCACTAAAATAGTTCGTTTTATTATAGACATGGGAAAAATGTCGATACTGGAATATAGTTTAATAATTGTTCTGTGCAGTACTGGATCATTTCATTTTCTAGCTCTTGCTTGTAGGAAATCATTCCTTGCCGGTTTTCTAAGGGGCTGGCAAACAATTTTTCATCCGGATAAAGTTTATGAACTTTTTTAAAATAGTTATCCGGCAGTCTGAAGACACCGAGACTTACTGAATGTAGTTGATTCATGTTGATGACTGAGAAGACGTGTTCAAATAGTTCTTGGTATTGTTCTTGGTAGCCGGTTTGATAAATCAAAGGGTCAAAACGCAGACCAATCTGCCAGCCATGAGCTTGTAATTTACAGAGCGCATCAAGGCGTCGTTGTAATGAGGGTGCTTTATCCTCAACTTTCATGGCGATGTCATTAGGATTCAGACTAAACGCTATAATACAGCGAGAAAATGGGTTGCGATTTAAAAGACTTCTTACTTGAGTGCTTTTGGTTCTGAGTTCTAGCCAAGCATTGGGTATTTTTTCAAAGTAGGGTAGGAATTGTTCTGCAAAGCGAGTGACTGGTTCTAAAGCAAGGCTGTCGCAATCATAACCAGAGAAAAAGTGAACGGGTTCATCAGGTGTTTCTAAGCATCGTTGTTTGATGTCATCCTGAAAATCTTCATAGTTGACAAACAGCACGTAATTAGCCGATTGATACATGCCCTGTAAAAAGCAATATCGGCAATCGTACAAACAATTAAGCATGTGAGAGAAATAATAATTGTTTTTAGCACCAATACCATATCCAGCGGGTGCAGCGAGCGTAAAGTGATTAAATTTTTCTGCCAATATCAAGGCTGGCTTTTCTTTTTGGCGTCGAAAATTTTGTGCTTTAGGATTAAAAACCTCACCATAGCGGCCACAGTTAATTTTTTTGGCTTGTGGAAAGCGTGAAAGAATCTCTATAACACGGGGGTGTTCTAAGATAGCTTCTTCTATATAAATGGTTTCAATCATGAGCCTTGTTTATTATTCTTAACGAGAATGTGCAGAGCATTTTATAGGAAAAGTCTTGTGAATTATTGCTCTGCCCTCATATAGGTTAAAATAGGTTTAACTTCAAACACGTGTAGCAAAAATGAATATACAAAAAATTGGTTTTATTGGCGGTGGTAATATGGCCTCTAGCTTGATGAGTGGTTTGATTGCAAGTGGCCATTCACCTCGCCATCTCTGGGCATCTGATATTAATTCGGAGGCGCTGTTAGCACTGGAAAAAAATCTTAATATTAATACGTCAACAAGTAATGACGAGGTTGTTAGTGCGGTTGATGTGGTTGTCTTGGCCGTTAAGCCTCAAATTCTTAGTTCAGTGGCAAAAAGTATTTCTGGTTTAATACAGCAAAAAAAACCCTTGGTGGTTTCTATTGCTGCAGGCATCGGTCAACAGAGTCTTAGTCAGTGGCTAGGTGATGAAACAGCCATTGTGCGATGTATGCCGAATACGCCTGCACTTGTATTAACCGGTGCTACAGCTCTGCATGCTAATAAAAATGTAACAACTGAACAGCATGATTTAGCGGAAAATATTATGCGGTCGGTTGGTATTGCACTTTGGGTTGATGAAGAAGCCCAGTTAGATGCTGTTACCGCTGTTTCTGGTAGTGGCCCAGCTTATTATTTTCTTCTCATGGAGGCAATGGAAAAGGCAGCTATAGCGTTGGGTTTAGATCAGGTAACCGCCAGTTTATTAGTTCAACAAACAGCATTAGGGGCGGCCAAAATAGCATTGGAATCATCTGAATCTCCAGAACAACTACGTAAACGAGTCACATCGCCCGGCGGAACAACGCAACGAGCGATAGACGTTTTTGACGAAGGTGGCTTTACCGCTTTAGTCTCTAAAGCATTACACGCCGCTCGAGATCGCTCAATTGAAATGTCCAAACAATCGGAGAATACCTAATGGGCTCTAGTTATATGACGGATCCAGTTATTTTTTTAATTGATAGCCTCTTTTCGCTTTATATTTTGGCGGCTTTGTTGCGCTTTTTATTGCAGTGGTGCGGCGGAGATTTTTATAATCCAATTTCTCAATTTTTGGTGAAGATAACCCATCCACCTTTAAAGATTTTACGTCGGTTCGTGCCCTCTATCGGAAAAATAGATACGTCATCATTGGTACTGATACTTTCTCTACAGATGGTTGCTGATTTTTCAATATTGCTCCTTAAGGGTGTTACTCTTAATATTGGGGCTTTGGCAATTCTATCAATTACCCAGCTTATTTCTTTGCTCATTAATGTCTTTGTTTTTGCTATTTTTGCTAGAGCGATACTGAGTTGGATGAATCCTGGTGTTTTTAATGCGGCGGCTTCCATTTTAGCGACGTTATCTGAGCCTGTGCTTGGTATTTGTCGTAAGATTATACCTAACCTGGGTGGCATAGATTTATCACCTATGGCCGCACTATTGCTGTTGCAATTGGCAAAAATGGTTGTTTTGCCGCCATTACATGAGCTAGTTGGTTTGATTAGTTAGTTTAGGTAAAAAAGTAGTAGTAGATAAAAATTTTATATGTGTTGTTTTTACTTTATAATTTTAAAACTGTTAACCCATTGATTGATTAAAAAACCTATGTTAATGAGAATTTTTCGAGTTGTTTTTTTAATGATCGGCTTGTTTAGTTTGCTGAGTAGTCAATTGGTATCGGCTAAACAAATATATCGATGGGTAGGCGAAGATGGAGAGGTCTATTTTTCAGATCAGATCCGACCAAAAGATGCTAAACATAGCAGAGCCTCTCTAAGTAAAACAGGGAGAGTTCTTGAAATAACTGAAGAAGCTAAAACTAAAGAGCAGCAAGAGCAAGATAAGCGCCTAGAGGAACTCCGAAAAGAAGCGGACGAATTAATCGCTCATCAAAAAATATACGACAAGGCGTTATTAAGTACTTACAATTCAAAAGAAGAGATGCTTTTAGCGATTCACGCTAAAACAGAAATGCTTAATAAGCAAAAAAATATTATTGAAGGTAATTTAAGCCGATTTACAGAGCAACTTGCTAAGCAACAAAAAGAAGCCAGTAATTTTGAGCAGATAAAGCAGCCTGTGCCAGAAAGTTTAAGTGATGAGTTGGCTTTAATTCATCATAGAATTGAATATACAAATGAGGCGCTTAGCAAGCAGATTGAAAAGCAAGCTCAAATTAAAAAAATAGATGAATCAGATGTCGCCAGATTCTTATTTTTAACCCAGTCATCAAATGATCTGTTGCCGAAGGCAAGAATACCGAGTATCCAGGAAGCAAATGAGCTCGGTTTGTTTTATTGTGAGAATGATCATGAATGTAAAAAAGCATGGGAAATTGGTGGTGTTTTTGTCAAAACTCATTCAACGACAGCGACTGATATTTATAACGAAAAATTAATTATGAATCGCCCCCCACCGAAAGATTCTGATATCAGTTTGTCGTTGTCAAAATTGGCTGTAAATGACGATGATTATCAGCTTTTTTTGGATATTCGTTGCCGTGATTCATTGTTGGGCAACGAATTATGTGCCAGTAAAAAAGTTGAAAACATCAGATCTTCTTTTAGAGCTTATGTTAACGATGTTTTATCTCGTGATGCTCTAAGTAGCAAAGTTCCAACACCCTGATTAGTAAAGAGTTCAAGTAATACAGCGTGTTCAACGCGACCATCGATAATATGAACACTATTCACGCCACCTTTTAAGGCATCGGTAGCACAACGTGTTTTAGGGATCATGCCACCAGAGATGGTGCCATTTTCAATTAAATCATCTATATCGTTTATTGATAAGCCAGTGAGCAAGTTTTCTTGTTTATCAAGAATACCGGCCGTGTTAGTCAATAAAATCAATTTTTCAGCCTTCAGTACCTCGGCAATTTTACCCGCCACCAAATCGGCATTGATGTTATACGATCGGCCATCATCGCCAACACCAATAGGGGCAATAACAGGAATAAAATCACTGCGGCCGAGCATATCAACAACCGATGGGTCAATGCTAGTGACTTCGCCGACATGACCTAAATCAATTATTTCTGAAGCATGGGCTTCTATAGCCGACTTTTGTAGATGAATCTTTTTGGCTCGTATGAAATCACCATCTTTACCCGTTAAACCTACAGCTTTACCACCATGTCGATTGATTAAATTAACAATTTCCTTGTTTACTAAGCCTCCCAAGACCATTTCAACCACATCCATGGTCTCGCTGTCGGTGATACGCATCCCATCAACAAAGCCAGTTGTTTTTCCAAGTTTTGCCAGTAGTTGGCCAATTTGAGGGCCGCCTCCGTGAACCACAATGGGATTTATCCCTACTAATTTCATCAAAACGATGTCTCTAGCAAAGCTATGCTTTAATGCTTCGTCAACCATGGCATTGCCGCCGAACTTAACAACTACAGTTTTACCTTTAAATCTTTGAATATAAGGTAGCGCTTCAATTAGCACATCAGCTATTTGGTGCGCAGTTCTTTTTTCAATCATTTTTTACGTTCCATTATTAAAAAGAAGTTATTAATAGGTTGTAATGACTATTTGAGGTTAATAGTAAATTATCCCTTATATAAACAATTTAATGGCGGCCTGTATGGCCAAAACCGCCATCGCCTCTATCGGTCATAGTAGTGAATGTCTCAACCAGTTTAAAAGCGACCTGTACGACCGGCATAAATAATAGTTGTGCAATTCTTTCGCCAGGTTGAACAATATAATCATTCAGACCGTCATTATGAAGGATAACGCCGATCTCGCCATGATAGTCTGAATCAATAATACCTAAGCCTTGCCCTACTCGAATTTGACTGTTCAAACATAATCCACTTCTGCTGGCAACAACGGCGACTAAGCCAGGATCTTGTATGTTTACAGCTAAACCTGTGTCAATAAGAATGTTTTGGCCGCCGGCTATGGTGATTGATTCTTTAATGCAGGCAACCAAATCAACACCAGCTGATCCTTGTGTCTTATAGGCAGGTAGGCCATATTGCTCAAGCAAAGGATTTACTATTCTTGTTTCAATTAGTCTTTTCATGCGATGAATACCTTTATAAAATTATTATTATACCTCAGGCTTTAGTTAACTTCTTTAAGCTTAAAACACAATATAGCGTTTAGTTTTTGTTTCTAGTTTATAAAAGTTTATGGTGTGTTCTTTTAGCCTGCAGTCTCCTCGCTGGTTTTTTTAATCAAGCGTATCGCTAAAAACTATAATAAGATAGGCCCATTTTTACTATGAATAGGCCATTATCATGCGTCGTTTAATTCTACTGAGTTTTCTTGCCTTTGCGGTATTTCCAGTATTTGCAGGTGAGGAACCGCCGCCGCCCATACTTGATGCGATGCCAGAAGTGCCAGATCCTCCATTACCTGTGCAAAGTGGAGAAACACTAGAGCCAGATATCACTATTATTCGTAAAGGTAAAAAAACCATACAGGAGTATCGTAGGGGGGGGCGGCTTTATATGATTAAAGTCGTACCCGATATAGGTCCTCCTTATTATTTTCTTGATAATGATGGTGACGGTAAAATGGATGTGCGTCGAGATGATTTGGATCATGGTGACAGCCAGGTCAATATGTGGAAAATATTAGAATGGGATTAAGGTAATAAGTCTATTTCCCCCCCTTAAATAGATAGCACTGTAATAAAGTTATTTTAAAGAAAGATATTGTTTTATATAGATGTTTTTAGAATTATTAACGGAGGAAGTTCGCGTTTTTGCTCTAATATAGAAAAGCCTATCTAAATAATAATGATTTGCATTTACATATTCGTCACGTTAAAATTGTTTAACTGAAAATATGGGGATATGCAAATGAAGTTTAAGAGTAACTCGTTAGTAAAAAGACTGTTGTTTACGGGATTAATCGCTGTAAGTGCGAGTGTTGAAGCCTTGGAAAAGCCGCAAACAATGGAAGATATGTGGAAGATTATCCAAGCGCAGCAAAAGCAAATCGATGACATGAAAGCTAGTATGAGTACCGGAGAGGATAAAATTCAGGCTAGTAAGGGACAAAATCCAGACAATAAAGATCTCGCCGCAACTGAGCAAAAAACTGAAACCAAAGTTGCTAATAGTGATGTAAAAAATCTGGAACGTAAGACTAATATTCTTAGTCAAGAGGTTGAGAAATTACGCACCAATTTGGCTATACCTGAAGAAAAGCAACTTAAAAGCTCTTATGGTATGGGGCCAGCGGCTTCTAAGGTTTATCAGATAGGTAAAGGCTTATCTATAGGTGGATATGGAGAGGCTTTTTATCAAGATGTGGTTAGTGATCAAGGGAAAATGAATGTTGATGGCACGCTTAAAAATCCAAGCAATGCCGATCTTGAACGTATCGTGATGTATTTAGGTTATAAATTTACGGATAATATATTATTTAATAGTGAGATTGAATTTGAACATGGCACAACTGGAGAAGGCAGCGAATCAAAAGGTGAAGTTTCTGTTGAATTTGCTTCATTAGATTTTTTTATTGATCCAATTGCCAATATCCGTGCCGGATTAGTTCTAATGCCGATGGGTATGGTCAACCGTATTCATGAGCCATTATTTTTCTTTGGTAATCATAGACCTGTTGTTGAGCAAGTAATAATACCTTCTACATGGCGAGAAATGGGGGCAGGTTTTTTTGGTGCCATAACTCCAGAACTAACTTATACAGCCTATGTTGTTAACGGGTTAAATGCGGAAGGTTTTAGTTCAGCAGGAATTCGTGAAGGTAGAGGGGGTGGAAGTCAGGCCCTTGCTGAAAACTTCGGTTATGTTGGGCAAGTCAATTATGATCCAGAGGCACTGCCGGGGGTTAATGTTGGTGGTTCTGCTTATGTTGGCAATTCCGGCCAAAATCAGGCGTTTGATGGTCAAAAGGTCAATGTGTTAACGCAAATTTACGAATCACATGTGCAATGGAAATATCGAGGCTTAGAATTTAGGGCGTTGGGCTCATGGGGATTTATAAGCGATGCGGCAACGCTTAGTGCTGCCAATGCGGCCGCTAATGATGGTAAAGGCAACGGTCAAGGCGTGGTTGGTTCGCAAAACTACGGTTGGTATTCGGAAGTTGGTTACGATGTATTGCCTTGGCTGATTAAAGATACGCAACAATATTTGGCGCCTTTCTTCCGTTATGAAAAGCTGAATACTATGGCTGGAACACCCGATACTTTTAGCAATGACCCAACTTTGAATCAGCATATTGTTCAGTTTGGTTTGCAATACAAGCCTATTTCTCAGGTCGTAATTAAAGCAGATTATCGTAATTTTAGTGCTGCCTCCGGCGATTTGCCAGATGATTTCAATTTAGGCTTTGGTTTTATTTTTTAGGTGCGAGGCATTTTATTGTTCTTAGCGTATGATATTTGCAATCGCGCTTTTTAGGTGGTCAATCTGTTACTTATCATTATTGTTTTGAGGTATTCTAAATA